>DATGJA010000470.1:0-16640 GCA_035295445.1 Polyangiaceae bacterium | reverse complement strand
CTTGAGGAACTCCGGCACCGCCTGCTTGACCATGAGCGCGGGGCGCCCGATGACGTCCACCCGCCAGCCCGGCATCGCCGCGGGGAGCGCCGTCTTCACCCCGAGGGTCACCGAGTCGGTCAGCAAGGTGAGCGTTTTGGGCCACGCGGGATCGAGCGCGATTCCGCGGCCATCGCCCGCCGGTCCGTCCCCCGCAACGGCCGCGTCGGTCTCGCTGCCGGGCGCCGGTACGGAGTCGGTCAGGATGACCGGGACGGAGGGCGGGCCGTCGAGTGCCGCTCGGGTCAATCGCGTCGAGTCGCCGACCGCGGCGCGGACCGGTCCAGCCGTGACCAGGGCGGTCGTGAGGGCGAGGCCGAGCGCGGCCGCCCCGACCCATCGCCAAGCGCGCGCGCGTTGGGCAGAGGGTCCCCCACCCGCCAGCGACCGGAGCGCCGACAGCACCGCGCCCCGCCGCACAGGCGTCTCGACGAACCGGTAGCAGACCTCCGTGGCGGCGAACGTCAGCGCCAGACGTGCGGCCAGGAGGGGCGCGCCGGTCCACGCGACGTCCAGGCCGGGGCGCGTGACAGCGAAGATCGGCCAGTGCCAGAGGTAGAGGCCGTACGAGCGCTTACCCACCCAGACGAGCGGCGTCGTGCCCAGCACCCGGGCCGAGCGCGTCGCGGGGTAAGCCGCCGCTACGACGAGCGCGGCCGTCGCCGCGTCGACAAGCAGGAACCCCCCCTGGAAGGACACAGCGTCGGTGTCTCGCAGGCGCAGCAGCGCCCACGCCAGGGCCCCGAATCCCAGGAGAGCGGCGGCATCCAGCGCGGCGACGCCTGGTCCGGACCCGTCCTTGGGCCTCGCGGTTCGGAGGACGGCGGCTAACGCGACACCCACGAGCAGACCCGAGAGGCGCGTGTCGGTCCGATAGTAGACCCCGGTCGTGTCCTGGGACGGATCGTAGAGCGCCGCCATCCACGCGGCCGAGGCCAGAGCAGCGGCCGCAGCGACCGCGGCAAGCCGACGAGGGCGCCACCCACCGACGACGAAGGCGAAGAGGACCGGCCAGACGAGATAGAACTGCTCCTCGATCGCCAGCGACCAAAGGTGCAGCAGGAGCGGCGGCCGATCGATGGCCATGAAGTACGACTGGTGGTGAGCGATCTGCCACCAGTTGCTCACGAAGAAAATCGCGCCGACGAGGTCGCCCCGCGTCGATGCGAACGAATCGGGGACGACCGTGGCGGACACGGCCACGACGGCGACGAACAGCACGCAAAGCGCCGGCAGCAGGCGCCTCGCGCGGCGCAACCAGAAGCCGCGAAGGGAGACGCTCCCCGTCCGGTTCCGCTCGGCGATGAGGAGCGACGTAATGAGGAAGCCGCTGAGGACGAAGAACACCTCGACGCCGAAGAAGCCACCCTCGACGCCAACCTGCGCGTGAAAGGCGAGGACGGCCAGCACGGCGATGGCGCGCAGGCCGTCGAGGGCGGGCAAATACTCGACCCTCCGTTCGGCTTCGGCGGCGCTCCCGAGCATGGCGAAGAACGCACCTTGGTCGATTCGAGGCGTGCGATCTACTCGCCATATTGCGAGTGCTGGACATTTGAAGGGCAAAAAAGGCCCCTTTCGAAAAGCTTCCATCGGCCGTTCGGATCTGTTAGCCGTCGAAACGGCTCGGAGAGACCGGCTCGGTCGAACGCTCGGGCGTGGCGCATTGCGTCCCCGATCGGGCCCTTTGCCAAAGGAAACGGGCACCTTCCCTCGTGCGGTCGACCCTCGCCTTCTTGCCTCTCGCCGCCACGGGGTTGCTCCTCGTGCTGTCGAGTACGCTGGACGCGAGCGCCAAGGATCCGCCGACTCAGGGGGCGAGCCGTTCGCGACGAGGGTCCGTTCGCCGCGACCACACCCGCAAGCGGCACTCGAGCGTCAACGAGGGGCGCCTTCCGGACCCGATCGAAGGCGCCTCGTGCCCGCGGGAGATGGCCTTGGTCGACGGGCGCTTCTGCGTCGATCGCTGGGAAGGCTCGCTCGTCGAGGTCATGGAGGATGGCAGCGAGCAGCCGTGGCTCGCCTTTCGCGCGGTCGAGACCGGTCATCGCTTTCGCGCGGTGAGCCGCGCCAATGTCGTCCCGCAGGGCTACATCAGCGGGGCGCAGGCCGCCGCGGCGTGCACTCAGGCGGGCAAACGCCTCTGCGCGCCCGTGGAGTGGCGCACCGCGTGCGAGGGTCCGTCGCAGCACACGTTCGGCTACGGCGACGAACGCGTGGCCGGACGCTGCAACGACGAGGGCCGGAGCCCGATGCTCTACTACTACCCGAGCTTCATGTCCCCCTCGTTCGCCGTCGGCGCCAAGGCGATGAACGACCCGCGCCTCAATCAGCTCGACGGGACGGTGGCGGCGACCGGGTCATAGGAGGGGTGCACGAACGACTATGGCGTTTACGACATGGTCGGAAACCTGCACGAGTGGACGAGCGACCCGAACGGGACGTTCCAGGGCGGCTACTACCTCGATACTCATCGCAACGGCGACGGGTGCAGGTATCGGACGGTCGCGCACGATTTCTCGTATCACGACTACTCGACCGGCTTCCGCTGCTGCGCGGATCCTGACGCCCTTTGAGCCTGGGCGTTACGGGCAACCCGCGTCCGGGTGATCCGGCAGCCACTTCTGCATGTCCTTGAAGATCGCGTAGACGAGGCGGTTGCCCATCACGGCGCCGCCGTCGCGCGAGAGGTGAACGCGATCCGGCTCCGCGAGATGCATCCGGTGAAAACGCTGGATGGCCGCGTCGCCCCCCATCGCGTCGCGAAAGTCCCAGAAGGCCGCGTTCTCGGCGGCGGCGATCGTCTTCATCTGCTTGGCGAGGCGGACGATGCGCGGGTCGGAATGGAGGTCGACGTGGTGAAGAACGATGTCGGGCGGCGAGAGGATGAGGATGGGGGTCTCTGGGAGCGCGGTCCGAAAGTCGGTGAGGACCTGCTTGACCCACGTCGCGTGGTACTCCGGCGCGAACATGTTGGTGCCGATCAGGAACACGACGAGGTCGTACTTGCGATGGGCGAGCATCTGCACGCGCGTCGTCGACTCGACGTGCGTCATCTGCTCGAAATTGAGCGCGCCGACACCCAGGCTGTCGACCTGCACCCCGTAGCGGGCCGGCTCGGGGTTGCGCTCGAGCGTCACTCCGAAGAGGCGAACGCGCCCTTTGCCCGCGACGCACTCGAGCTTGTGAGGCCCGTCGGGGACGTCGACGCCCTCGAATCCAGCTTCGTAGCCGTCGGCGGCGGTCGAGACCGTGCGCAGGTCGGCGCCGTCGACGCGGATCGTGAACGACCCGCCCCTCGGACGCTTGAGGTAGTAGACGTCGAACCGGCTGCACTTCGTTCCCATCGGCGCGGAGTCGTCCGCCGTCTCTACCCAGGTGACCGCGCCGGAAGTCGTCGTCTCGGCGGCGATGTTCGCGAAGCCGTAGTAGCCGTCGGACACGTGGTTCGTGGACGTCGCGAACATGCGCCAGAGGGGCTTCTGCAGGTCGTGGCGAACGTCCTGGTGCCTGTACCACTGCCACGGCCGGGCGAGCGCCACGAAGCCGTGGCCCGCATCGCCGAAGCGCGCTGCCAGCGCGCGGCGCATGGCGGACGTGATGTAGTCCATCGTCATGTTGGAGTCGCCGTAGACCCCGATCCGCACGTGATCCTTCGCCCTGCCGCGCGCGATCTCCACCAGCCGGGCGTAGAGGTGGCCGAGCACGTGGGTGTCGTCGACGATCGGCGGCGGGACGATCGTGAGCACCTGGGTGTCCAGTTCGAACTCGGCGAGCTTGGCCGCGTCGATCGGCGGGCACGCCCGTGCCGTCGCGTCGCCGTCCTCGGCGCCCGCATTGGACGGCGCGGCCACGACGTCCGAGACCGCGTCCCCGGTGCGGGCCCGCGCACCTCCGGTGCCCTGCGAGAGCGGCGCGCCGACGCGGCACGCCAAGAGAATCGTGCAGGCGCCCCCGAGCGTTCGCGTCGGGCCTGCGAACCCCATCGAATGCGCCGATGATATCGTGCTGGCATGGCGCTGGCAAAAGCGGGACCCGTCGTCGCGCTCATTCTTCTCGTGGGCTTCGCCGCTCTCGTGCCGGTGCCCGCGCGCTCAGCGGAGGCGCGCCGCTCGTACGTCGTCGCTGCGATCGGAGACTCGCTGACCGACGCACGATCCGGGGGGGGCCTCTATCTCCAAGAGCTGCGCACCCGGTGTCCCGAAAGCCGCTTCGACAACTACGGAAAGGGCGGCGAAATGGTCAACCAGATGCGCCACCGCTTCGTCCGCGACGTCTTCGGGGACGGCGAGGGGAGCAAGCCGAAGTACACGAACGTCATCGTCTTCGGTGGCGTCAACGACCTCTATAGCGACCTGACCGCCGGCCGGACGGTGGCGAAGATCACCGCGGACCTCTCCGCCATGTACGCGGCCGCGAACGCGCGCGGTGTTCACGTGATCGCGCTCACCGTGGCACCGTGGGGAGGCTTTCGGCGGTACTACAACCCGTCGCGCGCCGCGACGACGGCGGAGCTCAATCGGTGGATCATGTCGCGTCCGGCCGCGGGGGAGGTCGACGCCGCCGTGGACACGTATCCGCTGCTTTCGTGCGGCGACCCGGAGGTGCTGTGCGATCGCTACACGCCGCCCTTCCGCGACGGCTTGCACTTCGGCCTCGAGGGGCACAAGCGCATCGCGGCGGCGCTGGCCGAGCAGGCGTTCGCCGACTGCCGGTAGTCCGTACGCGGACCCCTTCGGCTACGCCGTCAGCCAACGCATCCGCAAGCGGGTCGAGGAGGTCTTCGGCTGGATGAAGACCGTGCGCATGGCCAACTCCGGCTGAACGGCGTGGTACACATCGCCCATGTGCGGCATCGCCGGGCTCGTCGCATGGAACGCCGCGCCGGAAGAGGGCCGCGTCCGTCGCATGAACGACGCCCTCGCGCACCGCGGCCCCGACGCCGACGGGATCTGGACTCGGGGTCCGGGGGTGCTCGGACACCGCCGGCTGTCCATCATCGACCTTAGCCCCGAGGCAAAGCAGCCGCTCCTCAACGAAGACGGCGAGGTCGGCGTCGTCGTCAACGGCGAAATCTACAACTTCGTTTCCCTCCGCCGGGAGCTCATCGCCCGCGGGCACCGGTTTCGCTCCGGCAGCGACAGCGAGGTCGTCGTTCACCTCTACGAGGAGTACGGGCCGGACTGCGTGGCGAAGCTCGACGGCATGTTCGCGCTCGCGATCTGGGACGCGCGCGCGGAGCGTCTCGTCCTCGCGCGCGACCGAGCCGGCAAGAAGCCGCTCTTCTACTGGCCGTTGCCGGGGGGAGGTGTGGCGTTCGCGTCCGAGGTCCACGCGCTCCTCGCCGCCTTTCCGGACTTGCCGATCGAGCCGGACATGGAGGCCATCGACGAATACCTGACGCTCCAGTACGTGCCGACCCCGCGGACGGCGTATCGCGGCGTCTTCAAGCTGCCGGCGGCGCACCTGGCGGTCCTGGTTCGCGGGCAGACGCTCGCGGCGCGGCGCTATTGGGCGAAGCCGAGTGGCCCCGAGCTCGCGGGCGACGACGAGACACTCGCCCGCGAGCTCCGCGGTCTGCTCGCGCAGGCGGTGAAGTCGCGCCTCGTCTCCGACGTCCCGCTCGGCGCCTTCTTGTCCGGGGGCGTGGACAGCTCCGCCATCGTCGGACTCATGGCGACGCAGTCGACGCGTCCGGTCGAGACGTTCTCCATCGGCTTCCCGGACGGTGCCGACAGCGAGCTGCCGTGGGCTCGCATGGTCGCGGAGCGTTACGGCACCCGCCATCACGAAGCCATCGTCGGCCCCGACGTGGCCGACGTCCTGCAGAAGTCGGTGCGCCACCACGGCGAGCCCTTCGCCGACAGCTCCGCCGTGGCCACCTACTGCCTGGCCGAGCTCACGCGCCGCCACGTGACCGTCGCCCTCTCGGGCGACGGCAGCGACGAGACGTTCGCCGGGTACACGCGGTACGCCACGGCACAGCTCGCGCACCTTCACGACGCGATGCCGGAGCCTCTGCGGCGCGTCTACCGGGCGGGCCTCGGCGCGGTGGTTCGTGTCGCCGCCCCCCACGTCGCCGGCTTCGTCGACCACATGGGCGAGGGGGAGGCCGTTCGCTACCCGTACATCATGTGCCAGTTCACCCCCGAGGAGAAGCGCGTGCTCTACGCGCCGCCGATGCTCGCGGCGATGAACGGACGGACGACCGACCGATTCCGGCGGGTGCTCGACGCGAGCGGCCGCGGTTCGAGGCTCGGGCGTCTCATCGAGCTCGACTGGCAGACATACCTGGTCGACGACATCAACGTGAAGGTGGACATCGCATCGATGGCGCATGCCCTGGAGGTGAGGTGTCCCTTCCTCGACACGGCGGTCGTCGAGTTCGCGGCGAAGTTGCCGCGCCGGATGCTGCGCGGGTGGCGAGGCAAGCGTTTGCTGCGCCTCGCCGTGAAGGACCTCGTGCCGGGCCCGATCCTTCGAAGAACGAAGCGCGGCTTCGGCCTCCCCCTGCGTCGCTGGATGAAAGAAGATCTGGCGAACCTGGTCGGAGACGTGCTCCTCGATCGCACCGCGCGCCAGAGGGGCCTCTTCGAGCCGGACGAGGTCCGTCGCCTCGTCGCCTCGGTCGATCGGCGGCGCGACGCCGCCGACCGGGTGTGGACCTTGCTCGTACTCGAGCTTTGGTTCCGCGAGTTCATCGATCGGCCGGCGGGTCGAGCGTGCAGACCGTAGAGTGCTCGCCATGATGAAGCTCCACCACCACCCCCTCTCGACCTTCTCGCGCCGGGTGCGCATCGCGCTCCTCGAGAAGGACATCGCCGTGGAACTCGTGGAAGTCGACATGCCCGGGCGGGCCCACAAGCGCGAGCCATACCTTTCGCTCAACCCGTACGGCCGTGTGCCGACCCTAGTGGACGACGATCTCGTCCTCTACGAATCGACCGCCATCCTCGAGTACCTCGAGGCCAAGGTTCCCGCCAAGCCCCTCCTGCCCCACGACGTGAGGCAGCGCGCGCTCGTGGCGATGCACATGAAGCTTTGCGACCTGCAGATGACGCGGCCCGCGGGGACCGTGATCTTCCCGAAGCGATTCATGCCGGAGGCGTCATGGCGCCGCGACGAGATGGCGAAGGCGTCGGCCGAGGTGGAGCGGCATTTTGCCATCCTCGATCACCAGCTGGCCGGGCGCCCGTACCTCGTGGGCGACCGATACACGCTGGCGGACCTCTGCTATGTGCCGTTCCTCGACTTCATGCATCTCTTCGACGTGACCGTTCCGCCTCAGGTCCGATCGTGGGCCGACGGCATCCTCGCGCGCCCGACGTCCGTGGCGACACGCCTCGCGCACTGACCGCACGCTCACCCGTCACTCGGGGTCCGGCGAGTCCTCTGCGGCGAGGTCCTCGGCCTTGCGATCCGCCGCATGCGCTTCCGCATCCCGGCCCTGTCGCCGGAGGACAATGGCGAGGTTGCGGTACGCGCGCGCAAAATCCGGGTTCTGCGCGATCTCTTCGCGGAGCTCGGCCTCGGCCTCGCGCCAGCGCGATTCGCCCATGTAGACGACCGCGATGTTGTTGTGGACTACCTCGGATGCGCCTAGCGTCAGCGCCGCTTCGTATTCGGCGATCGCGCGATCCGACGCTCCCTCCGTCTGGTAGCTTCGCCCGAGCGCGAGGTGCGCGAGGCCGCAGTGGGGCGAGGCCGCGACGGCGTCGCGCGCGAACGCCTTCTGGTTCACGAAGGAGGTCTCGCGCGCCAGCGTGAGGCCTCCCAGCACACAAAGGGTGACCCCAGCGAACGCGGCGAACACGCGCGGCTCCGTGGCGAGGCAACGGACAATCTCGGCCGCCGCCACGATCAAGCCCAGCGCGGGGAGGTAGAAGCGGTGGTCGAGGACCAGCGTCCCCGGCACCGCCAACGCCGGCGCCAGGAACAAGACGAACGCCGCGGCGCCGAGGGCCTGGACGCGGCGCCGCACGCCGGGCAGGGCGAGTCCGGCGCCCGCCATCGCCGCGATCGCCACCAGGCCGGGCCAATAGGGAAGGTCGGTGCGCGCCGCGATCGTCGACGGGTTGAAGGGCACGAGGACCTTGCCGACCCCCACGGCGAAGAGGCGTGCGTCGTCGAGCAGGCCCCCGCCCGCTGCGTCACCCGTGATCGGGCGGGCCATGCACCTCGCCGCGATCAAAGCCGCCCAGCTCAAGACGAAGCCGGCCACCCGGCCGCGCGCCTCGGGACGCAAGAGTGCCAGGTGCGCGAGACAAACGAAGGGGATGGCGAACGCGGTCTCCTTCGTCAGCAACGCGAGCGCGAAGCAGGACGCGTGAACGGCTTGCGGCAGGCGCGAGGGTGCGTCGAGCCATCGCGCGAACGAGAGCCAGGCTCCGATGGCGAAGACCGCGAGGAGCAAGTCGTTGCGTCCGGGGATCCAGGCGATCGCGCTCGCCAGGACGGGATGGGCCGCGAAGACCAGCGCCGCCGTGAGCGCCAGGGGCGGGCGGAAGAACCGCCGGAGCAGCGCGAAGGCAAGGGCGCTCGCGAGCGCGTGCACCGCGACGTTCGTCGCGTGGTAGCCAGCGGCCGCGATCCCGCTCCACCGGGAGTCCATCGCGTACGAGAGGGTGACGAGAGGGCGCCAGTAAGGATGCCGCGCGTCGACCGCGTGCATGTACGACCGCGAGATGGCCGAGAGGATGCTCGGGGATCCCCTGAGGTACGCTTGGTCGTCGACGATGAGATCCCGGTCGTCCAGTCCGGTGAAGCCGAAGAAGACGCATCGCGCGTAGAGCGCCGCGGCGACCAAGGCGACGATCGCAGTCGGGGCCCAGGCGGGCAGGCGGCGCGGAGCGGGGGGGGGTTGCCGGGGAGGCCAGAGCACGGCAGGGTTGCGGGGTTGGGAGGCGAGCCGTTACGGTACTCTGGAAGGGGGTAAGATGACCGACTCCAACGGTAACTTCGGCGGTCCGGGGCGTCCCGGCTGGCCGCCGCCGGGTCAGGCGCCTCCGCAGGGGCAACCCCCGGCTCAGCGGCAAGCCTCGCCTGCGCAGGCCCCGGCCTACGGACAGCCTCCGTATGGCCCGCCGCCGCAGGGATACCCTCCTCAAGCCCCCCCCGGGTATCCGCCGGGCTACGGGCAGCCGCCCTACGGCGTGCCTCCTCCCGGGTACGGTCAACCCCCGCCCGGGTATGGGCAGCAGCCTCCGCCCGGCTACGGGCCCCCCGGCGGGTACGGAGCCCCGCCCGGAGCGCCGCCGCAAGGATACGGTCCCCCGCCCCAGGGGTACCCGCCGCAGCAGGGCTATCCGCCGCAGGGGTACGGGCAACCGCAGGGCTACCCGCCCGGGCAGTACGGTCCGCCCGGCTACCACCCACCCCAGGGGCCGACCGTGCAGGATCCTCTGGCCCTCGGCGGCGCGGCGGGCAACGCGTGGTTCCCGGCCGCCGTCATCTCGTTCTTCTTCCCCGGCATCGGCCTTTTGCTCCTGGGTCGCGACGAGCTCAAGCCGCTCGGCGTCAAGATCTTCATCGCGTACCTCGTCGTGACGATCGCGATGCCGATCGCCTTCGGTCTCGGCGGGCTCTGGATGATCTGGCAGCTGACGTATCTCGTCCGGCTCCTCGTTCACCCGCTCGCGATGATTCACACGCACGACGCGACGGTGAAGGCGTTCCCTCACCTCGGCCAGCCGATTCTCTTCAAGGGTTGACGCGCGCGGCGGCGAAGAGGGCCTCGCCCTCGTAGATCTTCGTTCCGCCCGCCGGGGACTCGTCGAACGCCGCTGCATGCATGGCCCGCGCGACGTCGATCGCGTCGATCGCTCGGTAGCGCGTGAAACCCCCGACGAAGAGCGGACGCGTCGCCACCATGGCGATCATCGCGGCGCGCTCGGCGATTCGGCGCTCCGCCCGCTCGCCCACGATGAGCGAAGGATGAACGGCACGGAAGCCGTTGGGAAAACCTAAGGAGGAGATGGCTTGCTCGGTCTCGCCCTTCACCCGATTGTAGAAGATGCGGCTCTTCGCATCGGCGCCGACCGCCGTCACGATGATGAACTGGCGCGCCCCGGCCGCCCTGGCCGCGCGGGCGACGGCGACGGGCGCGTCGCGATCCACCTTGCAGAACGCTTCTTGCGACCCGGCTTTCTTGATCGTCGTCCCCAGGCAGCAATAGACGTCGTCGACTGCCACGTGGTCGCGAAACGTCTCGGGGCGGTCGAAGTCGACTGCGAGCTCGCGGACCTTGCCGCGCTCGAGTCCCAGGGGGCGTCGGGTGAGGAGCGTCACCGCGGTGTACGCCGGATCGTCTTCGAGCAAGCGCAGGAGTCGTCCGCCGACCAGACCGCTCGCGCCGAGGAGGATCGCCGTCCGGCTCGCCATGCGCCCTTGGTACCACCTTGCTTGTGACTCACCACACTAAAAGCCGTCGTTCACGCGTGGTCTCCGCGGCGGTTTGGCCACGGGCCGCTGGGGAGCCGGCGGCCGGTAGACCGGCGGTACGGTGACGGTGGGCGCGGGAGAGACGGGCGCCGAGACGGGGGCGGGCGTCGAGAGCGGGGCCTTCGCCGGGGCCACGGGCGTGGGTTCGCCTTCGCCCGTCGTGGCGGACGAAGCCGCCGCCGGGGGCAGGACGACCGACGCGGACGGCGCGCTCGATGCGGCCGGGTCGCCGGTCTTCGTCGATTCGGTAGACCCGGCCGAGGAGGGTCGCGTCGCCACGACGACGATGGTCGCCATCGTCAGCAACGCGCCCACGACCAGGCCCCACACGAGCGCCGAGCGGCGATCGCGGCGGGCGGGCTCCGGGGCCGCGCCGGCCGCAGCGGCCGACCGTATGGCGGCGGGCGACTCGGTGGCCGTGGCCCCCTGCGTGAGCGGGCGTGGGCCCGAGGCGCCGCTGGCGGAGCTCGCGTCCGACTTCGAGATGCGGGCGCGCATGGCCTCCGCGACCAGCTCTCGCTCGGCGGCTGCGCGGAGTCCGATGGCGATCGCGTCCTTGCGTGCGCGGGCGCGCTCCGCCGCGACCTCCTCGAGGAACTTCGCCACGGCGACGGTCGTCGTCTTGAGGTTCGCCTCGAGCATCGCCCCCTCGAGGGCCTCTTGCATCTCCGCCGCGGTGGAGAATCGATCGTCCGGCGCCGGCGACAGCGCGCGGCGAGTGACCGCCGCCACGGCGGGGTGCACCTCCGACGGCAGCGGCGGCGGCTCGGGCGCGCTTTTGAGGAGCAAGATGGTGTGCATCTCGTTCTCGCCCTCGAAGGGAGGCTTGCCCGAGAGCAGGTGGTGAAGCACCGCGCCGGCCGCCCAGATGTCGGTCCGACGATCCACCTTGTGGCCGAGGACGTGCTCGGGCGCCATGTAACGGACCTTCCCCTTGAGCTGTCCAGTGTTGGTGTCCGCGCCGTAGCGATCGCGCGCCACGGCGATTCCGAAATCGATGAGCTTCACGATCCCCGTACGACTCACGAGGACGTTCTGGGGCGACACGTCACGGTGCACGACCCCGAGGTGAACGCCGTGTTCGTCGCGCAGCTCGTGCGCGGCATGGAGGCCCCCGCAGACGTCCGCCATGATGCGAAGGAGAATCCCCGTCGGGATGAGCGCGCCTGTCCGCTCGAGGGCGCGATGCACCTTCGACAGGGCCTCCCCGTCGACGTATTCCATGACGAGGTAGGTCATCTCCTGCTGTTCGCCGACGTCGAGGATCTGCGCGACGTTGACGTGCTCGATGCGGGAGGCCAGCCGTGCCTCGGCGACGAACATCCTCTGAAAGCGGACGTCGGCCGCGTATTTTGGCAGGATCGTCTTGATGGCGACGAGCTTTTCGAACCCCGCCTTGCTGCCGGTGCGGCGGGCGATCCACACCGTCGCCATGCCGCCCTCGGCGATCGGGCAGAGCAGCTCGTAGCGGTCGAGCTTGAGGCCCGGCGAAAGCGACAAGGGCGCGTCGGGCGACGGCGGAATCACTCGGTCAATATCGCGCACCCGGGTCTCGTCGCAAAGGCCGGCCCCGGCGCGTCCTGGCGACCCGCACCCGCGGGAAAGTGCCGCGGTTTCGCGGGGACGCGGGCCCCTTCGCTCCACGCCTCGAACCCACGGCTGGGTCCGTGAGGGGCGCCCCCCCCCCCGGATACGGCGGGCACTCGGCTCCCACTATCAAACACCCTGCCATTGGCCTGGACTGATTGAAAATTGGCCGCGCGGGAGCCCACCTGCGGCCGCCTTCGGGTCGCGAGAAACGCGTTTGAGACACGTGGTCGTGGCCCCCGCGTCCCATAGTTGGTGACCCCAACGGACACAGATCTCGCGAGGCTCGGAATGAACTTGCAAGCGCGTCGATGGTGGGTGTCCGTCTGGGCACTCCCGTTCTTTCTGGGCTGTGGCAACGGACACTCGTCCGCGTTCGACAACACCCCGCCGCCCGGGACGCCGGGGGGGCCGGGCGACGACTCCGGCGCTTCCTCGACCGGCGACGATGGGGGCGATCTGACCCAGGGTCCCGGCGGAAACCTCGTCGGGCCGGGCGGCGGCCCGAGCGATGGCGGCGCGGAGGCCGCCACGCTTCCCCCGACGACGACGTTCGTGGATAACTGCACGAGCAACACCACCGTGCCGGCGGCCGCCGTGCAGGCGCTGTTGAAGGGCGGGAGCTCCGGGAGCGTCCAGGTCCTCTATCCCTATCCGTCGACGGTGTTCCCGCGCGGCCTGATCTCGCCCACCGTGATGTGGCAAGGGGTCACGGCCCAGTACGTCTACGTGCACCTAAAGTCGATGGCGTTCGAGTACAAGGGCTGCCTTGCTCCAACGGGGATGGGCCAGGTGCAAATCCCGCAGGACGTCTGGCAGGCCGCCGGCGCCCACACCTCCGGCGCGGCCGACCCGTTCACGCTTTCGCTCACCCTGATCTCGTCGTCGAACGCCGTCACCGGACCGGTGACCGAGCCGCTCATCGTCGCGCCGGCGACGCTCAAGGGTTCGATCTTTTACAACAGCTACACGACCAAGCTGGCGCAGAGCGCCGGCCCCATGGGCAGCGGCGCCGTGCTCCGGCTCACGCCCGGGCAAAACGTGCAGCTCTTTCTCGGCATGAACGGGTGCACGGGCTGCCACGCGGTGTCCGCGAACGGCAGCCGAATGGTGGCCGACCCATTCACCATGTCGATCCAGGGGAGCGGCGCGAGCTACGCGCTGACGCCAGGCATCGCGCCGAACCCTTCGCCGCTCGTGGCGAACGCGCCCAACGGGACGTTCGTAGGCGTCTACCCGGACGGATCGCTCTACGTCGGCAACGCCCACCCGAACGGCGGCTTCGGCGGTCCGCGGCCAGGCGGTCCCCTCGCGACCGGACCGGGAGACGCCGGTCTGTTCGAGACCGACACGGGCAACGCCGTCCCGAACTCCGGCATCCCCGGCGGCGCGATGATGTCCATGTTCTCGCCGGACGGCACGCTGCTCGCGTTCACGGACGTCGCCATCGGCGCCGGCAGCGCGGCGAACAACGTCGGCCAGGGCATGGCCACGATGAGCTTCAACGTCAAGACGCGCACGGCCACGAACTACAAGCAGGTCTACAAGGTCACCGACCCAAGCACGTACCCCGGCTGGCCCTTCTTCTTGCCCGACGACGGCGCGCTCATCTTCGCCGTGGGCAACCAGAACGACTACTCCGGAGGCGGCACGGGCCTCGGGCTCGCCGGCGGCCTCGCGTCGCCCGCGACGAGCGATCTGTACATCCTCGACCTGGCAAGCGGCACGGCGACGCTCTTGTCGCAGGCGCTGGGGTACGCCACGGTCATGGGCTCCAATTGGCCGTTCCCCGCGTCCGACGAGCTGCACCACAACTACGACCCCACCGTCTCGCCGGTCGCGGCCGGCGGCTATTTCTGGATCTTCTTCGACTCGTATCGCCACTACGGCAACCTCGGGCTGCAGCGGCAACTCTGGGGCGCGGCCATCGACGTGCAGGCGAGCGGAAAGTACGCGATGGATCCGAGCCATCCGCCATTTTATCTGACGGGGCAGGAGCTCGGCACCGGTAACCACCGCGCATTCACCGCGCTCGATCCGTGCCACAAAGATGGATCATCGTGCACGACCGGCGTCGACTGCTGCGGCGGCTTCTGCACGAACGGCATGTGTGGTCTGCCGAAGACGCCGCGATGCTCGAACATGGACGAGATGTGCAGCGCGACGCAAAAGTGCTGCGACCCGCGTGCCCTCTGCATCAATGGATTCTGCGAAAACCCCGTAAACTGACGCTGGGGCGTCCCTCCGCGCGGGCCCCGACTCGCGGCGCGTAGTAGGCTACGGGGGCCATGTCCCGGAAGGCGAGCGACCCGGTCCGCGAGTTCGAGCACTCCCATGGTCACCTGACGCGGCTCGCGCTCGAGATCGCGCAGATCGTCCGCGCCGATGCGCCCGTTCCGGCCGAGGCGCGCCGCCTCCTCGTGGGCCGTCTCGAGGTCCTCCGCGACGAGCTCCTCCGGCACTTCGCCGACGAGGAGGAAGGCCTGTTTCCCTTCGTGCGCGCCAATCTCCCCGAAAAGGCCGCCGTCGTCGATCGGCTGCAGGGCGGGCACGACACCATCTGCGGCGCCATCGTGCGGGTCGCGCACTTCGCGGCCGGAGAACGCGAAGCCCTGGGCAGCCGGCGCCCGGCGCTGTCTGCTCTCTACGGTCGCTTCGAAAGCGCGTACGCGCAGCACTCGCGCGACGAGGCTGGTCTCCTCGAAGAGCTCGGCCGCGTGCTGAACGAAGGACAGCGCGTGAAGCTGGGCGAGCTCTTGCACGGTTTGTAGGAGTGGCTCAACCCCACGGCAGCTGAGCCGTCGCGACGCGTCGCCCGAGTCCTCTCGCGCGCCAAACTCTTCGCTCTTGGTGCATGCAATGTTTCCGGCGCCCCGCGCATCTGAACCAAGACGACATGAAGAGCGCGTTCTGCGGCGCGCTGGTGCTCGCGGTCGTCGCCGCGTGCGCGCCGGCGCTTGCGTCGGTGCCGGCCCCGGCGGAAGGCCCCGCCGAAGGGCAGAGCGCGAGACTGCGCGGCGGCGCGCTCGTGGGCGTCGGTTTTCCGCGGCCGTTATCGATCGAGGCGCTCGTCGCGGTCGGCTCCTTCGTCGCCCTCGGAGCCGAATACGGGGTCCTTCCCGCGACGACGATCGACGGTGTTCGGACCGACCTCTGGTCCCTCTCCGGCGACGCGCGCTTCTTCCCCTTTCGCGGGCCGTTGTTCGTGGGGCTGCGCGCGGGACACCAGCACGTCGGCGCCAGCACGACGATAACGGTAGCTCCCTACGGTTCGGCTTCCGAGGCTCTCTCGCTCGACTCCTGGTTCATCAACCCACGCGTCGGGCTCCTCTGGACGTCGCACGAAGGCCTGGCGCTGGCCATCGAGGCGGGGCTCGAGCTGCCCGTCGGCGCCGCCGTTTCGAGTACGCTTCCCCTCTCGCTCGTTCCTGCGGCCCAGCATACAGTGGACACACTGGGCAATAGTGTCATCCCGACGGTCGATCTCTTTCGCATTGGGGTGTTGTTCTGACGAAGCGACGATAGGCGTGTCGGCTGCGCCTGCGCCGTCGATCGAAGCCGTCACTCGGGTGTGTCGTCCGAACGCTCGCTTCGCGGCCGAAGGTGAACGCGAGAGGGTCCAGCGCGAGTTTCCGACCAGCGGCGCTCGGGTGCGGACGAGCCGCGACCTTTCCTGCCGAAGCGCGTGCACGATCCTCCGACGGGTCGCACGCCGAGATGCTCGGGAGCCGTCCTGAAACTCGTGATCCAAATTCCCTGCCTCAACGAGAGAGAGCAGCTCGAAGCGACGCTCCGAGATCTGCCCCGCGTGCTCGACGGCGTCGACGAAATCGAGGTCCTCATCGTCGACGACGGCAGCACCGACGGGACGGTCGAAAAGGCTGTCGAGCTGGGGGTTCACCACGTGGTCCGGTTCGCCCGTACGCGCGGCCTGGCGGCGGCGTTCACGGCGGGCGTCGACGCGGCGCTGCGCGTCGGCGCCGACGTCATCGTCAACACCGACGCGGACAACCAGTACCGGGGGCGGGACATCGCGCGCCTCGTCGAGCCGATCCTCCAAGGGCGCGCGGACGTCGTCGTCGGGGACCGAGGTACCGACGGCCTACCGCACTTCTCGCCGTTCAAGCGCGCGATGCAGCGCTGGGGTTCCCGAGCCGTGCGCGCGGCGTCGGCGACCTCCGTGGCCGACGCCACGAGCGGGTTCCGGGCCATGGGACGACGCGCAGCTTATCGCATGTTCGTCCACAACGACTTCACGTACACGCTCGAGACGATCATCCACGGCGGCCGCTCCGGCCTGGTGTTCGCGAACGTCCCGGTGGAGACGAACGAGACGCAGCGCCCTTCGCGTCTCTTCTCTTCGATGGGGCAGTACCTGCGTCGAAACGGCCCCGTCATCGCCCGAGCGTACGGCATGTACCGCCCGGTCCAGACGTTCCTCGGCTTCGCGCTCGCGTTTCTCTTCGTGGGCGGCGCGCTCGTCGGGCGCTTCTTGCTCTATTTCTTTCGCGACCCCTCGCGGAGCGGCCATGCCCAGTCGCTCGTCGTGGGAGCCATGTGCGTCGTCCTGTCCTTCT
>DATGJA010000469.1:0-13002 GCA_035295445.1 Polyangiaceae bacterium | reverse complement strand
TGCCAGCCAGGCGGAGCGGGGATGACCAATTGCGGCCCGACCGGAGAAGACTGTTGCACGAGCTTGCAAGTTGCGGGCGACACCTTCTACCGGACCTACTTGAACTCGGGTCCCGGGGCGACGGGGGAGGCGGATCCGGCCACGGTAAGTGGCTTCCGACTCGACAAGTACGACGTCACAGTGGGTCGGTTCCGGCAGTTTGTGAACGCGGTGCTGCCGCCCGACGGGGGCTCGGGCTGGACGCCGCCGGCGGGCTCCGGCAAGCACACGCACCTCAACGGCGGCAGAGGGTTGAACGCGACGGGCGGAGGCTACGAGCCGGGGTGGGTGACATCGGACAACGGCAATATCGCGCCGACGAACGCGAACCTCGCGTGCGGATCGCCCGCCGGCGTTCCTCCCTTCGCGACATGGACGCCCTCGCCTTCAGGCCAGGAGAACTTGCCGATCAACTGCGTCACGTGGCAGGAGGCGTACGCCTTCTGCATCTGGGACGGAGGCTTTCTCCCGAGTGAGGCCGAGTGGGAGTACGCGGCGGCGGGGGGGAGCCAGCAGCGGGAGTACCCATGGGGGACGGCGGCGCTGGGGACGGCGTGCCCTGGGACGGGTTGCCAGTACGCCATCTACAACTGCGACTACCCGAGCGGCACGGGGAGTTGCACGGGCGTGGGGAATATCGCGCCGGTAGGGTCCGCGGCGTCGGGGGCGGGCCCGTGGGGCCAGCTCGATCTGGCGGGCGAGATGTGGGAGTGGAACATCGACTGGCTCGCGACATACGTCGATCCGTGTACAGACTGCGCCAATCTTACGGCAGCATCCGGCCGGGTGGTCCGGGGCGGCGACTTCGTCGACACCGCGTCGAACTTGCTTTCCCCGGCCCGCGGCAACGGCACGCCGACGGACCGCGGCTTCGACATCGGGTTCCGCTGCTCCCGGACTCCGTAGTGCAAAGGGAGTATCTCCACCGCCCGCGGCCCCGTGGGGCTCCTCAGATCGGCTCGCTGCCTGCTCGCGTGCCTTCTCGGCGTCCTGCGAAAGTCAGCGCGACCTGCGACAGACGAGAAGAACTTCATCCACGTCTTCGACGTCGATCATGCCCGGGCCGAGCTCGAGCCTCCTCTGGAAGAACACGCCCAACGGAAGAATCACCCGCGAATACCACCAGATCGCGCGGTGTCGACGGTGCTCGAAGCTCCAGACGACGAAGTCCGCGACGCGCGAGGATCGCGGCTGCATTCCGTAGACGCCGCTCTGCTCCACGGACCAGCCGAAGCGGGCAAGGCTGGTCACGAGATCGTCGGGCTGATAGCGGCGCCCGTGGCCCACCAGCTCGTCGAAACGCGTCCATCGTGAAGCGTGGAGGGGTACGGACAAGAGAAGGATTGCTCCCGGCGCGGCGACGCGGGAAAGCTCGGACAGCGCTTCGCTGTCGTCATCGACGTGTTCGACGATGTCGAAGGCGCCGATGAGATCGAACGCCGCGTCGGGGCACGGCAGGCGGCCCACGAGCCCGACGACCGCATCGGCCCCGCCCTCCACCAGTTTCGCTACGGCCACCTCACTCATGTCGACGAACCGCGTTCCCGCGATAGGGAGACGCGGGTTGAGCCCGGGCGCCACCTCGAGGCGCGATGGCGACGTCGCGAGGAGCGAGCAGACGAGCGGCCACGTGTTGAATCGCTCTGGCGATACGACGTGGGATCGCGCCCACAGCGGATCGTAAAATTGTCGATTGATCTCGGCCAGCGCTCCGGGGCTGCCGGGGCTCCCTGACGCGCGGGTCATCCGTACGCCTCGGCCCCCACGTTCTCCCGCTCCGCCGCGCGCGCCCGTAGAGGCCACGGAACGTGCGGGTCGTTCGCCCCACGGCTCCACGTCGTCCGGCGTGTGCGCGGCCAGCGTAGCTCTCGACGAAAAATTTTCACTCCTGCCCCAGGACGGGGAGCCGCAGTTTGATCGTGCCCAGTGGCTCCGGTAGAGGCAGCTTCTGGTTGTTCGCGTAGACCGCATGACGCCCGTGTGTCCGGTACCAATCGGCCACCGAAGCGTTCGCCTTGATCTTCTCGACGACGTTCCGCCATCCTACGCCCGTGTTGTAGGCGCAGAAGCTGATCTCGCCCATCTGCGTACCGTACGGAATGATGCACATCTCGGTGCGTCGGAAGTCGTAGTTGAACAGATCCTGGAACCACATCCCGGCCACGAAGAGCAGCCGCCACTCGAACTCTGCGGCGTCGTCCTCGAAGTCGCCGACGCGCGCTCCGCGGCTCCCTGTCTGACTGCGGAACTGCCGCGCGAGATCGGCAAAGCCATACCCCTCTGGCGCGGCGTCCGCTCGGAAGTTCTTGAGAAGCGCGATCGCCGTCTCGGCGAGCGTGATGGCTCGGGGCTGGGCGCCCGCATCGGTGACGTCTTGCACGTCGAGGAGGAGTTGCTCGAGGTCGAGGAACGCCGAGAGCGGCACCATCTCCTTGGTGCGCTTGTTGACGAAGAGGATCGTCCCCATCCCACAGTTCGGGTGGCACCCGCACTTGAGAGAGCCCCAGTCAGCGCGTCCCCCCATCAGCGTGTCGGTCAGGTCGCTGAACGGCCCCATCGCGGACAGGGGGAACCAGTCGCGGAGCGGCTCGGTCGCGCCGGTTTGTGCCTTCACGTCGTGGGCGAGGTGCGAGAGCGTGTAGCGCTGCCTCTCGCGGAGCTCGTCCGCGATGTCCTCGTCGCGGCCCGTGAAGCTCACCGGCTGGAAGCTGACGACCGTGATCTTGTCGGCGTTGGCGATTGCGAAATCGATGATCGGCCCGACCTGCGCGTCGTTGACCCCCTTGACCACCGTGACGACGAGGACGACGTCGATGCCGGCGGCATGGAGGTTCTCGATGGCGCGCAGCTTCACGTCGAAGAGGTTGCCGACCTTGCGATGCGCGTTCGCCGCGTTCGTGACCCCGTCGAACTGGAGGTACGCGAGGCGAAGCCCCGCGTTCTTGGCGGCCACGGCGAAGTCGCGATCCTGAGCGAAGCGGACGCCGTTGGTCGCGCACTGCACGCAAAAGTACCCCTTCTCGCGAGCGTAGCGGACGGCACGAAGGAAGTGCGGCGAGAGCGTCGGCTCACCGCCCGAGAACTGGACGCTCATCTGGCGCCGCGGCCGTATCGTCAGCGAGTCTTCGAGGATCTGCCTCACGTCGTCCCACTCGAGCTCGTGGACGTAGCCGACCTGGTTCGCGTCCATGAAGCACGGATCGCACATCATGTTGCAACGATTGGTCAGGTCGACGGTGAGCACGCTGCCGCGACCGTACTTGACGCTGCTCGTGCCATGGTCGCGCAGCGGCGTGAGCGGCGCGAGAAAGTCACGGCCGGGGTAGAGGCGCTCGATGCGAGCGGTGAAGGCCGGATCGACCGAGAGCACGTCCTCGAAGTGCCCGTGAACGGGGCACGTCTTCTCCATGACGAGACGCCCGTCCCTTTCCCGGATGGCGGCCTTGATCTCGCCGGGATTGCCGTCAACGAGAGATCGGACGTCGCGCGCTCCCGAGAGGATCGCGGCGCGGACCTCCTTCACGCAGCGAGGGCAGAGCGAGTCCGTCTCGCGCGGCCACCCCAGCTCTGGATAGGTTCGCTCCCGTCGCTTGAGCAGCGGCTGGGGGGCCCACTCAGGGTGCGACGCAGGGCGCTCGAACGCCCGGTTGAAGCGCTGCACCCACGGCCACGCCGCCCGCGCGGCACGCGAAAGAGCACCCTCGGCGAACCGACGGACGCCGCGAAATCCAGACCGCGCCCGAGCCTGTGGCATTCCTGGCCCTCGTTCTCGCATGACCTGGACGCGGACTATAGCGTTGGAAGCAACTGCGCGACCATGAACCTCGCCGCACGAAGCGATCGCTGCCGCTGTCCGTTGCCGAGTGTCGGATTGGAAGGCATGTCTTGAAGTGGATCGGGACGCGATCGCGATCGGGTTCAGGTGCCTCCGCGGGCTGCGTCGGGGTCGGTGAAGGCCTCCGACTCGGGCGACGCGTCGGCGACCGACTCGAGCGCGAGCTCGATCTTGAGGCCGTTCGAGAGGTCCGTGTACCGTACGAAGTCGCCAGGCCGCGGTGCTGCGTCGGAGCGGCATTCCTCGACGGTCTCGACGTGTCCTCGGGCACGGCGCGTCGCGTGCAGAAGGCGGCCGGCGGAGCATGCCCCGGAGGAAAGGTCGATGACGGCGCCGCGGTCTCGCATGAGCCACTGCGCCCCCCCCGGGATGGCGCGGGAGGCAAACACGGTCCCCTCGAGCGGCGTGAAGAACCACCAACGAAGGAAGGCCACGGGTAGGTCGATCGGATCGTCGGCGTCCCCGCGCCGCACGATGTCCGCCGGAGGCACAGCCACTCGCCAGCGCGCCGGGGTGACCCACGCGTCGAACAGCGTCAACCCGGCCGGTCCCAGGAGGACGACGCGAACGGCCCGCCCCGCCGAGACCGAAATGCCACCTCGGCCGTCGACCACCTTGCCGCTTTTTGGATCCCGCATGGTGACCTGCACGACTGCCTTCCAGGGAGCTTGCGACCTGCTCGCTCGTTCGGCCTCGAGCAAGTGCTCGAGGCTGGCCGACTCGTGCGATCCCGTCACCGGCCATCGAGATTGGGGCGGAACGCCGCGGGCGCATTGCACGAGCAGCGCGCCGTACGACGCTACCCCACACAGGCCCGCGGCCGTGATCCGTGTTCGCATGCGTGCGCGCCTGCCATTGTCTCTCGTCGCGAGCGAGGAGCTTCGCATAGCCCCGCCCCACCGCAACCCCAAGCGCCTCATTCAAGGCTTGCCCCGCCTCGCCCGCCAGGGCGGAGCGAACGCGGAGTCAACTCAGGCGACGACTGGGCTTAGAAGTGGCCGAGCATTCCCGCCGACGCACCGACCTGGAACATGGCCGAGTCGAAGCTCGTGGCGGTTGCCGCTCCTGTCGTGCCCGTGCCCGTGGCCGACGCGCTGGTCGACTTGCCGCTGAGGGGGACGTCGACCGTGGGCCCGACCGTGAAGCCGAAGTGGTTCCAAGGCGAAATGACGAGCATCACCTCGGCCTCGATGGCGAACTGGTCGACGGACGGAGAGACGGCCCCGTTCACGCTGCTTGCGCTGACGTTGTGGTATTCGACGCCGGCGCGGGGCCAGAGTGACAGCACATCCCCGAGCGGCACCACGTAGCCGACGCGCGGGGCAACGCCCCAATAGGTGACCTTCGGCTGATCGGCGCTCTTGGACGAGGCGCCGGCGGGCGACTGCGTGTCGGTGGCGGAGAGCTGCGTGTACGCCCACACCGCGCCGCCCAGGGTGAGGTTGCGTATGGGGATCCAGTCGAACGCGATCCGCGGCAGATTGTAGAACGTCCCGAACGCGGTATATGGTGCATTGCTGAGAAGGCCCAGGGACAGGTCCGACTTGGTTTCGGAGCTGCCATTGCTCTGTGTTGTTTTGACTGACTCGTAGCTGATGACCGGAATCAGACGTTCGGCGCTGACGATGAATCCCCGCGAGCCAAAGCGAGAGGCGCCTTGCCCCTCCTCCGCGTGCGCGGGGCTTGCAAGTGCCAGAACGGCGACGACGACTGCGAAAATGGCGGTTCGAATCATTCTCGGCCTCCCCGCGCTCGCGCAGCACATACCGTTCCATTCGCGCATCGCCCGGAGCGACGCGGCGGCGACGCGGACGCTACAGTAAGTCGGTTGTGCGTGGACCTAAGGTCGGCGGCCTCGGCCGTGAGTTCGATCGCGAGCTCGGCGGTCCGGCGCCCGGTGAGCGAGGAAGACCGAACTACTCCCGATCGTCGCGCCGGAGCGGACCATTCAATGACGGACGGTCCCGCGGCGCCATGACGAGCAGAGCGGAGGGCACGACAACGAGCGCCGCGACGAGTCCCGCGAGGACGCCGACGGTCCCGACGACGCCGAGATCCCTTAGCCCCGGGAAACGGCAGGCGATGAGTGCCGCGAAGCCCGCCGATGTGGTGAGCGCCGTAGCGGCGATGAGCGGCCCCTGGTGCTCGAGCGCTCCGCGGATGGACCCGTCGCGCGTCGCATAGAGCAAGAACATCGACTCATCGATGGTGACGCCGAAGAGCACGGGTAAGACCAGCGCGTCGTAAACATGCCACCGGACGGCGAGCATCCGCATGGCGAGCCCTACCACGCCCAGCTCGCACACGAGCGTGGCGAGCGCGACGAGCATCTGGCGCGCGCTGCGCAGCGCCAGGCGCATCCCGACCGCGACGATGACGAGGGCCGCGCCGCCCACGACGCCGAGATCACGACCGAGCGCGTCACGCAGCCCGCGATCGATGGAGTCGAACCCCGTGATCACGGCACGCGGGTCCGCGGAAAGGATCGCGGCGCGCGTGCGCTCTGCGCTTCCCTTGTGCACGCGCACGAACGTCGCCACCAGCGTCTCGCGCCCGTCCCGGGCGACGTGCCTCGCGCGCAGCCACCCGAGCGCGGCGTCGCGGTCGCCGGTTGCCGACGTGTCTTCTCGTCCCGGCGCGGCGAACGCGTCGAGTGCCGGCGCGCACGCTTTCACGTCGAAGCCCCCGTCGCGCAACGCGGACTCGAGCGCACCCCGGCGGGCGGGTAAGTCCAGCCGGTCGCGCTCGGCCAGCCGCATCGCTCGGGTCCCCGCGGAAGGGGCGAACGTCGCGAGGGCATCGAAGCCATCGATCTGGCCTGCGCCGATGAGGGGCTCCAAGGCCTCGGCCACCCGGTCGGCCCTCCGACGCGCCGCGTCCTCCTCGGGGTCGATACTGAGCACGACCCACTCGCCTGGCTGTCCGCCGAACAGGGCACGGACATGGTCCGCAGCCGTCAGCGGCGCGAGCGACGACGGACGGATGGCGACGAGCGCGTCGGCGGGGCGAGGCCACCCGACGAGAGCGACGATCGCGATAGGGGCCGCGCACACCGCGAGCGCCACGGTCGCTCGCCGCCCCGTGGAGGTGCAGCGCACGAGCCACTCCACCCACGCGGACGGACGCGGCGCGGGCGGCGCGCCGCGTTCCATCCACGCCCCGATTTCCGGCGTGACCCACAAGATGGCAACCGCCGTCAAGATCTCGCCCGCGCCGCATAGGAGGCCGAGCTCGCGCATGGCCCTCAGGCCGCTCAGCGCCAGCGACGCGAACGCCACCCCGGCGACCGTGGCCGCCGTCAGAGTCGGGCGCCAGGTGGCCTCGCGGGCGGCTCGAGCCGCATCGGTGGCCCCAAGCCCCGCGCGGCGTGCGTCGAGGAGGGCCGAATAGACGTGCACGCCCGTATCGACGCCGACCCCGACCACGACGGCGGCGAACGCGAGGGATACGCCGCTCAGCCCGGCGGGCAATAGCGCGGCGAGGCCCGTCGTCCACAACGTCCCGAGCGCGAGAGGAGGGAGCACGGCGGCGAGCGCCCGGGCGCGCCGAAACGTCAGCACGAAGGCGGCGGAGGTCAGCAGCAGGGACAGCGCGCCGCTCAGCGCCAAGTCGTGTTTGAGCATTTGCTCGGTTGCGAGCGCGATGGCGTGGCCCCCCGCCAGCTCCATCGTGATGCTCGGCCGAGCGACGACGGCCATGGCCGACTCGACGTCTCCGACCACCGCCCTCGCTTCCGCGGACGTAAAGGCGCTGCCTCGCGGCTCTGCGACGACGAGGCGCGCCCGCCCACCGTCGGCGACGAAGGCTTCGCCGGGCGAAGCGCGGATGCCCGCCGCAAGCTCGGGCGCGTCTTCCCAAGGCACCTGGGCAAGTCGGAGCGGATCGCGGCGCACCCACGCCTCCGCGTCTTCTGCGCCCACCGGGGCGAGCAAGAGGCTACGCGTCTCCTCGAGCCGCGAGCGCATGCCTTCCGGCGTGACGAGGCCCGCCAGCCGTGCTCGCGCCTTCGGACCGGCTTGCGCCCAGGCCAGCGTCGGATCGGCAAGCACCCGAAACGTCGGGCCGCCATCGACGACCCGGCGGATGGACGGGGCATTCTTGAGCGCCTCCGCGAGGTCGGTCGCGACTCCGGCGACACTCTCCGGATCCGGTCCGCGCACGAGCACAACGGCCGGGTCGCGCCCGCCCGCCGCGCGCGTCCACCGCGCGAGCGCCCCGGCGTCCCCCGACTCCGGGAAGAGCGCCGAGAGATCGCTGGCGACGTGCAACCTCGCCGCCGTGAGCCACGCGCAAGCGATGGAGACGACCAAGAGGATGGTGAGCTGCAATCGGCGCAAGACCGTCACGGTGGGGGGCAAAGCACGACAAGGCAATCGACCTCGTGCGTCAAGCGGTGCCGGCGGCATTCCTTCTCGCCGGGGCGGTACGTCTGTTGCTACCCCCCGCCGCATGGCCGCCATCACCGCGCAGCCGCCGCCCGCCCTTTCGCCCCTGCGGCCCCGGGCGCGCGGAGGCGTACTGGCGTACGACGGCCTATTTTGGCGCCGCGCAGCACGGTTCGGTGCTCGTCGCGGCCCATCGTGGTTCGTCCGCTGGGCGCCGCCGGTGATCGGAGCCGCGCTCGCCGTGGCAATGCCGGATATGCGGCGGAGGATCTCCGGGCAGCTCGCGCGCGCGCGGGGGCGCGTGGGTACGCTGCGCGACGCGATCGACGTGGTTCGGACCGTCGCCAACTTCGCCTCCTGCATGACGGAGCTGCTCTCCACGGGCTCGACGAACGACCCGCCGTCGGAGACGACGCTTCATCGGAGCCCGCGCGTCGACGACCTGCTCTCGACGTTGGGCGGCGTCATCTTCGCGACGGCCCACACGGCGGGCTGGGAGATGCTCGGCGCGCTCCTGGCGCGCGACCATCACAGGCAGGTGATGGTCGTCATGCAACGCGAACGCGACGAGGGCGCGCGCAAGCTGCAGGACGCGATGCGGGAGGCGCGGGGCCGTGTACGGATCGTCCACGTCGGCGACGACCCGCTGGCGTCGCTGCCGCTGATGCGACACCTGCGCGACGGCGGCGTCGTCGCGCTTCAGATCGATCGCGTTCCGACGGGGATGGCCGGTCGGTCCGTCCGGATCTTCGGGCACCCGGCGGCCATTCCCGAGGGGCCGCTGCGTCTCGCGCAGCTCACCGGCGCGCCGATCCTGACCGTCTTTTCCGCGCGTACGGGCTACCGCCGCTACGCGGTGTACGTCAACGAGCCGCTCATCGTCCCCCGCTGGGCCGAGGCGGAAGCGATCGACGCTGCCGCGCAGCACATCGCCGACGAGCTCGGAGACTTCGTCAGCGCGCACCCCACGCAGTGGTTTCCTTTCCACGACTGACCGCCCGAGCGGACGCGTGCGTGGCAGTGCGACCGAGTGGTTGGAAAAAGCCAAGTTCTTGCAAAATGCAAAAAATGCTTGGGGCGAACGGAGCGCACGGGCACCCACCGTCGGGGGCGCAATGGGGGGCGCTCGAGGCCGTCTAGCGCGCTGGTTGGAGACGCATCGCCTCGTACAGGTCTGGCGCTCAATCCGGTCGCGTGTCCAGAAGCTCCCGCACCTTCTGCCGCAAGGCCGCAGAGGAGAATGGCTTGGCGATGAAGACCGCAGCATCCAGCGCTCCCACCCGCTCGACGGCCTCCTCCGCGTAACCGGACATGTAGAGGACCTTCGTCTCCGGTCGCACCTCCTTCAGACGGGCCGCGAGCTCCACCCCGGTCATCTGCGGCATGACCATGTCGGACAGCACGAGGTGGATCGGGCCCGAGTGCCCTTGGCAAACCTCCAACGCCTCGGCGGCGCTCGCAGCCACGAGCACCGCGTACCCGGCGGAGCCGAGGACGCGCGAGGTGGCCTTGCGGACGGGCTCCTCGTCCTCGACGAGCAAGATCGTCTCGGCGCCGTCGACGTGACACTCCGTTTGCGTCGCAACGGTCGGAGGTCGCTTCAGGGATCCTGGCGCCCGAGGCAGGTAGATCGCGAACGTCGACCCTTTTCCCGGCTCGCTCTCGACGGAGACCTCACCTCCGCACTGTTTTACCGCGCCGTACACGGTCGACAACCCGAAGCCGGTGCCTCGTTCCTTCTCCTTGGTGGTGAAGAACGGCTCGAAGATGCGCGCCACGGTCGCCATGTCCATGCCCGTGCCCGTATCCTTCACCTTCAAGACGACGAAGGGCCCGGGTTTGCGCATCGGGTACTCCTCCGCATGCGCCTCGTCGACGTTCAGGTTCGCCGTCGAGATCGTGAGCGCGCCCCCGCCGGGCATCGCATCGCGGGCGTTGAGCACGAGGTTGACGATGACCCGGTCGAACTGCGCTGGATCGACTTCGACGGGCCCGAGGTCCGAGGCAAGCTCCAGCTCGAGCGTCGCGTTGGGATTGAGCAACCTGGAAAGCATGCTCTTGAGCTGGAAAACGAGGGCGTTGGCATCGACCATCTGCGGCCGCAGTACTTGCTTGCGGCCGAAGGCCAGGAGCTGACGCGTGAGGGCCGCGGCGCGCTCGGCAGCGGCCTTCAGATCGAGCAGGTCGCTCCTCAGCGGCGCGTCGTCCCCGACGACCTTCAACGCGAACTCAGCGTGGGTCAGCATGACCGTCAAGAGGTTGTTGAAGTCGTGCGCCACCCCGCCGGCCAGGCGTCCGACGGCCTCCATCGTCTGCCAGACCCTGAGCTGCTCTTCGGCCTTGTGCCGCCGGGTGACATCGACCGCGACGGCGCGGCACTCCTCTCCGTTCCTCGCGACCGAGAGCGCGAGGTGGACGACGATGGGATCGACCGTCGGTTTGGTCGACGGAAGGAGCGTCACGTCGCACGACTCGGTTGCCTCGCTCCGCAGCGCCTTCGCGAGCAGGGCGTTATAGGCTGGCAGGCTGGCTGCGTCGACGAACAGCCCGAACCGCCGATCGACCAGCTCGGAGCGCGGGACGCCGAGCATGCGAGCGCCCGTCAGGTTGACCTGGCGGATCGCTACGTCGCGCGCCAGCGTGAAGTAGCCGGTGGGTGCGAAGTCGTAGAGCTCGGAGTAGCGCTCGAGGGAGGCCTCCAGCTCCGCTCGCGACCGAAGCAGCTCCTCGTTTTGCATCTCGAGCTCGACCTGGTGCACCTGCAGCTCGTGAACGAGCTTCGCGTCAGCCGCCGAGGCCGGCCGCCCCGCTGCGCGTTCCGCACGCTCTCGCAGCCGCCCCTCGGCTCGCCGTCTGAGCTCGACAGGGCTCGCGACCTCGTCTTTTTGCTTCTTCACGTCTCCCCCCTCCGCCGAGCTTACGCTCGGTCAACCCCGGCGCTGTTGACATTCGTCAGCGTGATCACCACGCCGTCGATCCGGTTGTCGCTCGTGCGGTAAGGCATGATGCGTACCCTGAAGGAGCGGCCGTCCGCGCTCTTCGCGGTCTTCTCCTTGAACGCCAGGGTGCGCAGCACCTCGCCGGCGTCGTCGTAGAGCTCCGGATACGCGAGCCGGGAGGCGAGGTCTGCCAGCGGTCGGCCGATGTCGCTCGGGATCAGCTTGAAGAGGGAGGTCGCTTGGGGCGTAAAGCGGCGGACGTTGAGGCTCTCGTCGAGGAAAAGGATCGCGATCTCGGTGGCGTCGAGGAGGTTCTTCATGTCGTTGCTGGCGCGCGACATGTCGTCCACTTTCGCTTGCAGCTCGTGGTTGAGCGTCTGAAGCTCCTCGTTCATCGACTGCATCTCTTCCTTCGACGTGGTCAGCTCCTCGTTGGTCGATTGAAGCTCCTCGTTGGTGGATTGCAGCTCTTCGTTGGCGCTCTTGAGTTCCTCTTCCGACGCCTGCATCTCGTCGCGCGTGCCCCGCAGCTCGCCGCGTGCCTGCTCGAGCTCCCGCTCGACGCTGGCCATCACCGGGGCGCGCTGCAGCGCCCGCTTTGACTTTCCCTTCCCGCGACCGACCGGCACCGCCGCGTCCGCAAACAAGATCATCACCGTGTCTCGCAGCGCGGGCGGCTCGTCGATCGGCTCGAGCGTCACATCGACGGCCCGGACGCTGCCGCGAGCCTTCGCGCCCAGCTCGGTCACGACGCGAGCCTTCTTCGCGTGGATCGCCTTCTGAAAGGGGCCCGCGAGCGCCCCGCGCAGCCCCCTGCGTGCCATGGCGAAGACGTTCCAGTTGGCCTTCCCGGCGGGGACCTCGAGGTACTTCTCCGTTCGCCCGCTGACGTAGAGGACGTCGCCCTTGTGGTTGGTGATGACCGCAGCCGGCGCGAAGCGCCCGAGAAGGTACTGCTCCACAGCCGTCTGGAAGCTGGGAGCGCTCGCGTGGTTCGCCGTCGGCGCCGCCGGCTCGGCCTCGCGGTGGGGTGGCCGCGCGGGCGCCGTGGGAAACTCGCTGGAAGTCACCGCGCCGGCTGCTGGTTCCAGTCGCCGATAGAGTCGGCTCTTTCCATCAAGAGCCGCAAACAGGTCGGTGAACCGCCCGACCGTCTCCGCGTTGCCGAGGCAGAGGATGCCGTTCGGCTTCAGGCTGTAGTGGAAGAGAGGAATCAGCCTCTGCTGTACCTCGGGGCTCAGATAGATGAGCAGATTGCGACACGTCAGCAGATCGAGCTTGGTGAACGGTGGATCCTGCAGAACGTTCTGCGTCGCAAAAACCACGAGATCGCGGATTTCCTTGCGAACGCGGTAGCCGTGATCGTCCTCGACGAAGAACCGGGCGAGGCGCTCCGGGGAGACGTCCGTGGCGATGGTGGCGGGGTAGACGCCTTGCCGGCCCCGCTCGATGGCGGTGGGGTCGAGATCGGTGGCGAAGACCTGCAGCCGGACGCCCTTCGAGGGACTGGATCGCTCGAGTGCTTCCTTGAAGGCGATGGCGAGGGAGTACGCTTCCTCCCCGGTCGAGCAGGCCGGTGCCCACGCCCTCAGCACCGCGCTCTTGGCGCACGTCGCCAGGAGACCCGGCAAGGCCTCGCTCGCCAGGCGCTCCCAGGTCGCGGGGTCGCGGAAGAAGCTGGTCACCCCGATGAGCAGCTCCTGGAACAGGAGCTCGGCTTCCTTGGGATTCTCGCGGATGTAATGGACGTATCGCGCGATGCCGTCGATCTGGTGCAGTCCCATGCGCCGTTCGATCCGGCGAT
>DATGJA010000468.1:0-6026 GCA_035295445.1 Polyangiaceae bacterium | reverse complement strand
AGAACACCTCCCGCAGATCGCGAGGCAGCTTGCCCGCCGTCTCCTCGAGCATCGCGAGCGCGGCCTCCGTGTCGCGAAGCGCCGTCGCCACGCTGCCCTGTACCGCGGCGAGCCGCGCCCTGCCGTAAAGAGCCTGCCAGGCCCACTCCTTGTGGCCGCCCTTGGTGGCGCGGTCGATGGCGGCGTCGAGGGCCCGCCGGGCGCCGTCCTCGTCGCCCGCGAGCTGCGCGATCGACCCGCGCACCAGGTCCGCGAGGGCCGCGTGCTCGCCAAGGCCCGTTTCACCGAGCGCGCTGCGCACGCGCGCGAGCTCCACCGAGAGCACCGGCGCGTCCGCCCCTGGCTCTCTCGCCCGTGCGAGCATCCCCTCGAGCCTCGCCTCGGCCGCGTCGTGGGGGCGCCCCTGTGAGTCCCAGGCCTGGGCGGTCTCCTCGTAGAGGGTTGCGGCCTTCGCCGTGTCGCCGGTCCTCGTCGCGTACTCGGCTTCGAGGCCGAGGAGCTGCGCCCGCGACGCGTGGGAGAGCTCGTCCCGCCGCGCCTTCAAGCGATCGATCGAGCTTCGCGCGCGGGCCCAGCGCCCGAGGTAAAGGTCGAGGTTCGCCAGGTTGAGGAGCGCCTGCGTCACGGCGGCGCCGCTGCCGGCGCGCTTGCCCATGTCGACGGCGGCCTCGAGGTGGGTGATCGCGTGCGACAGCTCGCCTTCGGCTCGGGCGAGGCCGGCGAGGTTCAAGCGGGTCGCCGCGACGGTGGCCGCGTCGCGGGCTCGTTCGGCGGCCGCGAGGGAGGCCTCGTAGGCGGCTCGCGCGTCGTTCGCGCGACCGGCGCGTTGGTGGGCGATCGCGGACGAGCCCAGGGCGACCGCCTCGACGCGCGGCTCTCCGAGCGCGCGAGCGATCCGCACCCCGGCGTCGAGCGCCTCGCGCGCCGGTCCGTCCTCGCCCGTGAAGGCCAGCGCGAGGCCCCGCACGCTCATCGCCTCCGCCGACAGCGCGTCGTCGCCGGCGCCCTCCGTCACCCGTCGCGCCGATTCGGCGGCGTCGGCGTACGATCCCGCGCGCAGCGAGGCCCTCGCGTGAAGCAAACACCAGGGCCGTGCGTACTCGCCCGACAGCGCCGCCCCCTCGACGCCTGCGAGCTCCGCCAGCGCGGCGCTCGGGTCGCCGCGGCCGACCGCCATCCGCGCCCGCGCCAGGCCCACGCGCAGGCTCTCGGCGGCCCCGATCGGGGTGCCGAGCTCCCCGAGCGCCCGTCCGGCGTCGTCGAAGCGCCCGAGGTCGAGGGCACGCTCCGCCTCGTCGAGCGTCTCGGCGCGGCTCTGGGGGACGACGGACGGAGAGCTCTCGGGGGCGGCGAGGGCCGACTCGACGTCCTCGTCCGACACGATGGCGCGTCCGGCCAGCTTGCGAACGGCCGCGCGCAGGGGTCCCGGACGGCCGCCGACTCGCTGGACCAGCCGCATGCGCAGTCCGTCCGGGAGCGACGGCATCGAACGCCCGAGCAGCTCGCAGGCCGACTCCGGATCGAGCGGCGGCATGAGGAACGTCGCGATGCCCCGCTTCGTCATCGACGTCAGGGAGGCGCGCGGAGCGACGACGATGAGCCGAGCCCCGTCCTCCGACGCTCGCGCGAGGGCCGCGCGCGCCGCTGGGTCCAGCCGGTGGGCGTCGTCGACGATCACGATGAGGCCGTCCGGCTTGCCCTGCCCGAGCTCGACGTCGACGGCGTCGGCTGCCATCGGCTTGCCGTCCCGGCGGCCCTCGATGAACACGACCGCTCGCCCTTCGACGCCGAGCGTCCACGCGAGGCGCCGGAGGAGCGTCGTCCGGCCGGAGCCGCTCCGCCCTTGCACGACGAGCGCGTCGCCCGGGGCGAGCGCGCGCACCGCGTCCGTCAACGCCTGGGCCGTGGCGTCGAGGCCCACGACGGGCCACGGGGGCTCCGCGCTCGGCGCGCTGGGGGGCAACGCGGCGGCGTCGCGGAGCGCGCTCCCCAGCTCGTCGACGCTCGGCCAGCGGGCCGCGGGGTCCGGATCGGTCGCGCGGGCCGCGACGCGCGCGAGCGCCAGACGGACGCCGTCGGGCAGCGTGTCGCCCTTTCGCGCGAGCCCCTCGCTGAGCGTCGCCCCGAGCGCGTAGACCTCGGCACGTACGGTCAGCGGCTCGCCCCGGAAGAGCTCCGGCGCCGCGTACTTGGGCGTGAGGCCGCGCGCCGCCGTTCCGCCGTCGCGCCAGGGCGCCGCGAGCCCCATGTCGACGAGCGTTCCCCGCCCGCCCGCGCCGACGATGATGTTCGCGGGCTTGACGTCGCCGTGGAGCAGCCCGGCCCTGTGCACGGCCGTGAGCTCGTCGCAGGCGCTCGCGATCGGCTCGAGCCACTCCGCGGCCTCGTCCTGCTGGAGGATGTCGTCGAGGCTGCGCCCCTCGACGAGCTCGCGCACCATGTACTTGCGGGCGTCCGCGAGGGCGCCGAACGCGATGACGCGGGGAAGGCCGAGGCCCTCGAGGCCGCTCAGCGCAACGGCCTCGCGGACGAGGGCGCCCACCTCGGAGTCGCCCGCGTCCCCCGACAGCACCTTGAGAGCGAGCACGCGCCCGCTCACGCGGTCCCGGACCGACCACACCTCACCGCCACCCCCGGCGCCGAGGCGATCGAGCGCTTCGTAGCGAGCCGGGAGGTCGGCCATCGACCTTCAGAGTGTATCGTGCAGTCGGGTCGTGTGGCTCGTCTTGCGGGGCGTCTCCTTCTCGTCGGTCTTTTCCAGGCCGTAGTCGACGCTCAACCCGAAGAAGAAGCCCGTGATCGAGAAGCCCGCGCTGAGGCGCGCCTCGACCTGCTTGACCGGCTTGTACCGAAGGCTCAGCTGGGGAACCGCGATGTGCGGGAAGACCACGGGGATCGATCCGCCGCTGAACCAGTTGGGCTCCGTGTATCCCCCGACCTTGGCCACCTGGGCGTTCTGGTGGGCGGACGGCTGGCAGCTCATGGCGTCGTTGGTGGTCGCGCACTCGGTGTAGTGGCGGCCCTGGTTGTCGACGAGCGGTCCCGGCGTGTTCAAAAATACCCAGTCGTTCTTCAGGCTCCCGAAGACGACCCCGATCCCGACGCCGAAGCCGTATTCGAAGTCGAGGTGGTCCGCGATCGGGGTCGACCAGAGCTCGTCCAGGCCGAGGTAGATCGCGCCCAGGCCGCTGTTGACGACGGTGTAGTTGTTGTCGGTGTCCGGCTGGCCCTTCTGGTGAAAGAGCGTGTCCCCGAAGCCGTACGAGGTGTACGCAATCCAGGGGATCATCGACTGGTGATCCTTGCGCATGTCGATCTCGGCGCCGATCGTGTTCGAGTAGAACGTGCCCCCCTGGTCGACGAAGAGGTTGACGAGGAACTGCGGAATGATCGTGCCGCGGTAGCGCAGGCCGACGAAGTAGTATTTCTTGCCGGCCGTCTCCTCGGTGTTGGTGGCGTCGCCCGACGCGGCCGCCTCCCCCTCGGCCGCCGCGTCGGTCTTGGTGTCGTCCGGTTTGGGCTTTTCGGAGGGCGCGGGGGCCGGCTCCGGCGCGGGCTCGGGAGCCGGTGCGGCCGACGCCGACGTGGGCGGGGCGGCGTTCGTATCCGACGACGCGGATGCGCTGGCCGACGCCGCGGGCTTCGCGGCCTTCTTAGGCTTTTTGGCCGATCGATCCGCGAGCGCGAGCGGAGCGATCGCGAGGACGACGAGCGCGAAGGTGGCGGCGATGGAGCGGACGTGGCGTTGGCGTGCCATGTTTGGACCTCAGGTAGTAGCAAGGAGGCGGGGGGAACGGCGCGCGCGATGCTACACTAGAGACTGGTGCCGAGGGATACCGCCTCCACATCGGTTGGCCGTCCGCGGCACGGCGGCGGTCGAAAATGTTGGGCGGACCGTAAGTGATCCTGCACGGACGAATCGTCGAGCAAGTGGTCGATCGGGGCGAAACGGGCACGTTTCGCAAGGAGATCATCGTCACGGGGAGCCGCGTTCCGCTGGCGATGGTCCGCAAGCGCGCCGCCGATCGCGACGGCACGCTCGCGCCCGTCTTGCTCGTGCACGGCTTCGGGCAAAACCGCTACTCGTGGCACCTGCCCGCCCGTAGCTTCGCCAACTACCTCGCCCGCGCCGGCTTCGACGTGTTCAACGTCGACCTGCGAGGTCACGGCCGCTCGCGGCACTTCGGCTCGCGGCGGTCGCGGGGTGTCGAGGACTACGTCCGGGAGGACCTCCCGGCCGCCGTCGAGGAGGCGCGGGCGCTCTCGGGCGGGCGCCCGGTGTGGGTGGTCGGGCACTCGCTCGGGGGGCTCGTCGCGTACGCCTCGGTGCCGACGCTGACGGGGGCCGTGGCGGGCACGGCATCGATCGGGAGCCCCTACGACTTCGCTCGGGGATCGCTCACGCTGGGCGCGCTCGCGTTCTTCTTCCGGGCCTTGTCGCTCGCCCCGCTGCCGAACGCCCCCTTGCCGCTTGCACCGGTGGGGGCGGCGATGCGCATGCTGAGGCGCTTCGCCGAGAGTCCGCTCTATCCCATTCCGCTGCGGGGCTGGCACAAGGGTTCATGCGAACCTCGCGTGCTCGAGCAGTATCTCTCGCTGGCGTTCGATCGGGCCGCGGTCACGGAGATGCTCGAGATGTTCCAGTGGGCCAGCCAAAAGCGGTTCGGCGGGTGGGAGTCCGACTACGTCGAGCGCTTCGAGAAGGCCGACCTCCCCCTGCTCGTCGTCGCGGGTGACAACGACGATCTGGCACCGCCCGAGAGCGTTCAGCCGGGCTACACGCGGAGCCGCGCCTCGGACAAGACCTACCGCTCGCTCCCGCTCGGCCACATCGACCTGCTCGTCGGCCGCGACGCGCCGCTCATGACCTGGTGCGAAGTGTCTCGGTGGATCGAGCGGCGAGTGGCGTGATCACGCGCTCTTCTTGCGCGCGCCCGCGGGTGGCTCGGCCTTGTCGGCCTTGAGGCGCGCGAGGTCGTCCTCGAGTTTGCGGACCGTGCGGCGCAGATCCTTCACCTCGTCCTCGGTCGCGAGCGCCATCGCCTTGGCGACGCCCTCCATCCGCTCGCGTGCGAAGGACTGCGCGCGCCCCGGCATGCTCATCGCCGCCATGACGGCCTTCATCACGCGCTCGTCTTGCATGAGCTTCATGACGCGCGGGTCGGCCATGAGCTTCATGCCTTGCTGCAACAAGTTCTTCTTCAGCGACATCGTGATCCTCGCGCCCTTCTAGCACCCGCGGCTGAGCCGCGCCTGCCCTTCGAAAGGAGATTCGGGGACACGAGCGTCCCTCGAATCCCACTGCCTCGGCTCGCCGAGCCACGGCTGTGGCATTTGCAGGACACGCGTGTCCTCGAAATGCGAGGCAAGCGGCTCGCCCGGCCGGCGACGTGGGAATTGCGGGACAAGAGCGTCCCTCGAATTCCACTGCCTCGGCTCGCTGAGCCACGGCTGTGGCATTTGCAGGACACGCGTGTCCCGCGAATTCTTCTCGAGTGGCTGGCCCAGCCTTCAGTCCTTCGCGTCGCCCCGTGCGAAGATCGACGCGACGTAGTTGAGGACGTCGGTCGCGCTCACCTCGTTATAGCCGAAGTTCTTGATGAGGCGCGTCTTGATGATGTCGATCTTCTCCTGCGTGTCCTTGTCGACCACCGCCGCCACGAGCGTCTTCAGCTTGATGCTGTCCTTCTGGTCCTCGAAGAGTTTGAGCTCGAGCGCGCGCCGCAGACGATCGTTCGTGTTCCACTCGAAGCGCTTTCCCTCGACGGCCAGCGCGCCGATGAAATTCATGATCTCTCGACGGAAGTCGTCCTTGCGGTTCTCGGGGATGTCGATTTTCTCCTCGATCGAGCGCATCAGGCGCTCGTCGGGCTCCTCGTCCTGGCCGGTGTAGCGGTTCTTGACCTTCTCTTTGAGCGTGAACGCCTTGATGTTGTCGATGTAGTTCGCCGCGAGCTTGCTGATGGCGTCCTCGTCCGCGCTGATCGCGCGCTGGACCTCGTTCTTCACGATCTCCTCGTACTCGC
>DATGJA010000467.1:0-18627 GCA_035295445.1 Polyangiaceae bacterium | reverse complement strand
GTTGCGTCAAGAGCTCAAGCGCCACCACCACACCGAGCGCGTCGCCGGATCGCTCGGCCTGCTGACGATGTTCGCCATCCTCGCGTGCAACGCCTACCTCATCCGGGCCGGGCGCAGCATTGGCCTGGAAATTCTGGCCATCTGGCTGCCGTCGCTCGTCGGTGCCGTGCACGCGTTCAACTCCCGGCGGCACTTGGTGCAACGCCTGGCGTCGATCAAGGAGTTCTCTGCACAGCTCAGGATTGTCCAGAACCACTTGCTCAAGTTGGCTCCGACCGATGCCCCCGACCTGGCCGAAGATCGAGTCCGGGACGAGTTCAGGGCCATGCTCACCGGCCTCTGCAAGATCGTCGGGCAACATGGTCAACGGCAACTCCAATTCGCGCTTGCGGAGGAACCGGAGCTGCCGGTTTGAACCGCGGCGCCCATTGGCCTCCTCGTCGGCACCGCACAGGTCTCTCGAGCACATTCGCCGCCCCCGGCGTTGACCTCGCGCTGCCGGCCGGCGAAGACTCGTACGCCGTCGTCTCGGGGACGTCGTTCTCGTCCGCGATTGTGGCGGGGGCCGTCGCACTCATGTTCGAGCCACCGAAGGGCAGATACGTCGTGTTCGACGCGATATCCTGCGCGGAGGCGAAGCCCATCGCCTTTGCGAGCATGGTGGTCGTACCGCTGGCAAGGTCGACGACGTACAGGTCGCCATCGGCGGTGCCGAACGAGCCGGCGAGTCCGCCGACGTTGAGCCCCAAGCCGTTGCCGGAGAAGTCCGCCTGGTCTCCGAGGACGAAGACGACGGCCTTGTCGTCGGGCAGAAAGAATGGCCATCCGGGATAACTACTGCTGTTCTGATAGATCTGCCGATAGCCGCTTGCTTTGCGGCTTCCGACGTCGAAGGCCATGGTGGCGAGGCCATGGCCGTTCGAGATCATGTAGTCGTTGAAGGTGAGGAGTTTGCCATCGGGCGAAAACATCCCCATCATCGCCGTCGTCGGAATGCCCGTGCCGTCACGGGGTTGCCGGTATCGGTCTCGTAGAGCTCTGCATTGGCGGTCGAACCGATGCTGGTGCTCCGCGGTCCCACCGTCGGGGTGGGATGCCCGCACGCGAGGTAAAGCGTCCCATCCGGATAGACTCCCGCGAACGACGCGTTCGGCGCATTGGCTACGAGGGGTGTGGGGTTGACCATGCCCGAAGTGAGCGAGTACGTCGCTCCCGCCGCGCCGAGCACGCTTCCACCGACCGGCTGCGCGACCATCCGCGTCCCGTTCGCCGACACGGCGTGGCAACCTGTGCACGCCGCCGTACCGAGGAAGGCTTGGGCGTTTGCCCCAGGCGAAATACGAAGCACCGCGCCCGATCCGCCGGTGACCGCCCCTTGCCCCGTGAGCTTGGACGAGTAGCTGTTGTAAGGAGATGTTCTGTGGATTCGTTGGGCCGGACGCGCATGCCAACCGCGTGGGGTTCGCGTACCGCGCGCCCGCCACCAACCCGTCCTAATCGAGCTCCAGGTCCGTCGGCCCCGGATCGGACACCGGCGCGGGCTTCGAGGGGTCCGCGTTCGCCGCGGCGGCCTCGACCCGCACGAGCACGGTGGGGCGCGGCTCCTGGACGGGCTGCAGCACGTCGACCCCGAACCGGATGCTGCCGCCCTCGCTCGGACCGGGCGGCGGCGGGTTCCCTTCGACGCCGGCCTTCCATGTCCCGAGCATCCATGGCTCGACCGTGGCCGCGAACGAGGCGGAGCCGCCCCTCGTCAAGGGCAGAGTGACGCGCGGGTTCTCGCCGGTGACCGTAGTCGCCTCTCCGCCCATCGCGTCCACGACGAAGCTCGAGCCCTGGGGGAGAAAGAAGGTCAGCCCGTGTCCCGCCCGCGCGGCATAGAGGAGCGGAACGCCCCTCGATCGGGCAATGACCGCAGGATGCAGCGTCGTTCGCGCGACGGCGACGGCGCGGCACCCCGCCGGATCGAACCATCCGGTGGCCATCTCGACCGTGGCCGCGCCCGACGGGTCCGCCGCGAATCGCTCCCACCGGAGCGCCACCAGCGGCGTCGCGGTGCCCTCGCACTTCATGGGAATCGACGGCCGCAGCTCGATTCCCCGGGGGGAAGGAGAGACACGCCCTGCCAGGATCCCGACGTGCGTCCCTCGCGCGCCGGCGATCTCGACGTCGAGCGGCGCGCGACCGCGATGGAAGGACTTGATCGGACGGCCGGCCGCGGTGCGCACCTCGAGGTCGGCCGGAGGCGGACCGTCGGGAAGGGCCCTGGGCGCGGTGCCGCTCGCGATCGGCGGGATCTCGGCAGCGGGCAGCGCGTCGGGATCGAACGCGGCGGTGTCGATCCAGGTGGGCGCGCTCGAGACGTGGTGATCGGCCTCGCGTGGCAGCGGCTGGCCCTGCGGGACGCCGGCGGCCGCCCCGTGCGCGCCCCCCGCGGCGCCCAGCAGGACGAGGAGCCCGAGACGGCGCGGGCTCATTGTCCCTCCAGGTAGGCCGCCAGCGCGGCGCGATCGTCGCGAGAGAGCTGCAGGGTGTACCCCATGGCGTGATCGGACGCGGAGAGCAGCTCCTCGAGCGTCGCGTAACGACCGTCGTGGAAATAGGGCGCCGTGCCGCCGACGAAGCGGAGCGAGGGCGTGTCGAAGCTGTCGGGCTGTCTCTTTGCCTTCTTGGCGCGCGTGGATCCGCCGACCGCGTGCCGTTCGCCGTCGCTGAAGGCGTGCGCGGGATCGTGGCAGGTCGAGCACTCGGTCGCGTCGGAGCGGAAGAGCGCTTCCCCCCGCTCGATGAGCCTTTGCCGGGCGGCCGGCGGCGGGACGGCGCGGGTCGACGGCGCCGCCATCGTGGACACGTACGCGAGCAGGGCCGTCTTCTCCGCCCGGTCGAGGCCGGTGCCCTCGAGGCGCTGGAACGTGCGCGTGACGTGGTCGTCGACTGTGGCGCCCGCGCCGAGCCATCCGTAGGGCGCGGTGCCCTCGATGCGCCCGGCGAGCATCGGCGTCTGCCGCGGTCCCTCGGGCGTCGCCCAGGTGAGCGCGTCTTCGCGGCCGTCGGGGTGGCAGCTCGCGCAGGCTCGCCCGTCCCTGCTGATACGCGCGTCGCCCGCGAGGTGGAACAGGCGCCGCCCGAGCGCGAGCTCCGCCGTGAGGCCCGAGCCGGCGCCGCGCGAGAGCGGGATCCCCGCCGCGTGGGTCTGGTCGCCGTCGAGCGGGATGACGGACACCTCGCGGTCGAACTGCGACCACACCACCGCCCGCGCGCCGGCCGCGTCCAGGGCGACGCCCGTGGGGCCCGAAGGGACCTGCCAGCGTCGAAGCTCGGCGCGGCCCGGGTCGAGCGCTCGCGCGTCGAGGCGTACGAGCGCGTCGATGCCGAGGCAGGTCACGTAGAGCGACCCGGCGTGGTAGGCCGCCGCGCGCGGCAGGAGGCACTCGTCGACCTTGGCGGGCTGCGACGAGCTGCGGACGGCGAGCACCGCGCGGGTCAGGGCGCGCTCGGCCGCGGCGTCGACGACCGACACCTCGCCGGTCTCGGTGCCGAGCACGGGATCGGGGCGTCCGTACCCGGAGGCCGGCTGCTCGGGATTGCCGGGATCCACGGCGACCATCGGGGCGAAGACGCGCCCGTCGAGCTTGGCCCCTCGGCGGTCGCCCTCGTCGACCGCCAGGGTGAGCGCGAAGCCCTGACAGCCCACGCGCGTCGCCTCCTTCGCCGAGGGCGCTCGGAACGTCTCGTCGCGCACTCGCGTCCGCAGATCGATGTGGCGAACGTCGGGCTCCGTGGTGGACAGATCGACGACGCTCATCTGCGCGCCGACGACGTGCGCCACGAACGCCTTCGTCCCGTCCCGCGAGACGACGACGCTGCGGGGCTCGCGCGGAAGGTCCTTCTCGAAGCGAGCCGCCCCCGTGGCGGCGTCGAGCGCGGTGAGCCGGTGCGCCCAGCCGCTCGTGACGAGCAGGGTGGACTCGTCGGGGGTCGACGCCATGGCGATCGGCTCGGCCGGCAGGTCGACGACGCAGCGCGGCTCGAGGGGCGTCGCCGCGCTCGCGGAGGGCTCGAGGATCTGGAGGGCGTTCTCGTGACGCAAGGTCACGGCCACGCGACCGTCCGACAGGACGATCACCTGCTCGGGTGCCCCGTGGAGCGGGGTGACCGCGACCTCTCTCTTGCCGTCGACGTCGAGGGTGTGGAGCATGGGCTCGTCGGCGTCGGCGATGTAGGCAACGGTTGCTCCGTTCCCGGCGAGGGCCAGCGCGACCGCCGAGCTCTGTCGTTGCGGGCCTTCGCGGCGCGCGCCGACGCCCGGATGCAGGCGCGCGCAGGTCGCACCGGAGACGCGGCCCGGGAGCGGCGGCGCCGTGGCATGGCCGGAGGCGCTGCACCCGGACAGAACGGCGGAAAGCGGCGCGGCGGCGGTCAAGGCGAGGGACGCGGCGAGACGGAGGCCTCGTGAGGTGCGACAGGGCAGTGTCGTCATCATGTGTCTGAGACGCAGAACGCCCGGCGCCGATTTGTTCCTTCCCAAAATAGGGACGCTGCCGATGTTCTCGGGTGTCGGTGCGGATGGGTGGCGGGAGGATGCCCTTGGCGACGCGCGGGTGGTCATGCCCGACGGGACGCACTGACCGCAGACGTCATCGGAGCGCCTTCTTGAAGTTCACGCAGCGATCCACCACCTCGAAGCCGAGCGCTTCGTGCGCTCGCTGCGAGGACTCGTGGTCGATCCAAGTGTCGGAGGCCAGCTCGCGGCAGCCCTTCGCGCGCGCCCACTCTTCCGCCGCCTGCATCAGGACCCGTCCCACGCCCGCGCCGCGGCGCGCCGGCTCCACATACCACCCCTCGATGAAGCCGACCGGGTGGCGAGTGTCGCAGCCGTCGGCGTGGGAGCGAAGGCCGACCTCGATGAAACCGACGACCACGGCGTCTACCTCGGCGACGAACACCACCAGCGGGAGAGTGCTTGGTGGGGTGCCGGCGAGAATCGCTGCAGCCTCCTCCCGATGTTCGAGAAGTGGTCCGTCGGGCCAGAGCGCGAAGAAAAGACGCGAGACGACCTCCAGGTCGGCGGGTGCGCCAAGGCGAACGTGGACGCGAGGAGTCATTTGCCCTCCAAAGGCCATTTCACCGGTAGCCGCGCGCGAGCAGGTACTTTGCGCCGGCCTCGAACGCCTCGGGGGGAGGTTGGACGAATCCGAAGGCATCCGCAAGACGACCGGTCACATCGAGCGCAAAGCGGACCGCGAGAGCGTCCTCTATCTGCTGGCGAGACGCGCCGGCCGCAAGGACTGCTCGCACGTCCTCCGGGTGCACGGCCTGCTCGCGCGTCGACTTGCACAGCCAGCGCAAGGTCGCCCGAAGCGGCTCTTCGATGGGCGCGGTCTCGAGGTCGGCGAGCACCGCGGAGACCCTCGCCGCGTCGCGATACGCTCCGTTCGCGACCGCGGTGTGCGCCTGCGTGCACCACGCGCACTCGTTGGTCTTCGCGACGAGCGCCGCCATGAGCTCCCGGTCGCCGACCGACCAGGCCGATGCCCCCCGCATGGCCTCGTGAGTGACCTTCGACATGGGCCCGCCGTAGAAATCGGCGCGGTACCTGACGAGCTTGATGACGTCCAGCACCGGCTGACCGGAGAACGCGCGAATGAGCGCGAAGAGGACCTTCGTGGCCAGCCGGTGCCCGCTATCGAGAATCGCGAGCCGCATGGCCGTCCTTCCCGGTTGCAGCATCGAGGGCGAGGCGCGCTGCGTCGTACCGCCGCGACGCCTGGCCGACCGCCCCGCAGACTACGAGTTCGAAGATCTCGTCCTCTCGCAGGCCGGAGCGCCGAACGGCGGCCATGTCTTCGTCCGTGACCCGATGAGCGCTCCTGGTAACCTTGTCGATCAAGGTTCGAAGCGGCTCCGGAAGCCCGGAGTTGTCGAAGGCGGCACGACGCTGAGCTCGCGACGCCTCGCCCTCTCCTTCCAATATGCGCCTCGCGAGCGCCCTACGCGCCTCTGTGATGTCGGACATCTCGGCCTCCTTCTCGCCTCTAGCGAGCTTCTTCGTTGAGTCGCTGCGCGATGAATCGACGTACCTGCTCGTTCTGCGTGAACGGGAGCGCGCGGCGGTAGCACTCCTTCGCCTCGTCGCCTCGGCCGAGTCGACGGAGCATGTCGGCGCGAGCGAGGTGAAAGGGCGCGTACCGCTCCAAGGAGCCTGTGGCCCCTGTTTGCGCCAGGAGCTCCAGACCTTCGGCCGGTGTCATCGCGAAGGAGACGGCGACGGCGCGATTCAGCTCGATGATGGGCGTGCGCTGGTAGCGAAGAAGCTGCTCGTAGAGGACGGCGATCTGCCGCCAGTCCGTCTGTGTGGCCTTCGATGCTTCGGCGTGCACCGCCGCAATCGCACCCTGGATCTGGTACGGCCCTGGACGCCCCATGCGGAGCGCCTCTTCGACGAGCCGAAGGCCCTCTTCGATGTGCGAGCGTTTCCAGCGGGAGCGATCCTGGTTCTCGAGCAGCACCAATTCGCCGGTGTCACCGGTACGCGCCTCGCGCCGCGAATCGTGGAGCAGCATGAGCGCAAGCAGGCCGAGGGCTTCCGGCTCGTGGGGGAGTAGCTCACACAGGCCTCGCGCGAGGCGAAGAGCGTCGTCGACGAGGTCGACGCGGACGAGCGGCCCGCGCGAGGTCGCCAGATATCCCTCGTTGAATACGAAGTAGAGGACACGGAGCACCGCGTCGAGGCGCGACGCAAGCGACTCGCGGTCGGGGATCTCGAAGGGGATGCGCGCGCGTGCGATTTTCTGCTTCGCCCGGGTGACACGCTGGGCGATGGTCGCTTCATTGACCAGAAACGCGTGGGCGATCTCCGCGAGGCTCAGGCCCCCGAGCGTGCGCAACGTGAGTGCGACCTGTGCCTCCTGCGAGAGGGCAGGATGGCAGCACGTGAAGATGAGGCACAGCTGATCGTCGGGCACCGGCGAGACGTCGACGTCGTCTCGCGGGCCGTAGGCCTCTCGCTCGAGGCGGATCAACAGCGCCAGCTCGCTCGCCTTGGCTTCCACGATACGCAGGTGCCGCAGCCGGTCGAGGGCCTTGCGCCGGGCGGTCGTGGCGAGCCAAGCGCCCGGCGAAGCCGGCAAGCCGTCCGTCGACCACGTCTCGACGGCGGCCGTGAAAGCGTCCTGAAGAGCATCCTCGGCGAGCTGGAAGTCGCCGAGGAGCCGGATCAGGGTAGCGAGGACGGAGCCGGACTCGGCGCGGAAGATCCGGTCGAGCGTTCGCGCCGACTGGCTCACGTGGCCCCTCCAATCTACATCTCGGGGACGTTCATGAGCGGCCGTATCTCGATCGAACCGGTCCGGGCGTCCGGAATCTTCGAAGCCCAAGCGATCGCCTCGTTCAGGTCCTTGACATCGACAACGTAGATTCCGCCGAGCTGCTCCTTGGTGTCCGCGAACGGCCCGTCGCTGGGGATCGTCTTGCCGTTGCGCACGCGGATCGTCGTGGCCGTCGGGGTGGGGTCAAGCGGCTCGCATGACAGCATCTTGCCCGATTTCTTCAGCTCCACCGTGTACGCCCAGTATTCGTCGTAGATGCGCTTCTGGTCCTCGGGCGATTTGTCGGCCCAGTCCTTTTCGGCGGCGTAGATCAAGAGGGCGTACTTCATTGGGTTCGGCTCCTTTTATCGATCCGACGATCGAGCTCGCCCGTCCGCGACACCTCGATAGAATTAACTGATCGGGTCGCGGTGTTACTGCCCGCGTCCCACGACGCCGACCACGGGGCGCGGACCGGTCCCGTCGAGCGCATCGACGGGGCTGCACTTGTCGATGTGGCCGATGAGCCCCCGGTAGAGGCCGAAGCCGCACAGCTGGCGAAGCCGGTCCGAAAAGCCGCGGGCCACGGCGAGGGGAATGCCGAGCTGCTGGTTCTCTTGCTGCCGCATCCACCCCGAGCAGTAGTTCATGGCCACGCCCAGGCGCCGCGCAGGGCTCCGGTTCGCGCCGCCGCCGTGCCAGATGCTTCCGTCGAAGATCAAGACGCTTCCGCGCTTCATTTCGGCGGGAATCGTCGCGACCGCCTCGCCGAGGTCCGGAGAACGATCGCGCCTGTGCGAGCCCGGTACGACCCGCGTGGCGCCGTTCTCCGCCGTGAAGTCCGTGAGGGCCCACATGGTGTTGCAAATGATGGGAATGTGCGGCTTCGGCAGCGGGATGAGCTGGTCGTCGGCGTGCAAGATCTGCGCGTCCTCCCCGGGGTCGATGCCGATCGACGAGAGCGACGAGACGAGGCATCCCTTGTCGAGCACCCGCTCGACGATCGGCAGCACGTTCTGGTGAACCGGGACCTTCTCGTAGACGCGGCCGCGCGCCAGCAGGTTGTAGATGCGCACCGTCCTCAGCCCCTCGAAGATGTTCGACGCGGGGACGACCTTCTGCTCGGCCTCGATGCGCGCGAGGTCCCGGGCGAGCTCTTCGGCGAGCTCGAGCTCGATCGCGCCTTCGACGACGGTGTACCCGTCGGCGCGCACGCGCTCGACGTGCACGTCGACGTCGCGGCTGGAGAGCGCCATGGCGGGGTCCATCTTACGGCGGGGTGGAAGTTTCCGCGAACCTGCTCCCATTGGTTGGAGGGCGGCGCCCGGATGCGGCGCAAGGGACGTCGATCAAGGAGTTTAGTTCACCATGTACCTCCGCTCGCGGATGGCACTCGCCGTCGCGGCCCCGATCGTCGCCGTTGCTTGCGGCTCGAATTCGTCCGGCAGCGGCGTTTCCTCGGGAGTCGATTCCGGGTCCTCGAGCGGGTCATCCGCATCGGGTTCCCCGTCCGGCGCCGAGTCGAGCGGAGCTGGGTCGATGACCGGGAGCTCCGGGACCGTCGCGTCGAGCGGCAGTGGAAGCTCCAGCGGCCGGAGCGGCTCCGGATCGATCGACGCCGACGCGTCGAGCAGCAGCTCCGGCGGCTCGGGCTCGAATTCGAGCGGCGGCTCCGGTTCGAGCAGCGGCTCCAGTTCGAGCGGTGGCTCCGGCTCGAGCACCGGCTCCGGATCGACCGGCGACGGCGGCGTCTGCCCGCTTCCGACGACCATCAAGTGGACGTCGACGGGACCGCTCGCTCCACCAAAGTCCGGATGGGTCGCGATCAAGGACTTCACCGACGTCGTCTACAAGGGCCAGCACATCGTCTACATGTCGACGGTCAACGCGTCCGGCTCGTACGGGGGAGGCATGATGACCTTCACCGACTGGCCTGGGGCGGCCACGGCGACGCAAAGCGCGATGTCCGTAGGGACGGTTGCCCCGACGCTCTTCTACTTCAGCCCGAAGAATGTCTGGGTGCTCGCCTACGAGTGGGGTTCATCGCCCTTCAGTTACCTGACCTCGACCGACCCTACCAACGCGTCGAGCTGGTCGTCTCCCCATCCGCTCTTCATGGGAAGCATCTCCGGGTCGAGCACCGGACCCATCGACGAGACGGTGATCTGCAACAGCACGACCTGCTACCTCTTCTTCGCGGGGGACAACGGGAGCATCTACCGGGCGTCGATGCCGATCGGCAGCTTCCCGGGCACCTTCACGTCACAGACCACCGTCATGACCGATACGCAGTCGAACCTGTTCGAGGCCGTGCAGGTCTACACGGTGAAGGGCGCCAACATGTACCTTATGATCGTCGAGGCGCTCGGATCCAAAGGAAGGTACTTTCGATCCTTCACGGCCACCGATCTCGGGGGTTCATGGATGGCGTCGGCCGCGAGCGAGAGCAGCCCCTTCGCCGGCAAGGCCAACGTGAGCTTTCCGAGCGGTACGGCCTGGACCAGCGACATCAGCCACGGGGACCTGGTGCGCGCCAATCCCGACGAGACCCAGACGATCGACCCGTGCAATCTGCAGTTTCTCTACCAGGGGCACGTCAGCTCATCGGCTTCCTACAACCTGCTCCCGTGGCAACCGGGGTTGCTCACGCTCCAGCCCTGAATTGGTTCAACGTGAGCGTCGAGCTCCACCGCTCGCGCCTACGCGACCGACCTATTCGGCCTCCACGGCTCTCCGGTCTCGCAGTCGAAGTGCGCGAGGCGAACGGCGCTCCGGGTCACGTGGATGGTCCCGAAGACGATGGGCAGACGGAAACGGCGTGGACCTATCGAGCCCGGGTTGAATATCGACACGTCGCCGTCCCGAGCGACGAGCGGAACGTGCGAATGGCCGCACACGACCAGGGTCGCGTCCACAGAGCGCGCGAGGCGAGCCGCGTCTGCTCGCAAGCGGGGTCCGTCGACCGCGATGTGCAAGAGCAAGATCCGCAGCAGCAACGCATCGCCCGCGACGACATCGACGGTCAACACGTCGGGCACGCCCGGCGTTCGGCCATCGATGTTCCCGCGAACCGCGAAGATCGGCGCGACCGCTCGCAGCCCGTCGAGCACGACTCGATCGCCGACGTCCCCGGCATGGAGGATGGCGTCCGGGGACTGCGCCCTCAGGTGCTTCGCGGCGTCGGGGTGCGGAGCGGAGTGCGTGTCCGCGACGACCGCGAGCAGCAGCGACCCGTCGTCACGAACACGAACGCGGGCATGCTCTTGAACCGTCTTCGAACGACCCACGACCGCAGTCCCACTATACATCTGGGCCGCTATCCGTGCCTGCGTCGCCGGAGCCGGTCGCCGCGCTTCCTGCACCCGCGACGGTGATCGTCGCCGATGCCTCCTGGCACGCGCCGCCGCACGCCTGCCCATTCGGGTAGTACGCATTGTACTGGAGGGCCACCGACTCGCTGGCGAGCTGCGTCCCCTCGCGCGTCAGGACGAGCGTGAGGTTCGCGGCGGTTCCGGGGACCGCGAGCTTGAGAGACGACTGGCCCGGGATGGGCGTGCATTGAATCCCCGCGACCCCGGAAATGCCCGAGTCGAAGGCCATGCACGTCCGCGCGAACTCCAGGGCCAGCGAGGCGGCGGACGTGGTGGACGTCGTGGTGCAGGTTCCGAAGACATCGTTCGTCGCCGGCGCGGGGATGTTCAGGGTGCAGCTCACCATGATCCCGTCCCCGCTGGCCCGAAGCTCGTAGCCGCCCGCCGCCCAGCTCCCCGAGGGCGAATCGAGCGTGATCGTCGCGCCGTCGTTGCAGCCAATGTCTGTGCAGTACATCCCGGTCGTCGACGTGTCCGTCGCGGCCGCCTCGCTGCTCGATGGAGGCGATGTGTCCACCGCAGCGGCGTCGCTGCACGCTGGATCGTTGCACGGGCTCGCGGGAGGCGATGTTCTCTCGCTCGCTGCACACGCCGCCGCCAGCCCGAGCAGCACCATCCATGGTCTTGCTGCGCCCGGGGGTGCGAAGTTCATTGCCGAGTGCCGTGCACGCCGCGTGCCGCTCTGCTCCGCTCGTATCCGGGCGCCGAGCGGCGCGCGACATGGGCCAGGTCGTGCCGCGGTCCGATCGCCGCGTCCTGCGCGGCACGTTGTCGGCTCTCTGCGCGACCGAGGGGCGCTTCCCCCTCACACGCGCGTGCACCCCGCGGGAACGCGCGCGATCCTCGTTGACGCGCGCGTCCGTCCCGCCGGCAAGCGCGCGTGCGAGCGAGATAGATGCACGCACCTCCCGGGCACGCGCCCGCATCCACGCGGAAGATGCGCGTGATGGCGAGACAGGCGCGCGCGTCGACGAGGGAGATGCACGCATCGCGCGGTGACGCGCGCGTACGAGCGAGACCGATGCACGCATCCAGCGGTCACGGGTCCGCGTCCACGAGGAAGACGCGCGTGACAGCGAGAGACGCGCCCGCGTCCACGAGGTAGACGCGCGTGACCGCGGGACGCGCGCCCGCGTCCACGAGGTAGATGCGCGTGACCGCGGGACGCGCGCCCGTATCCCGCAGGTGCGAGCGCGTGAAGGCACCCGGGGACCCGCCATGCCGTTGCCCCAGGTTCAAAACGACGCGTTCAGCCCGAGCGTCGCCCCGCCGCGGACGGGCACTACGCCTACGCCGTTCACCTTGACCGCGGGCTCGTCGTGCGGCCTCCGGCTCTCGTAGGCATCCCAAGCAGCCTCGATCGACTCCTCGTAGAAGACCCCCCGCAGACCGAAGACGACCGCGAAGGCGCCGAAGGCGGAGAGGGCAGCCGCCGACCCATATTGCTCCTTCTTGGAAAAATCTTGGCTCGATAGGTTGGCCACCGCGAGATAGGTCCCGCCCGCGAGAGATAGCGCGCCAAAGCACGCGTCCAGCGCTCCCACCGTCGTTCGAAAGTCCTTCATCGAGTCCGCAGCGGTCCGCCATTTCGCCTCTGCTTCCTTGACGATCTCGCCCGGCGGCTTGCCCGCCGCGCGCCCCGCCTCGAGGACATCCACCACGGGCTGGAAGGACCCAAGAGGCGACACCAAGAGGAGCAGGCCGCCGCCGAGGGCGGATCCGATTCCCACTCCAAGCGCCAGGGCCCCCGGCTCCTCGCCGTCCGGCCGGTTGAGCATCACGATCCCAGCCGGGATGGTGGCCCCGGCGATCGCAACGCCCGAGAGCGCGCCCCACACTCGGTAGCCATTCGTGTTCGACGACCAGCGCTGCATGAGCTCCGTCAGCCGGGCGAGATCCTGATCGTCGCGAGCAGCGCGCACCAGGGCGGGCTGCTGCTCCGGGGCGCTTGCCGCGCTCGAAGGCGCCGGCGCGGAAGGCGGCTCTTGCGCGGAGCCGTCGCGGGAGCCGAGGATCGGCGCGACGACCAGCGCAGATACCAACGTGAGGCGCATCCGCCGATGCTACGACGAATCCTAGGCCCCCTCGGTGAGCGCTTTCTCCAACGAAGACAGAAGCCCCCGCCAGCCCGCCTCGCGGAGGTGCGCGCCGTCGGATGGTTCGAAGAACGCGGCCTGTTCGGTGAAGACCAGGCGCGTCCCCCCGTTGCCCGAAGCCGATAGCTCCACGGTCGCCAGCGAAACCGAATGACGACGGTCGCCGATCAACATGGTGTAGGCGAAGACGATGCGCGTGTTCGCCACGATGTCGAGGTAGACCGTGTCATTGCCCATCTTGGTGCCGGGCGGAGGTGCGCCCGGCGGACCGCCCGCGAAGGTGAAGCGGCTCTTCTCGAAGCCGCCGATGCGAAAGTCGGCGGAGTAACCATCGCCGGTCGACCCCTTGCCGTCGAAGAACCACCGGCGCTTGATCGCCGGCTCGGCGAAGGCGGCGAAGACCCGGGCCGGCGGCGCAGGGTAGCTTCGCTCGATCGTGAAGGTGCTGTGGACGGCGGGCTGCTCGCTCATGATTTCCTCCTCTTCTCGGTCTGTCGGGGTGGCGTGGCCTTCGGTCGGTCGTCCTCTGCGAAAAGCTCGCCCAAGCGGTCGAGACGTCGCTCCCAAAGATTGCGACGTTCCGAGATCCAGCGTTCGGCGAGCTTCAGGCGCTCGGGCTCCAGGCGGCACGTCCGAACGCGACCGACCTTCTCGCTCCGCACGATGCCGCTCTCTTCGAGGACTTGCAGATGCTGAACGATGGCCGCCAGGGTCACTTCGAACGGCTGCGCCAGGTCGCTGACCGACATGGGTCCGGCGCTCAGCCGGTCGATCAGCGCGCGGCGCATGGGTTCCGCGAGCGCGTGAAAGACGCGATCGACGGCGGCATTGTTTAGCATCGACTTGACTATGGGGACGCGGCCGCCCACTGTCAAGTCACGGCTAAAGTATTCTCACACGGGGTGCGAAGGCGCCGTTACTTGCGTCCCGCCTCGGCCGCCAGTTTTTCCCGGTACTTCTTCGTCATCTCTTCCTGCTCTTGCTTCGGCACGACGGCGTACCTGGCGAACTCCATCGTGAATGTACCCTTGCCCTGCGTCGACGATCGCAGGTCGGTCGAGTACCCGAACATGGCGTTGAGCGGCACTTCACAGGTGATGCTCACGTTGTCGCCGCCGACCGTCTCGAGGATGATTCCTCGTCTCTGGTTGACCAGACCGGTGACGGCCCCCTGGAACTCGATCGGAGCATCGATCTCGACCTTCATGATGGGCTCGAGGATGGTCGGAGCCGACTTCGCGTAGGCCTCCCGAAAGCCCATGAGGGCGGCCGTCTTGAACGCCATCTCCGACGAGTCGACGGCGTGGGACGCCCCGTCGTTGACCACGGCCCGGACCCCGACGACGGGGAACCCGATCAGGGTGCCCTTGCGCACGGCTTCACGGAAACCCTTGTCGCACGACGAGATGAACTCCCGGGGGATCGCGCCCCCCGTCACGTCGTCGACGAACTCGTAGTTCTCGACGGCGTCGGGCGGGAGAGGCTCGATGTACCCGAGGACCTTGGCGTACTGGCCCGAGCCCCCGGTCTGCTTCTTGTGGGTGTAGTCGATCTCGGCCCGGCGGGTGATGGCCTCGCGATACGCGACCTGCGGCTTGCCCGCGATCACCTCGCAGTTGTACTCGCGCTTCATGCGCTCCATGTAGATGTCGAGATGCAGCTCACCCATGCCGCTGATGATCGTCTGCTGCGACTCTTCGTCCTGGTGCACGCGAAACGTCGGGTCCTCCTTGGTGAAGCGGTTGAGCGCCTTCGAGAAGTTCGTCTCGGCCGACCGGTCCTTCGGCGCGACCGCGAGCGAGATGACGGGCGCCGGCACGTGCATCGACGTCAGCGTCCAGTTGACCTTTCCGTCGGTGAACGTCTCCCCGGAGCTGGCCTCGACGCCGTAGAACGCGACGATGTCGCCGGCCTCGGCCGACGGGATCTCCTCGCGATCGTCGGAGTGCATGCGGAACATGCGCGGGACGCGGACCTTACGCATCTCGTTGCTGGTGTTCAGGATGGTGTCGCCTGACGCGACCGAGCCCTGGTAGATGCGAAAGTAGGTGAGCTGCCCGTACTTGTCCTGCTGCAGCTTGAACGCCAGGCCGACGAACGGTTTGGCGGGGTCGGACGCGACGATGACCTTCTCCTCGCCCTTGGCCTGGTCGTGCGCCTCGTTGACGACCTCGGTCGGGTTGGGCAAGTAGTACACGACGCCGTCGAGCAGGAGCTGCACGCCCTTGTTCTTGATCGCCGAGCCGCACATCACGGGCGTGATCTTGAGCGCGACCGTGGCGCGGCGGACCGCGGCGCGGATGTCGTCGGCCGTGATGGGCTGCTCCATCAGAAACTTCTCGCCGAGCTCGTCGTCGACGTCGGCCACGTCGTGGATGATCTGCTCGCGGGCGTTGGCGGTGGCCTTCGCGTACTCGACCGGGACCTCCTCTTCCCGCACGATCTCGCCGTCGTTGCCGTCGAAGTAATACGCCTTGCCGACGATCGGATCGATGATCCCCTTGAACGTGGACTCGGCGCCGATCGGGACCTGGAGCTTGATCGGGCGGTGCCCGAGCTTCTCCTTGAGCATCTCGGCCACGCGTTCGTAGTTGGCGCCGGGGTTGTCCATCTTGTTGACGAAGGCGATGCGGGGCACCCGGTAGCGCTTCATCTGCTTGTCGACGGTGATCGACTGGCTCTGCACGCCCTTGCCCGAGTCGAGCACGAGAATCGCGCCGTCGAGCACGCGCAGCGCCCGCTCCACCTCGATGGTGAAGTCGACGTGACCGGGGGTGTCGATGATGTTGATGTTGTGGTCGGGGAACTGATCCTTGGACCCGTCCCACACGCAGTAGGTGGCGGCGGACTGGATCGTGATTCCCTTCTCGCGCTCGAGGTCCATCGAGTCCATCTTGGCGCCGACGCCGTCCTTGCCGCGGACCTCGTGAATCTTGTGGATTCGACCCGTGTAGAAGAGCACGCGCTCGGTCAGCGTCGTCTTGCCGGAGTCGATGTGGGCGGAGATACCGATGTTGCGGATGCGTTCGATGGGGATGCGCGAGGCCACGTGTCTCTCTCTTTCTCAGGTTGGGCCCGCCTGATAACACGTCCGCCGAGCTGTCGCGACGGCTCGGCGGCGAGGTCGCTACGGCAGGATCTCGACGTACCCGTCCGTTCCGTTCACGCGGATTCGCTGCCCCTCCCGGATGCGCCGCGTCGCGTGCTCCACTCCGACGACGGCCGGCAGGCCGTACTCCCGCGCGATCACCGCGCCGTGGGTCATCAGGCCCCCCACCTCGGTCACCAGCCCCGCGATCGCGACGAAGAGCGGCGAGAAGCCCGGGTCCGTGTACGCGGTGACCAGGATGTCGCCCGCCTCGAGGTCGGCTTCGGCCACGTCGTCCACGACGCGCGCCCGTCCCTCGACCGTTCCGGCGCAGACCGGCAGGCCCACGAGCGCGCCGGGCGGCACGTCGCCGCGTCGATAAGACCCGGTGACGACCTCGCCGTCCGACGTGAGCACCCTGGGCGGCGTGAGCGTCTCGTACGACCGGAACGCCTCCCTGCGCTGGCGGACGAGCTCGCGATCCACCTGGTGGCAGCGTACGACCTCGTGCAGCTCCGAGAACGTCAGGTAGAAGATGTCGTCCTTCGCGGGGAGCACCCCGGCCCGCACGAGCCGCTCTGCTTCGTCCAGCAAGGATTGCTTGTAAACGAAGTAGCGGCTGACGAGGCCGTACTTCGGGTACTCGCGGTACCCGATGAAGGTCCTGACCCTGTCGACCATCCGCTGGGTCTCCTCGGCCTTGCGCTCGCCGTCCGGCAGGTCTCGCAGGCGCTCGAGCAGCTCGTGCTCCTTCTTCGACGCTTGCTGCCGCCCTTGCTCGAAGCGCCGCGCGCCCGCGCGCGCCTCGAAGTTCCGGACGTTGCCGAGGATCATGGGCACGAGCGCGGTGGGCTGCTCGCTCCAGCGCGGCCTCGTGACGTCGATCTCGCCGACGCAGCGCATGCCGTACGCGTCGAGGTAGGCTCGGATGGCGTCGCGCGCTTCCCGCCCGCCTTCGAGCCCGGCCAGCTCGTCGAGGAAGTCGTCGCCGTCGCGCACGTTCCGCAGAAATTCCACCACGCCGGGGTGAGGGCGGATCACGTCGGCCACGTCGAGCAGCGCCAGCCCCATCTGCGACGTGACGTTGTCGGGGACGGACTGCGTGAGCGTGTCGGCCGCGTTCTTGTCGCCCAGCCAGGCCTCGAGGTGGTCGTTGAGCCACCAGGTGGCCTCCATCCCCGCCATGACCGCCTGGTGGCTCCGTGGATCGAAGAGGAGTCGCTTCAGCTCCTGGAGGTCCGCGAGGATGAAGTCGAACAGCGCCGGTCCCGACTTCGACCGGATGACGCGCTTCAATGCGGCGACCGAGCTCCGGTTGCGTGCGACGAGCTCGACGACGACGGCTCGGTCGGTCGCGATCGGCGGGGGGGAGCCGCCCGCCGGGTCTGCGCCGGGAGCCGGGTCCGGGAGGGACGCGACGAAGTCGCCGCGGTCGAGGATGGTTTGCAGAGCGTCGCGTGTGAGCGGCTCCGACCTTCCGATGACGCTGAGGAGAGCGGTGCGCGTCGCCGGCGCAGAAAGGGCCCGGGTGACGTCGACGAACAGCCTCCCGCCCGCGACCAGCATGGGCCGAGAGGTCGTCAGCTGCCACAGCGAGAGCCCGAGGGGCTTCATCGCGTCGGTCATCATCTGCGCGTGACCGACGGAGATGTAGACATGGTTCTCTCGGTCGCCGGCGGCGGGGATCGGATAGAGCGTCGTTATCGGCCGGCTCTGGACGATGTGGAAGTCGTCGTCGACGAGGCACCATTCGACGTCCTGGGGGCGACCGAAGTGCGCTTCGATCGCGCGGCCCAGCCGCTCGAGGCGAACGACCTGCGCGTCCGTCAGGGCCGGTTGCTCGGCGGCGACCGTCTTGCCGACGATCGCGCCGTCCCGCACCTTGTAGACGTCGGGGTTCACCCGGCCAGAGACCAGCGCCTCCCCGAGGCCGAAGCTGGCTTCCACGGACGTGATCTTCCGGTTGGAGGTGACGGGGTCCGCCGTGAACAGGACGCCGGCCGCCTGCGGGAAGACCATCCGCTGGACGACCACGGCCATCTGGACCTTGCGGTGGTCGAACCCGTTTCGCAGACGGTAGGTCACCGCCCGCTCGGTGAAGAGCGACGCCCAGCACCTCCGAATGTGCTCGAGGATCGCCGCCGGCCCGACGACGTTCAGATAGGTGTCCTGCTGCCCCGCGAAGGAGGCGGTCGGCAGGTCCTCCGCCGTGGCGCTGGATCGGACGGCGTAGGCGGCCTGCTCGCCGATCCGAGCGAGCGCGTCGCCGATCGCCGCTGCCAGCTCGCCCGGCACGGGCACCCCTTCGATGGTCCGGCGGATCTCGGCGCTGAACGCGCGGATCGCCTCTCGGTCGTCCAGCTCGAATCGAGCGAGGCGATCGAGCCGATCGTCCATCGACGGCGCGGCCGTCATGATCCGCTGGAAGGCCTCCGTCGTCACGCAGAAGCCAGCCGGCACGCGGACGTCTTCGATCCGCGAGAGCTCTCCGAGGTGGGCGCCTTTGCCGCCGACGGCGGCGACCTGCGCGAGATGGATCCCCTGCAAACTCAACACGTAGCGGCTCACGGGTCGGCAACCTCCCGCGCCACCCAGAGGCGGGCCCTTCGGTCGAGCCCTGGCTCCAAGCGTTCGCTTGACTATGCCTGCCACTTCGGGACCCTTGCACGAGAAATGGGTCGATTGATCTCGGGGGCAAGGCGATGACGCCGATCACGTTCTTGGCCCTGAACGTCGCCCTGGCCTTCTACAACGTCGGGACGATC
>DATGJA010000466.1:0-14347 GCA_035295445.1 Polyangiaceae bacterium | reverse complement strand
GGCGCGGCGAGATAGGCCTCGACGCGCATCGGTCCGCGCTCGCCGAGGCACGGGTGCAGGCGCTCTCCCTCGAAGGCCTGCGCCGCGCGCTCCGATCGCGAGGACGCCCGGAGCCACTGCCGCACCGTGCGACCGTCGCGGAGCAGGAAGAAGCTCACGTCGGGGCGCGAGAGAGCCGCGAGCAGGATCGCCTCCGTCACGTGCGCCGCTTCGGTCCCGGTCGACTTGAGAAATTTGCGCCGAGCCGGGACGTTAAAGAAGAGCTCGCGCACCTCGACGCTCGTCCCATCGGCCGCGCCGACCGGACGCGCCGCGGGCACGCCGCCCCCTTCGACCATGACCTCGGTGCCCTCCGCCGCGCCCCGCGCGCGCGTGACGAGCCGCAACCGGGCGACCGACGCGATGCTGGGGAGCGCCTCGCCGCGAAAGCCGAAGGTGCGCAGCGAGAAGAGGTCGCCTGTCTTGCGGATCTTGCTCGTCGCGTGGCGCTCGAGCGCGAGGACCGCGTCGTCGGCATCCATGCCCACGCCGTCGTCGCTCACCCGGATGCGATCGAACCCCGGACCCTCTGGAGCCCCGCCGGGGGCCGCGCCGGGCCTCCGGTCGAGCTCGACCTTGACCCGCGTCGCCTCCGCGTCGAGGGCGTTCTCGACGAGCTCCTTGACCACGCTGGCCGGCCGCTCCACGACCTCTCCCGCGGCGATCTGATTCGCGAGGTCGCTCGGCAGGCGAAGGATGCGGCCCATGCGGGCTAGCGCTCCTCGACGGCCGTGCCGCCGGGATCGAAGAACTCGCGCGAGCGCCGCCGCGTCAGCGCCAGGATCACGAAGCCGCTGCCGAGCATGTACGCCCCGAAGGCGGCAGGGTTGACGATCCGTTGGAACACGGTCGCGTCCGGGGCGCGGGCGTGGGAGACGCCCTGGTCGCTGTACTCGGCCTCTTGCTTTGCGAGAGCGAAGCGTACGCGCGCGTCCTCCGCCTCGCGCATCAGCCAGAACGAGGCGGCGTGCACCGCGGCCTGGGCCGCGACGAGCTGCACGACCGCGGCGCGCGCCGCCCCGCTTCCCCCGAGCGTGCGCATGGCAAAGACGAACACGGCGGTCCCGAGCAGGAACGTCCCGACGCCGAGCGGCCAGCCGAATTTCTTGTTCGCGTCGAGCGCCTTCAGGAATGAGCGCAGCCGCGCGTCCACGGCGTCGCGGTTGGCCTCGTCGGCGATGTCCTGCGTGGCCGCCGTCGTGTCGATCATCCCGCGGTAGAGGACGACGTCCAGCCCGCCCTCGTACGTGCCGATCGTCCCGAGCGCGAGCGCCCCGAGGAGGGCGAGCACGAGGTAGAAGGGGCGCTTTCGCTGCGCGACGGGCATGCCGTGTAGAGGCGAAATAGCACGGTCGGCCGGGCGGAGCCGGCGCTACTTGCCCCTCGACAGGAACGCGGCGAACGACGCGGCGGCCTCCGGGGTGGTGAGCCGCTCGGTGAACGATTGTAGCTCGCGCGCGATCGCCGCGCCCACGGCGTCCCGCATCGGTTCGCGCAGGAGACGCTTCGTCTCGACGAGCGCTCCGACGGGGAGGGTGGTCAGCGCCTCGAGGCGCGCCCCGACGGCCTGCGTGAGCTGATCGGGCGGCACCACGGCGTTGACAAGACCGCTCGCCAGCGCGGTGCTCGCGTCGAATCGCTCCCCCAGGAGGAGCCACTCGGAGGCGCGCAGCAAGCCGACCCGCGCCGGCAGAAGGACGCTCGACCCGGCCTCCGGCACGAGGCCAAGGCGCGTGAACGGGAACTGGAACGATGCGGCGGTGGACGCCACCACGAGGTCGCAATGGAGCAGCATCGTGGACCCGATCCCGATGGCCACCCCGTTCACCGCGGCGACGAGGGGCTTGGGAAACGAGGCGAGGCGCTGGAGGAAGGACGCGGAGGAGCGGACGCCGTGCCCGTCGGTCGGGGCCTGGCCGGCGCTCGCGCGCATGAAATCTCCGATGTCGTTGCCCGCGCTGAACGCGTCGCCCGCCCCGGTGATGACGACGACGGAGGTGCGTTCGCTCTCGGCGGCCTCGCCCAGGGCGGCGTTGAGAGCCGCGTACATCGCGACCGTGAGGGCGTTCTTCTTGGCCGGGCGATTGAGCGTCAGACGCCGGACCGCTCCGACGTCCTCGACGAGGATACCTTCGTCCATGTTGATCGTAACGGTAGCATGCGTCCCGGGGCGCGCCTCGATGGGGGGCGACGGACGAAGGAGGGATCGATCGATGCCGGACATGCACGAACTCGCGGAGCAGATCGAAGGTGCCGTGCACGGCGGCCACGGGCACGACAAGGGGCACGCGTCCGGGAAGGCGATCGGCATCACCATGGCCATCCTGGGCGTGATGCTCGCGTTTTGCGCGGCGCTGGTCGGCGGCGCTCGGACGGACATCATCGCTACCATGGTGGAGCAGGCGAACAAGTTCAGCCTGTATCAGACCGAGTCGATGAAGCTCCGCGTGATGGAGGCCGACGTCGAAATGCTGCACGCCCTCACGCCGAACGCCGCGGACACGGCGAAGTTCGAGGGCGCCCTGAAGGAAGTGCGGCGTGTGTCCGGCAAGGCCGACGACGAGGACACGCAGGAGCTCAAGGCCGCGATCGCCGTGGCCGCCCGCGAGGTCGCCGACGTCCTGTCGCCGGACCCGGACGACGAGCAGCACTTGAAGCGACTCGCGAGGCGCTACGAGCACGACATGAAGGAGGCGAAGGAAGACGCCGAGTGTTACGACGACAAGATCAAAGCCCAGACCGAGTCGGCGGAGTGGTACGAGCGCGCGCAGCTGGCGGCCGAGATCGGGATCGTCATCGCGTCCGTCGCCCTCCTGCTCGGGAGCCGGGTGACCTGGGTGGTCTCGGTCGGGTTCGGGGCGGCGAGCGCGATCGTCATCGCGCGAACGTACGTGCACACCGAAGCCGTCCTCGCGCAGGCCGACCACAAGATCGAGGAGGCGCAAAAACGTACCGAGTTGATCGAGGACGAGGAGCAGGGCGCGCCCGCGACCGAGAGCACCGCCAAGCCTTCCGGGAAAGAGCCCTGACCGTGGGCCGCGCGAACGTTCCCGTCTTTCAGGTCAACGACGGGGTTGCCTTCGGCGTCCACGGCGACGTCATCACGTCCGTGTACAACGCGCCGGCGCGCCTGCAGAGGTCGCGCTGGCTCTACGATCGGGCCGACTTGGCCGTGCGCGGAGATCCGGGGGACGGGTTCCTCGTCTTCATGGTCATCCTGCCGACCTCCTCGCCCCCCGACGCGGAGACCCGCGCCGAGAACGCGGCCCGCATGCGCAGTCTCGCGGGTCACTTTCGCCGCTTCGTGACCGTCGCGATCGGAGACACGTTCCAGGCGACCGTCGTTCGGACGGCCATGCGCGCGATCAGCGTCCTCCAGGGCCGCTCGCGCATTCACCGCGTCTTCGACGACGTGGAGGGCGGGCTGACCTGCCTTCTCGAAGCCCGGCGCGAGCGCACGCCGCTGCGCGCCGAGATCGACGCCATGCTGCGGGACATGTACCGTGCGTTGGGGGCGGGAGAGTCGCTGCAAGGCGCGCATGGCCCCATGCCGCGCTGATCAGCGCCCATCACCAGCCGATCGCCACGAGGAGGTATTGCGGATTCGAGTGCGAGATGTAGCTCGAGTACCCGCCGACGTCGTCGTAGGGAAATCCGTACGCTTTGCCGCCGAGGGCGTTCGCGTGCCAGAACTGCGCGTAGTAGTCCGCCGGTGCGGCCGTATAGAACGTGCCCGAGTCGGACCAAAGCTTCTGGTTCGTGAGCTTGCCCGCGGCGCTGAACGTGCCCGCGACGGCGCCTACGTGCCGGTAGATGGCCGCGGAGAGGTCTGGGTTCGCTCCGAGGCCGCTCGCGTTCGGGCCCGGTTTCGCGATCGTCATGCCGTTGGCCGACCAGAGAGCATCGACGAACGGCGCGTAGTAGTTGGCGTTCGCTCCGCCCTGGCCGAACCCGGCCGCCCCCGGCTGGACGATCCGGTACGGCGCGTTGGGGGGCTGCGCGAGGGGTTTGAACTCGGCCGGCACGGCGTCGACGAACCGCTGGAACGTCACCGCCCGGTCCTCCTGGAAGGTGGCGTAGTCCTCGCCGACGGCCACGTCGTAGCCGTCCGAGCAATGGAGGCGGATGGCCACCTTGATCCCGAACGCGTCGACGCGTGTCGTGTTGCCGTTGTACTGATGGGCGCCGATCGTGTGCTCGATGAAGTCGAAGTACTTGCTCTTCGTCGGGTCGCCCGCGCAGGTCGTGTCCGCGGCGGCGCACAAGTAGAAATAGACGCGGCCCGCCGAGTTGGCCGGCATGTCGTAGGTCGGCTGCTCGGCGATCGAGTGGGTCTCGGAGATGGAGCCGCTTTTGAAGCTCCAGTAGACCTCCGCGTCCGCGTACTTGCCGTTCGTGCGGTTGAGGAACTTGAACATCATCACGTTCTTCGCCGCGGGCAGGTTGGTCGAGTCCCAGAAGCCCACGGGCGCCGCCGCATCCGTGGCCGTCGCGAGCGCGCCGTCGACCGAGCTCGCCCCGCCGCCCGCATCGAAGGGCCCGCCGCCCGAGCCGTCCAGAGCACCCGCTTGGGCATCCAGCGCGCCGGTTCCCGCGCCCGCGCCCGCGCCCGCGCCCGCGCTCGCGTCCGCCCCCGCGCCTGCGTCCGCGCCTGAGCCCGCGCCTGAGCCCGCGCCCGCCGCAGCACCTGCGCCCGTCGATCCGCCCGAGCATCCCAAGGCGACGGCGGACACGATCGCAGTCAGCCACAACGATCTCACGTGCCGCTAGTCACTCCAAGCACGAGAACGTGTCCACCTTTTGTGATCTGGCTACGGAGCCAGCAAAGCCTCGATGCCCAGGGTGATCGTCAGCGCCGGGGCGCCCCACCAGCCAATCTCGCCGGCGGGCGTTCGCACGCGCGACGGCGGGAGCGACCATGCCCCGAGGGCGTCTGCCCGCGCGCGCAGGCCGGGCAGAACCGACACCGCGAGGCCCAGGCCGGCGAGCGGGGCGGCCGACCACGCGCCGTCCGACGCGCTGACGAGCGGGGGGGTGGCCGTACCCGTCGCCCCCACGTGCGCCGCGGCGAACCCGACGGACACCTCGGGCGACCAGCGCGCCCGCGCGCCGCCGAACGCGTAGGTGGCCGTCAGGCCGGCGAGCTCCGAGCGCACCTCCACGGCGCCCGAGGCGCCGACGACTCGCGCGGGCGCAAGCGACGTCCGACCGAGCATGCGCGCGCCCAGACCCCGGCCGAGCCGGAACCAGACCGCGACCTGCACGTCGGGCGAAGGCCCAAGCCCGCGGACGCCAAGCTCGGCGCCCGCGCCGAAGGCCAGCCCGAGCCGTGGCTCGCCTCGGTCCGGCGCGCCCGCGGGCAACGCGAGTGCTCGGACCCGGGGGCTCGCCGGCGCGTCCCCGTGGGGCGCCTCCCCGGAGTGCAGCTCCATCAGGCTCGCGCGCAGGAGCTCGACGCTCCCGACGGCCACGGTCGCGTCCGATGCGCCGCCCGCGGGCGCATCGAGCTCGCGCACCAGCGCCTTGCCCGTCACCCGGTCCGCGACCCACACCTCCACCTTGCCCTCGCCGGAGGGGACGAGCCGGACGGCAGCGATGGCCCCGACGCTGCGCGCGGCGCGCTCGAGCGGCGCGCGCGACGGCGACCCTTCCTCGGGCGGCTTGAGGACGATCACGTCCAGGCCGAGGCCCTCGAGCTCCGCGCGCACCCTGCGCGTGAGCGAAGCGCCCGGTTCGGCCGTCACGATTGCCACGAGGGTTGCGCCGCTCTGCGCGGGCGCGGCGCTCGAAGAGGCGAGGGGAAACGTGCCGAAGGCGAGGGCGACGGCGAGCCGCGCGGCCCGCATCACTCATGGGCTCCGGTCAGGACGCGGCGCGCCAGGGGGGCGTGGGGGCCGCCCGGGTAGCGCGCCAGGTACCTGGCTGCGGCGTCGCGCGCGCCGCGGTCGTCCCCCGCCGCGGCGCGGCTCTCGATGAGTCGCCCTGCGGCCTCGCGCGCGAGCGCGCCGCTCGGCTGCTCGCCGAGGTACGTGTCGAACCAGCTCGCCGCTTCGCCGGGCGACGAGGATTGGCCGAGCTCGTACGCCGCCACGGCCGCGCGCTCGGAGCCCGGGAAGCGCCGCCGGCACGTCACGAGCGCGTCGCGCTCCGTATCGCGGTGCCCCGAGAGGCGCGCCACCTGCGCGAGCCGAAGGAGCTCGTCCGCCGACGAGGACCGCAAGATCGACGCGAGCCCGACGCTCGTGGCGACCGCGTACGCCCCGTCGTAGTCGCCCTTCTCCTCGAGCCGGCCCCACGTGGATCCCGACGCCGCGGGTCGCCCCGGCGCAAGCAACGGCGCTGGCAGGGTGGAGGCGCCGCGGGGGTAGGGCTCGGGCTTTTCGCCCGAAGGGGGCGCGGCGCCGCCGTCGGCCAGCGCGTCCGCCTCGGGGACCCCCTCGCGATCGCTCGGACCGAGGCGCGCTGTTCGCCGCGGAACGTCGACGACGCACTGCTCGCCCTCGCGGACGACCTGTGGCTCGCCGACGTTGGGGCCCCGCACCTCGACCGAGCCCTCCTCGACCCGGACGGCGAAGCGCTCCTGCGCCGGGTCCCAATCGACCCCCAAACGCGTTCCGGTGACGCGCACCTCGAACGGACCGGCCAGGAAGCGCCAGTCGGCGTTCGTGCGGTGCATGACGCGGGCGCTCACGCGACCGCGCTCGAGGAGAAAGCTCGCCCCGGAGCGCCGGAGCGCGTCGACCCGCCCCCGCGACCCGGGGGCCATGACCACGCGCGTACCCTCCGAGAAGATGAGCGGCAGATCCGTCGTTCCTCCCGACGCGAGCCACGTCCCCGCCCGGCCCTCGCCCGCGGCCGTCGAGAACGTCACCTCCGAGGTCGCGCGCCACGCGCCGATCGCGATCGCGCACACCACGGCGGCGGCGGCGGCCAGCAGGGCCCAACGGCGGCGGGAAGGCTTGCGCCGGGCGGCGAAGCGCTCGAGAAAACGCGCGCGCCCCGCGCCGTGGTCGAACGCGGGGATCGCGTCCTCGCGCAGCGCCCGGAAGAGCCCTTCGCCCGGTTCGTGGAACGTCATGAGCCGCCCTCGCCGAGCCAGGAGTCGAGGGCGGGCCGGCTCTTCGCGCGCGCGAAGAACTTGGCTTCCCCACGGGCCAGCCGCCGCCGGTAGGTCGAGACGGAGGTCCCCGCGGCCTCCGCGGCGCCCTCGAGCGAGAGCCCCTCGACGCGGTGAAGCAGGAGCGCGATTCGCTCGTCCGGGTCCATGCCGTGCAGGATCGCGTGCACCTCCCGGAGGGCCTCGCCGAGCTCGCCGGACACCGCCGGGGCCACCACCTCCGGCACGTCTTCGGGCGACATGAACCGCAACCAGCGCTGGCGCGAGCGCTTCTGGAAGCGAATCGCCACCGTGCGGACAGTGATTCCGTAGACCCAGGAGCGCAGGGCCCCCGGGTCTCGAAGCCGCGACATCGACTCGAGCGCGCGCACGAAGACGTCGTTCACCACGTCGTCGATCTCCGCGTCCGGCCCCATCAGGCGGAAGACGAGCGCGTGCACGGACGGCGCGTGCCGGTCGTAGAATGCGGCTGCGGCGTCCGCCCGGCCCCCGCGCATCGCCGCGACGAGGGCCGCCTCGTCCCCGTCGAAGGGCAGCGCACGAACGACCCCGTAGCTCGGTCGAGGGGCCCTCGCATCGGCCGGCTGTCGGCGACGGGCGGTCACCAGGGTAGAGTCACACTTCGTGCGTCCGCGCGCTCAGTTTTTCCGGCCGCGAGCGAAAGGTGAGCGGACTCGTGGCGTTCCCGTGACTCACGTGCCGATGCCCCGCACCGGCCGGTTCGCGCTCCTCGCGGCGTGCCTCGTCGCCACGGTCGCTCCCACCGGCGCGTGCGGCTCGAACGACCTCGAGCCGATCCAAGCGCCTGCCGTCGCGGATGCCTCCGCCGCTGACCGGGAGCCTCCGGCCGATGCGGGCGTCGCGCCCGCCGACGCGGCGAGCCCGCCGGAGGACTCGGCGGACGAGGCGGCCGCGGCCGACGCCTCGAGCCTCCCCTGCAAGCGGGGGGTGGCGGCCAACGCCGCGCCGACGGCCGCGCTCGCGCCCTCGCTGACTTTGCCGGGCGTGACCTGGTGGTACAACTGGGCGGCGCAAGCGCCCGACGCGGGCGCGCCGAGCGTCGAGTACGTCCCCATGCTTTGGGGCGGCGGCTCGCTCAACCAGGCCATCCCGGCGGGGTCCAAGTATCTGCTCGGCTTCAACGAGCCGAACTTCAAGTCCCAGGCCAACCTCACCGTCCAGCAGGCCGCGGCCGACTGGCCGATGGTCGAGGCCCGGTCCGGCGGCATCCCCATCGGGTCCCCCGGCGTCAACTACTGCGGGAGCGCGTCGGACTCGTCGCAGTGCACGGAGTCGGCGATCACGGACCCGTTCACCTACCTCAAGGACTTCTTCGCGGCGTGCGGCGGGTGTCGCGTCGACTTCGTCGCGGTTCACGCGTACGTCTGCGACGTGACGTCGCTCCGAGGGTACATCGAGGGCAACACCGACGCGGGCGGGACGACGCCGGGCTTCTTGCAGTTCGGCCGGCCGATCTGGGTGACGGAGCTCGCGTGCGACGGGAGCAAATCGGTCGCCGAACAAAAGGCGTTCATGCAGGCCGCCGTTCCGTACCTCGAGTCCAACCCGAACGTCGCGCGGTACGCTTGGTTCAGCGCCAAGCCGATCCCCAACGCGCTGCTCGTCAACCCCGACGGATCGCTGACGGACCTCGGCTCGACATACGTGAGCCTGCCCGCATCGTGCCACTGAGTCGTCGAAAGGTGGACAGATCGTCCGCCGTGGCGTGACAGACGACCATGACCGAACGAGCCCACCTCACCTGCACGCTCGGCCCGTGCATCCTCGCCATCGTCGCCGCCGCTTGCTCGGGCGCCGGCAACGGGGGGTCTTCGGGCGACGCGCAAGCCACGCCGGGGAGCGCGTCCGGCGACTCGGGGGGACCGATCGACATGCGGGCCCCCGACGCCCCGGCGGGTACCGCGTCGAGCGACTCGTCCATGCCCGGGACCTCGTCGGGGACGTCCGCCCCCGGCGACGACGCGAGCGCCGGCGCGCCGGCGGCCGACGCGGCCGGCAACCCTTCGGAAGGGGCTGCGACCTCTCCTCCTCCCTCGGACGCGGCCGCCCCGCCCGGGTGGAAGCTCACGTGGTCCGACGAGTTCAACGGCGCGGACGGCTCTGCCGTGGATCCGACGAAGTGGAAGCACGACGTCGGCGGCACCGGGTGGGGGAACAACGAGCTCGAGTACTACACCGACGCCACCCAGAACGCGGTCGTGCAGGGAGGGTACCTCGTCATCACGGCCACCGACCAGGGGGCGTCGCAGTACAAGTGCTCTTACGGCACCTGCAAGTATACGAGCGCCCGGCTTCTGACGCAGGGGCTCTTTTCGCAGCAGTACGGCCGCTTCGAGGCGCGCGCGCAGATGCCCACGGGCAAGGGCCTGTGGCCGGCGATCTGGGCGCTCGGCGACAACATCTCGACGGTGAGCTGGCCCGCGTGCGGCGAGGTCGACTTCATGGAGACGATCGGGACCGACATCTCCACCAACCACGGCTCTTTGCACATGCCCAAGAGCTACGGGCCGACGGGCACCTACAAGCTGCCGGGCGGCGCCTCGTACGCCGACGCGTTCCACACGTTCGCCTTCGAGTGGGAGCCGGGCACCATCCGCTTTTACGTCGACGACATGCTCTACGAGACGCAAAACCAGTCGTCGGTCCCGAGCGGCGACACGTGGGAGTTCGACCACCCGTTCTTTCTGCTCATCAACGTCGCCGTCGGCGGGCAGTGGCCGGGGTCGCCCGACTCGACGACGAAGTTCCCCCAGACGCTCAAGGTCGACTGGGTGCGGGTCTATCAGAAGGACGCGACCGAGCCGTGAGCGGCCTGCGCGCCCGGGCTCGGCGCGCGCGAGTGCCCCCGGCCTCGTGCCCCGCGCGCGCCGGGCGCGTTCATTCTTCGATCGATCTTCCAATGGCGGTGCAGGAAAGCGGCGCCGCCGCAGCGGTGTGGGCGTGGTCGGAGATCCTCGGATAGCAGCTCGGGCCACCGCGCGCGATTTTCCCTCGATCCACTCGAATCCAATAGGAGCGGGAATCGTAATTACGAAGATCGAACGCGGGGATGGCGAAAGGGCAAGACGTCATTGAGACCGTGTTTCCGCCGCCGCGGAGCCACCAATCTCACGTCGATGATGCAAAGCCGAGAGCGCCCGCGCACGCCCCAGGCGATGTTCGATCGGGTGGCCCCCTACTACGACGTGCTCAACTCGGTGCTGAGCTTCGGGATGGATCGCCGTTGGCGGCGTCGCGCCGTCGCTGCGCTCTCCCTGCCTCCGGGCGCTCGGGTGCTCGACGTGGCCACCGGGACAGGGACCGTCCTCGCCGAGATCGTGCGAGTCACGGCGGGGTCGGTCTCGGCCACCGGCTGCGACCTGAACGAGCAGATGCTGGCCGTGGCGCGCCGCCGCATGCGCGGGGTCAACGTCGAGCTCGTCCGCTGCGACGCGACGCGCCTGCCGTTCCCCGACGAGTCGTTCGACGCGGTCACCCTCGCGTTCGCGATCGACGACATGCCCGACCGCGATCAGTGCATTCGCGAGGTCCACCGCGTCTTGCGCCCGTCGGGGCGGCTCGCGCTCCTCGAGCTCGGCCAGCCGGACGCCCCGCCGCTGCGCGCCGCGTATCGCATGTACCTGCGTGCGTTTCGCCTCGTGGGCTTCGGTGGCGCGCGCGGTTACCGCCACCTCGAGGAGGAAATCGCGACGTACCGCGGAGTGCGCGCGGTTGAGTCGCTGCTCGAACGGGGCGGATTCGATCGGTACCGGCGCGCCAACCTCACGTTCGGGATCGCGCGGCTGCACGTGGCGGAGAAGGGAGGACTTCATCATGCCGCCTCGTGAGCGTCGGCTGCGCCCGTCCGACTGGGCACGCCAGCTCGTCCTGTCCGCCAAGGGCGCGTACCACTTCGCGCTCCATCCGACGTCGCGGGCGACGTTCACCGCGTTCTCCGAGGCCATCGTGCGCTTTCGCGCCAATCGCGACTTCGTCACGTTTGTCCTGGAGGACCCGGACGTCGCGCGGTTGTGCCGCGAGCGCTACGTGGGCCGGCGCTACACGCGAGAGGAGCTGCTCGCGTACCCGCCCGGGTCGCTCGGCCAAGAGCTCGGCGCGGCCATGAAGGAGAACGACTTCGACCCCCACTTCTACCGGGGCTTCTACGGCGACGCGGTCCCCGAGTTCAAGACCGACGAGGAGTACCTGCGCTTTCGCGTCCGGCAGCTGCACGACATCGCGCACGTGCTCACGGGGTTCGCGATGACCGAGTTCCCCGGCGAGCTCGGCATGCAGGCGTTTCTCGCCGCGCAGACGCGCCGGCCGTTCAGCATCGGGCTCGTCGGCTTCGGGATGCTGCGGATCATCCTCGTGCCGCAGGAGCTGCCTCGCACACTCCACGAAGTCGCCAAGGGTTTCGCGATGGGGTACGCCGCGCGCCAGCTGCTGGGGCAGAGGTTCGAGGAGCAGTTCGCCAAGCCCGTCGCGCAGTGGCGGCTCGAGCTCGGGCTCGTCGACTCGAAGGCGGTCGCCTTCGCCGACGACGCCCGGGCGCCCGCGGCCGCCCGACCCCGCGAAGTCGCGCATACGGCCCGATGATGGATCGCGTCCGGACGCTGATCATGCTCGGGCGTCCGCGCACCTGCATGCCGGGTGTGCTCGCGTTCGCGCTGGGCTATTCGTACACGGGCGGCGGCGTGACCGCGCGGATGGCGCTCGGTGGGGTGCTGGCGTTCTCCATCGGCTTCTGCGCGAACCTCCACAACGCGGCGACGGACGTCCCCGAAGACAGCCGCAATCTGCCGGGGCGGGCGAGGCTCGTCGCCACCGTGGGTCACGCGCGGCTGATGGCGTTCTGTCGCGTTCTCGGGGGCCTGATGCTCCTCGGCGGGCTCGCCCTTGGCACGTACTTCACGATCCTCATGACGCTCGCCGTCGTGGGTCTGCACCAGTATTCGGCGCCGCCCGTCCGCAGCAAGGGCCGGCCGCTCCTCGGTCTGTGGGTGTTCGCGCAAGCGGTCGTCTTCCCGTTCCTCTTCGGCTGGACGACGGAGCCCGGGGGTATGCTCGAGACGCTCGTCGCCTCGATCGGCGCGACGTTGCACGTCGGCGCCGCACCGCCGTGGCAGGCCGCATGGCAGAGCTGGCGCTACCTCGGCATGTGGTTTTTCCTGACCCTCTGGTTCATGGCAAAGGGGTGCTTCAAGAACGTGCCGGATTACGCGGGCGATCGGGCGGCCGGCCTGCGGACCTCGGCCACCGTCTTCGCCACGCGCCGCGACGCCGCTCTGGCCGCCGCCATCGCGACGGGCGCCGCGTACCTGTCGCTCGGGGTCCTCGTCGCCGCGGGGTTGGAGCGACCGGCGGTCCTCGGCGCGCTCGTCTGGCTCTTCCCCGTCATGGGCAACTGCGCGCGCCTCGTCCGGGCGGCCGATCCGTCCGCCGGCAACGACGTCCTGCGGGCCGACATGGCGCTCTCGACGGGTTTCATCGCGACGCTGCTCCTGCTCGTCGCCCCGCGCCCCGTGAACGTCGCGCTCGCCGTCGGGGCGGGGCTCGTCATCCTCGGCAGCGATCTCGTCGGCCTCGACTCGCGCCGCCGCCAGGACGCCTCCCCCGCGAAAGCCGCGTAGCTTAGAGTCGGCTGGATGGATCTCCGGATCGACGCGCGGATTCCGTACCCTCGGGACGTGGTCTTCGCCGCGAGCCGCGACGACATCGTCCGGCTCAAGGAGTACCTCACGGACATCCGCAGCATCGAGGTCACCTCCCGCGCCGAGCGGGGGCCGCTGGTCGACCTCGCGATCGACTGGCGAGGGGGCGCGGAGATCCCCGGACCGCTCCGCACGGTCCTCGGCGAATCGTCGTTTTCGTGGACCGACTACTCTACGTGGAACGCCGACGAGCTCTGGTGCGACTGGCGGACCGTGCCCCACTCGCTCACGGAGGCCGTGCGGTGCGAGGCGCGGGACGTCTTCCTCGAGGACGGACCGGGCAAGACGCTCATGCAGCTTCGCGGCCGCCTGGACGTCGACGGGGCGAAGATCCGGGGCGTGCCGTCCTTTCTGGCCGGCCCGATCGGTCGCGCCATGGAGTCGTTCCTCGTGCGTAAGACGCAGTCCGGGGTCCTCGAGACCGCTGCGGCGCTCACGAAGTATCTCGGCGCAGCCACCCCGCTACGGAAATAGAGTGCTCGCCTGCGCGACGACGTCCTGGCACGTGAGGGCGGAGGGGACCTTCACCAGGCGGACCGTGTCGTCCGCGGTGTTCGAGTCCGCGGACCACGTGACGACCACCCCGGTGAGCAGGGTGTTGTCGCTCCCGATGACGTAGAACGAGCTCGTGTCGACCGTCGTCCCGGTCAGGTTCCCGCTCGAGTCGACCGTGCCCTTGAGCACGTCGCGCTGCGTCTGGACGAAATAAGCGCCGGTGTTGCTGTTGTTCCAGGGCAGATTCATCGTGACGCCGGGGTGGCCGTCCATGTCCTGATCGAAGACCCGCGAGTCGCTCGCCGACATCGGCATCGTGTCCGACGGTGACATCCATTTCCAGCCGATCGGGCCGTGGACCTCGGGGACGCTCCAGCTCACCGTGCCGCCGCTGCTCACCGCCCCGAAGGGGACCGGATCCAGCTTCGTCGTCGTCATCACGATGTCGGGGATAAGGAGCGTCGCGCCGTTGAGGAGCCCCGTGCCCTTGCCGGACAGATCGATGTGGCAAGGATTGGCCGCGAGCGTGAGCTTCTGGTTCGCGGCGTCGTCGGTGATCTGGGCGTCGCCGACGATCGTCGCGAGGGCGTTGAACGTCCCGAGCGTCCCGACCGTCACCACCTTGCGAAACCGGATCTGCACCGCGTACGCGCCGGCGTATTTCTTCGCCACGTCGTAGGCCGAGGGGGGCGGCGTTTCGACGGCGGAGGAGGCCTCGGCGCTCGCCCCGCCCCCATCGCCCGCCGGTGCGGGTGCGCCGGGTAAGCTCGGTCCGGCGCCCCCGTCGCCGTCGGGGGTGCCGGTCGACCCCGTGCCGCCCGACCCCCCGCCCATCGAACCCGAGCCCGTCCCCGTCTGCGCCGCCGCCGCGGCGTCTTGGAACGGGGAGTATGGATCGCACCCCGTGCAGGTGGAGTGCTGCGTTTGCCCGCTGCACGCGGCGAGCATCAAGGCGGCCGGCAGCGGCAAAAGCGCGGACGAG
>DATGJA010000465.1:0-2485 GCA_035295445.1 Polyangiaceae bacterium | reverse complement strand
GTCGCGGTAGCGGCCGTTCCACTCGGACCAGCCCATCGGAAACTGGCCCACCTGGTAGCCGCCCTCGCCCACGTCCCAAGGCTCCGCGATGAGCTTGACGCGGCTGAGCAGGGGGTCCTGGTAGATGACGGTGAAGAAGCTCGAGAGCCGATCGACCTCGTGCAAACTGCGGGCGAGGGTCGCCGCCAGATCGAAGCGGAAGCCGTCGACGTGCATCTCCTGCACCCAGTACCGCAGCGAGTCCATGATGAGTCGCAGCGTTTGAGGGTGTCGCACGTTGAGCGTATTGCCCGTGCCCGTGTAGTCCAAGTAGTAGCGGCGGTCGTCGGGGGCGAGGCGGTAGTACGTCGGGTTGTCGATGCCCTTGAGGGACAGCGTCGGTCCGAGGTGGCTGCCTTCGCCCGTGTGGTTGTAGACGACGTCCAGGATGACCTCGATCCCGGCGGCGTGGAGGGCGCGCACCATTCGCTTGAACTGGGTGACTTCGGCGCCTTGCACGCCCCCCGCGCGGTAGCGCACGTCCGGCGCGAAGAATGCGATCGAGCTGTACCCCCAGTAGTTGCGGAGCCCCCGGCCGAGCAGGAACGGGTCGTCGACGAAACCATGGATCGGCAGGAGCTCGATCGCAGTGACGCCCAGCTGGTGCAGGTGGTCGATGATTGGTTCGGTCGCGAGGCCGGCGTACGTGCCGCGCAGCTCGGGCGGGACGTCCGGATGCCGGATGGTCATCCCTTTGACGTGCGCTTCGTAGAGGACCGACCGAGGCGTGGGCACGTCGGGAGGCGCGTCGCCTTGCCAGTCGAAGGCATTGTCGACGACGAGGGCGAGCGGCGCTGCGCGCTGATCCACCTCCGCGCGCGCGAGGTCCTCGTCCGCGTGCTGCAGGTCGTACGCGAAGCCCCCGGCACGCCAGTCTTCGGTCCGCGAGAGCGCGCGGGCATACGGATCGAGCAGCACGCAGTGGGGATTGAACCGAAGGCCTCGCCTCGGATCCCACGGCCCGTCGACGCGGTATCCGTACGCTTGGCCGGGGCCGATGCCCTCGACGAAGACGTGCCACACCAGCTCGGTCCGGTGCCTCACCGGGATGGACGCCTCGCGTCCGTCCGCGCCGCAGAGAACGAGCTCGACAGCCGTCGCGTTCTCGGAGAAGAGGGCGAAGTTGGTCCCGCGCCCCTGCCACGTGGCTCCGAGGGGAAAGGCCGAGCCGGGTCGAGTGCGCGGAGCGTGCTCGTGCGCGTTCACGTGCAACGCTCAGCTGCACGACTGAGGCCAACGGCGCGCTACCCCCGCTTGCCGATCGCGGCCACCTCGTCGGGCGAGAGGGCGATCCGCCGCGCTTCCCAGTTCTCCTCGAGGTGCTCGACCGAGCCGGTGCCTGGGATCGGAAGCATCACGGGGGAGCGCGCGAGCAGCCACGCGAGCGCGACCTGCGCGACCGTGGCCCTATGCCCTTCGGCGATCGCAGCGAGCACGGGGTGGTCCCGGCCGACGCTGCCGACGGCGAGCGGGAAGAAGGGCAGGTAGGCGATGTGCTTCCGTGTGCAGAGATCGAGCACGCCGTCGGGGTCGTCGACCGCGGCGTGCGCAAGCTGGGCGACCGCGCCGCCGCCGCCCGCGACGTTGAACATGTTCTGAACGGCGACGATGGGGGTGCGCGCGAGCGCCTGCTCGATCTCGCGGGCGCCGACGTTGCTCAAGGCGAGGTGACGGATCCTTCCTTCGGCCTGCATGGCGCGAAGCGCGTCGAGCGACTCGAGAAAGGGGACGCCCGCCGCGGGCATGTGCCGCAGGTGAACGACGTCGAGGCGCTCGAGGCGCAGCGTACGCAGGTCTTCCTCGGCGCCCCGGCGCAGCTCCTCGGGTCGGAGCGCGGGCGCCCACCTCTTGTCGGGCAGGCGCTTGCCGCCGAGCTTCGTGGCGATCACCAGGTCGCGCGGGTAGGGGTGGAGCGCCTCGGCGATCAGCCGGTTGGCGACGAGCGGGCCGTAGTACCAGGCGGTGTCGATGAAGTTGATGCCGAGCTCCACCGCGCGCACGAGGACCTTGCGGGCACGCGCGGGGTCGTCGGGATCGCCCCAGACGTCCTTGCCGGGCAGTCGCATGGCGCCGTAGCCCATGCGCTGCACCTCGAGGTCGCCGAGACGAAGGGTGGCGGGAGCGTGAGCGTAGCCTTCGGCGCGAGCGCGTTCGTTCATGTGCCGAGGATGCGATCGCCGGACACCGTGTGTCTTGGGCGATGTTGGCGCGTTCGACGGGAGGGGACGAAGCTCCTCGCGTAGACCCCCGGCGGGACTCCGACGATGCGCCGGAAGTGCCGGTGCAGCTGGCTCTCGTCGCAGAAGCCGACCGCCTGCGCCGCCTCGGCGACGAACACGCCACGCCGGAGCAGTTCCCTCGCACGGGAGACGCGGAGGTAGGTCAGGTACTCGTAGGGGGGCAGCCCGACCTCGGTGCGAAAGGTGCGCACCAGGTGGAACTTGTC
>DATGJA010000464.1:0-2642 GCA_035295445.1 Polyangiaceae bacterium | reverse complement strand
TCGCCGCATGTCGCGGTCGTGCGCCTCGTAGACGACGCCCATCCCTCCCTCGCCGACCTTGCGGATGACGGTGTAGCGATCGGTTCCGGTCCACTCGGGACCGGCGGAGAACGGCAACTCGGTGGCCTGCATGCGCAAGATGTCCTCGATGATCGGCGGGCGGCCGGCGACGCCTTTGGCGGCGGCTGGCAAGGGTCCCAGCTTTCAACGATACGTGCGTTCGACCGGCCCTTCCGCAAGAAACCGCTCGCCAGAAGCAGTCGGGTATACCCTTGTGCGCGATGAGCCGACGGTGGCCGCTCCTCTCGCTCCGCTGCCTCCCCGGCATGACGGCCGTGTTGGTCATGGCGGCGTGTGGGGGTCCCGGCTCATCCGGCGCGGGCGCGGGCGCGGAGACGGGGGCGGGCGCGGGGGCGGGGGCGGGCACCGGAGCGGGCGCGGACGCGGGCTCCGGCGCGGACGCGACGGCGGATGCGGGCCTCTCGACGGGCGAGGGCGGCGCGATGGCGGCGGCGGACGCCACGTCGAGCGACGGCGCCGGCTCCCACGACGGCGCGGGCGCGACGCCCCCGGCCGACGCGGGGCCGCCGAGCCCGAACGAGGGGCCCCTTGCCGGGACGAGCGCGATGGTCTTTCCGGCACCGGGGGCGCAAGGCGTGTGTCCGGACCCGCCGCTGCGCATCACGTTCGCGTCGCCGCCGACGCTGGGGTCGTCCGGAGCGATGCGGGTGCGCGACGCGTCGGGCGCCGTCGTGGCGACGGTCGACATGAGCGCCGCGATGGTCACGGACACGATCGACGGACTCTCGATCAACCTCCTTCGACCGGTCTACGTCGACGGCAACGACGTCGTCGTCTACCTCAAAGCGCACGCGCTCGGATACGGCAAGACGTACTCGGTGACCGTCGACGCCGGCGCCATCCTCGGGCCGGGGGGCGCTTCCTTCTCCGTCAGCGACGCGACGAGCTGGCGCTTCACCACGGCGGCCGTCGCGCCGGCGCAGCTCGCGGCGCTGACCGTCGCGACGAACGGCTCCGGGGACTTCTGTTCGATCCAGGGGGCCCTCGACGTGATCCCCGCCGGCGGCGCGGCGGCGACTGTCACGGTGCAGCCGGGCGTCTATCACGAGGTCATCCACGCGACGTCGAAGAACAATTTGACCCTTCACGGCGTGGACCGGAAGGCGACGGTCATCGACGCGACGAACAACAACAACATGAACCCGACCACGCAGACGAGGTCGTTGGTCGGAATCGACAGCAGCGCGCACCTCGTCATCGACACGCTCACGATCCACAACGCGACCCCGCTCGGGGGCTCGCAGGCCGAGGCGCTGAGGCTGCAAGGCTGCGACGAGTGCGTCGTGCGCAACGCGGACATCGTGAGCTACCAGGACACGCTCCTCTGGAGCGGCCGGATCTACGCGGCCAATTGCTACGTCGCGGGGAACGTCGACTTCGTGTGGGGAACGGGCACCGCGTACTTCAAGAATTGTGAGATCCACACGCTGGCCCGCGCCGGCGCGGTCGTGCAGGCCCGCAACGGCTCGTCGGGATACGGCTACGTGTTCGTGGACTCGACGCTCACCGCCGACTCGACGGTCACGGGGCAGGTGCTCGGGCGCATCGACGACGGCGCGTACCCGGCGAGCCACGTCGCGTACGTCAACTGCACGATGGGCTCCTTCATCGCGCCGGGCGGCTGGACCATCACGGGCACCGGGGGGACGTCGCAGCTTCGCTTCTGGGAGTACCAGAGCGTCGATTCGTCCGGCCACCCGATCGACACGAGCCAGCGCGTCGCCGGGTCGACGCAGATCACCGCGGCCCAGGCGATGTCGATGCGGGACCCGTCGGTCGTCCTTTCAGGGTGGACGCCGCCGCCGTGATCGGGAAAGGAGTGGCAAGGTGCATCGTCACGGCCCGACCGTTGCATCCCTCAATCGGCGAGGGGAGCCCGCTCCATGTCGAAGACCGCTGCGTGGCTCGGATTTTTGGCGTCCGCGGTCGTCGCCGGCTGCGGCTCGTCCGACTCGTCGAGCGCGACTCCGGACGCCGCCGGCTCGATGGGAGCCGATGCACGGGGGAGCGGCGAGGCGGCGAGCGCGTCGGGCGCGGGCGGCGACGGGGGCCAAGGACCGGACGCGAGGATCGGGGACCAATCCATAGGCAATGCATCGGAGGACGCGTCGTCGCGCGACGCGGCCGACGCGTTCGTCGCCGAGGGCAGCCCCGACCGCAACGTGGATGGGGGCCGCGAGACGGGCGCCGAGGGAGGCGCCGCCGGATGTCGCGGCGATTCGGATTGCGCCAGCGGGAGTTATTGTCGGCGCGTCATCGACGGCCCCTGCGTGGGGACGTGCTTGCCCGTCGCGGCGTGCACGAGCGACTCGCAATGCGACGCAGGCGTATGCCGGAGCACGCGCTTCGTGCCCGCGTGCGGCTCGGGGGGCGGCTCGCAACTCTGCGCCGACCGTTGCCAGACCGACGCGGACTGCCCGCCGGAGGACGCGTGCGGCGCCGACGGCCACTGCGCGCCACGTACTTGCTCGACGTGCCCGGCATACCTGAGCTGCGTCGGAGGGAGCGCGAGCGGCATCTGCAAGGCCCGGAGCTGTCAGTCGGACGGTGACTGTCCCCAG
>DATGJA010000463.1:0-11456 GCA_035295445.1 Polyangiaceae bacterium | reverse complement strand
GGATCGCAAGATCGTCGTGGCCGCATCAGGGCACCTTTTTCAATCTTGAGCCGCTTTGAGACGCTCTCCCCACTCGTTCTTTGCCTCCGAAGTCGGGACGCGTCGTCTATCCTGAGCGTTGAGCGAGCCAGGCTTTGGGGGGATCCTCTCCCCCCGAACCCCCAACTTCACAACGGTCACCCACTCAGAGATGTCGGCCCTGCGACGCGCCAAGCTCGTTTGTACGCTCGGCCCCGCGTGCGATTCGCTCGACGGGCTGCGGGGGCTCATCGCGGCCGGGATGGACGTGGCCCGCCTCAACTTCTCCCATGGTACCCACGCGGACCAGGGGGAGCGGCTGTCACGCTTGCGCAAAGCCTCCGAGCTCGAGCACAAGGCGGTCGCCACGCTGCAAGACCTCTGCGGTCCGAAGATCCGCACGGGCACCTTCCCGTCCGCGTTCGATCTACGGGCCGGCGTCGCGGTCGACCTCGTGGAAGGGTCCGCCTCCCCCGACGCTCACACCATCGCGATCCAGTACGAGGGGCTCGCCCGCGACGTGCGGACGGGGGACCGAATCCTCTTCGACGACGGGCGCGTCGTCGTGCGCGTCCTCACGACCGAGGGCGAGCGCGTCAAGGCGAAGGTCGAGCAAGGCGGCGGGATGCGCGACCACGTCGGCGTCCACCTGCCGAGCAAGACCATGCGCATTTCGGCGCTCACCGAGAAGGACAAGACGGACCTGGTCTTCGGCCTCTCGAACGGGGTCGACTACATCGCGATGAGCTTCGTTCGACGCGCCGAGGACATCCTGCAGATTCGCGAAATCTGTCAGGCGTGGGGCGCGCCGACGCCCGTGGTCGCGAAGATCGAGACCCCCGACGCGGTCGAAAACCTCGAGAGTATCGTCGCGGCGAGCGACGGGGTCATGGTGGCGCGGGGCGATCTCGGCGTCGAGTTCCCCCCGGAGCGGGTGCCGGTGATCCAGCGGCAGATCCTCGGCGTCGCACGGCGGGTGCGGCGGCCCGTCATCGTCGCCACCGAGATGCTGCAGTCGATGACGACGTCCACGCGTCCGACGCGGGCCGAAGCGAGCGACGTCGCGAACGCCGTGTACTCCGGGACCGACTGCCTCATGCTCTCCGGAGAGACGGCGACGGGCGACCACCCTTCCCTCGCCTGCTCGATGATGAGCCGCATCGCGACGGAGGCGGAGACGAGCCCGTTCTTCGAGCAGGCGCCCTACGCGTCGCGCGCCAAGAGCGTCGCCGAGGCGATCGCGCGCGGAGCGTGCAACACCGCTCGCGAGATCGGCGCCAAGTACATCGTGGCCTTCACCGAGAGCGGGTCGAGCGCGATGACGGTGAGCCTCTCGCGGCCCGACGTCCCCATCATCGCGTACTCGCCCAACTCGAAGACGCGCCGCCGGATGGCTCTCTACTGGGGCGTCGTCCCGCGCGAGATGCCAGCGATGCACGACACCGATCAGCTCGTCGACTGGTGCACCGGAGACTTGCTCGCAGGAGGTTACGGTTCGCCGGGGGAGCGCGTCGTCATCGTCTTTGGCGCCCCCATCGGGGTGAGCGGCAGCACCAACTCGCTTCGCGTTCACGTCCTGGGCTGACGATCGGCCGGCACCGGGTCCTTCGCTTCCACTCAGGATGACGGGGGGGGTGAGAGGCGGTCCCGCAGCTCGCGCTTGAGCACCTTGCCGGTCGGGTTCCTCGGCAGAGCGTCGAGGAACACGAAGTCGCGCGGCACCTTCGGCCCGGCCAGGCGATCCCGGCTCCACGACTTGAGCGCCCCCTCGTCCACCGTGCTCGCGGGGCGTCGGACGACGAAGGCACGCACGCGCTCGCCCCACTCGGCGTCCTCGACGCCAATGACGGCGACCTCCGCGACGTCCGGATGAGCCTCGAGGACCCCCTCGACCTCCGCCGGATACACGTTGACCCCCCCCGAGATGATCATGTCTCGCTTGCGACCCTCGATGAAGTAGCGGCCGTTCCGGTCGCAACGCGCGAGGTCACCCACGCTGAAGAAGCCGTCGCTCATGCTGGCGCGCGTGGAGTCGGGATCGTTGTGGTAGCCCTCGACGAGCATCTTGTTGCGCGCGAAGAGCTCGCCGATTTGCCCGGGAGGCACCTCTCGCCCGGCGTCGTCGAGCAGCCGCACCTCGTTGCCCGGGAGCACCTTGCCGATGCATCCCGGTGCCGCCCGCAGGTCCTCCGGGGCGGCCATCGTCACGAGGCCAGTCTCGGTGGCGCCGTAGCAGTTGTAGAGGACCTCGCCGAAGTGATTCATCACCTGCGTACCGAGCGGCCCGGAGAGGGGCGCACCCACGGTGAAGATCGCGCGCATCGATCGCACGTCGTACTTCTCGAGGACGCTGGGCTCGAGCGACAGCACGCGGTGGAGGATCGTCGGCACGACGGCGGTCGTCGTGACCCGGTGGCGCTGCACGAGATCGAGGAACGGCTCCGGCTTGAACTCGTCCATCAAGAGGGCGGTGCCGCCGAGAATCGCGTTGAACGCGAGGAAGCCGAACGCCGTCGAGTGATAGAGAGGGCAGGTGACGAGGTGAACGTCATCCGTTCGCATCGGCGTTTGGGCGATGAACTGCGCCGCCGCGTGCATCGCGTCTTTCGGAAACTTTCGGACCGCCCCCTTCGGCTTGCCCGTCGTGCCTGAGGTGTAGATGACGACCGCCGCGTCTTCCTGAACGCCTCGCTCGGTCCGGAGCGAGGCGCCCGGCCGCTCGAGGAAGTCGTCCTCGTAGCGATCGCACCCGGGGGCCTCGCCCCCGACGGCGATGAAATCCGTCGGGGCGATGGCAGGCAGGCTCTTCTTCGCTTGTTCGACCGCGTGCCACAGGTCGGCCTCGAACACCATCGCCTTTGCGCCGCAGTGCTGCGCCAGGTACACGAGCTCCGCTGCGGTCGACCGCCACGACACGCTCACGGCCGCGGCGCCGAGGCGGCCCGCGCCCGCCTGGACCTCGAGGAACTCGGGACGATTGCGCATCATGATGACGACGCTCGTGTTCCGGCGGAAACCGCGACGCTGCAGCCCCGCGGCGGCCCGGTCGATGCGGTGGTCGAACTCCCCGAAAGTGAGGCGCCGGTCACGCCACAAGAGGGCGAGTTTGTGCGGGTTATTTCTGGCGTGAAGCGCGAAGATGAGCGAGGGGTTCCTCCCCCCCCGGAGCAGGGCCCCCGCAGCCGCAACGATGCCCGCGGGCGTCACTTCGTAGAGAAGGCCGCTCTGCGTCACGAGTCGCGCCGTCGTCGCGAGCCTCTCCGTCATGTCGAGGGCCACCTCGAGCGCGGCGTGGCGCAGGTTCTTGATGCGATGGGAGAGGCCGAGGGGGACCATCACAAACCATGTTATCAACGAGAAGGGCCGCCCGCGTGATACTTTGAGGCTAAGGGGCAATCGTCTTGCCGAACGACGAAAATGATCTCTCCGGGGTCGCCTCGCAGACCCTTCAAGAAGCCGACGAGCGGCGAGCCTCCCCCCGGCACGCCATCACCTTGCGGGTCGACTACAAGCGCATGAACACGTTCTTCGCGGACTACGCGAAGAACATTTCCAAGGGGGGGACGTTCATCCGCACGAGCAAGCCTCTCGACATCGGCACCGAGTTCGTCTTCGTCCTCTCGATCCCCGGGCAACCGGATCAGCTGCAGCTGCGCGGAGAGGTCATGTGGACGGTCGACGAGACGGCGGCCGGCAGCGGCCGCCCCGCCGGGATGGGGATTCGCTTCAACTTCGCCGACGACGCGGAGCGACGCCGGCTCGAGGCGTTCGTCGAGAACCTCATGTCCGACAAACTCGGGAGTCACGTCGCCGCCAAGCTGCTCGGAAAGCCGTAGGCGTCCCTGGTCCTCTCTCTCGCTTCGCTCGAGCGTGCGGACTAACTGCCCGAGCTTTACCCACCGGCGGGTCGGACCTAGGTTTCTGCCATGGCGCAGGCGGAGCTCGAAGATCAGATCGATCGGCTGAAGAAGGAGCGCAACGCCGTCCTTCTCGCGCACTACTACCAGGAGAGCGAGATCCAAGACGTCGCCGACTTCATCGGCGACTCGCTGCAGCTCGCCCAGGCCGCCGCCAAGACGACGGCGGACGTCATCTGCTTCGCGGGCGTGCATTTCATGGCCGAAACGGCGAAAATCCTCAACCCCAAGCGGACGGTAGTCTTGCCGGATCTCGAGGCGGGATGCTCGCTCGCGAGCGGCTGTCCGGCGGACCGCTTCGGCGCGTGGATCGAGAAGGAGCGCGCGCGGCACGGAAGCGGCGTCGTCGTCAGCTACATCAACTGCTCGGCTGAGGTGAAGGCCTTGTCGGACTACATCGTCACGTCGTCGAACGCCGAGAAGATCGTCCGGAGCGTCCCGGACGCCGAGCACATCCTCTTCGCCCCGGACAAGAACCTCGGCCGGTACCTCGAGAAGAAGACGGGACGCCAGATGTCGCTCTGGCAAGGGAGCTGCGTCGTCCACGAGACGTTCAGCGTCCGCAAGCTCGTGGGGCTGAAAGAGCGCCACCCGAGCGCCCTGGTCATTGCCCATCCTGAGTGCGAGGAGGCCGTCCTGGCGATGGCCGACTTCATCGGCTCGACCACAGCGCTTCTCAAATACGCGGTGGGCAGCCCCGCCTCCGAGTTCATCGTCGTGACCGAAGCGGGGATCTTGCATCAGATGCAGAAGGGCGCGCCCGGCAAGACGTTCATCCCTGCCCCGCCGAACGCCAACTGCTCTTGCAACGAATGCCCCTACATGCGCAAGAACACGCTCGAGAAGGTGTTCCTCTCGCTCCGGGACCTCACCCCGAGGATCGAGATGGAGCCGGCGCTGATCGAGCGAGCGCGGCTCCCGATCGATCGGATGCTGGCGCTCAGTTAGTCTTTTTCGAGGAGAGCGGCCCTCCCCTCGAGCTCCCCACCGGATCGGGAGCTAGCGTTTGCCGCCTGGACGCCACTGTGGACGGTCGCGCGGGGGCCGCGACTCTTGAGGGTGCGGCTTCGCCTCGACCACGGCCGACTTGGACGGCGTGGGCGGATCGTTGAAGAGCACCTCGTCCTCGAGGACGACGTTGATCGCTTCTTCGGTCGACATGGCCGCTTGGGGACCCGTTTCGTCGGCCGACGCGGCGGGCGGCGAGCCGGGCGGCATCGACCACGAATCCTCGCCGACGGGCTTCTCGGCCGAAGCGTCCGCGGGGACCTCGATCGCGGGAACGGGCGCCGCCACGGCGGGCTCTGCCTTGCTGTCGACCTTCGGCGTCGACTCCACCTTCGCCCCGTCCTTCGACGCAGCGACGACCAGCCCGACCTTCGTGACCATCGCGTCGAGCACGCCCACCAGCTGGTCGTTCGCGGTTTTGGAGACGATCTTGTCCCAACCGAGCGCTGCGACCAGGCCCTTGGGGGTCCCGTCGCCGGTCTCGTGGATTCGCCGCACCCAGGCCGTCAGATCGTCTTTCGAGAGGCCGTCGGCGAGTACGTCGGTCCCCTTGATGCTGCCGCCTTTGCCCTGCAGCGTGTCGAGGAACCATCGCGCATCGAAGAGGTAGAGGTCGAACGCGGTCGAGAGCGCCTTGTGGATGGCTTGCTTCGTCAGCTTGCCGCCACGCCAGAAGGACCAGAGATCACCCAGCGGGATCCAGCGCACGAGGGTCTCGGCGGTCATTCCGTCCTCGAAGGCCTGGTGGTCGACGTCCCCGGCGACCACGGCGTCGTGGACGACGCTCTGCACCTTGTCGTCGGTGTCGCGAAGCGCGGCCTTGATGCCGCGGATCCCCCAGGCGGCCACGATCGGGCCGCGCACCTCGTTCGGCAGGTACTTGAACAGCCGGTCGGTGCACGTCTTTTCGTCGTGCGGGAAGAAGCTTGCCAAGAACTCTTGCGACGTCCGCACGCGGCCGTCGGGCGTGCGGCGATGCTCTTCGAGGGCGAGGCAAAACTTGGGAACGGCTGCGCTCAAGTCGTTGCGAGCTTTTTCCACGTCAATCCTCCGTGCGGGTGGCGCAGAAGGGCGATCCTACAATGGTTTCGGGGCGCCTGCCGAGGGCCTGCTGGATCAGAGCTCGGTCATGAGCGTCGTCAGCACGTAGTCGAACGCGAAGATCGCGACGATGCTGGCGACGACCGCCTTGGCCGTCGCTTCACCGACGCCCCGGGCGCCGCCCGAGGCGAAGAACCCCTTTTTGCAGCAGACGACGCTCACGACGAATCCGAAGACCAGGCTCTTGACCAAGGTCATCCGAAGGTCGCGCACGGTCAGGAATTGTTCGATCTTGTCGAGAAAGAGGCCCGGGTCGATCCCCTGCCATACGACGGCCACGATGTAGGCACCGAGCTGACCCGCAACGCCGAAGCACGTGGCGAGCAGCGGGAGCATGACCGTCGTCGCCACCACCCGCGGCACGACGAGGAACTGGACCGGGCTGACGGCCATGGTCGTGATCGCGTCGATCTGCTCGGTCACGCGCATATTACCGAGCTCGCTGGCCATCGTGCTGCCTGCACGGGCCGTGACGACCACCGCCCCGAGGACCGGGGCGAGCTCCCGGGCCAGCGCAAGCGCGACGACGCCCCCGACCATTCCCTCCGCGGAGAACTGACGAAAACCGACGATTGTGCTGACCGTGAAGGCCATCCCTGTGAAAAGGCCGACCAAGGCGACGATGAAGGTCGAACCCGCGCCGACGAACTCGAGCGCGATGAGGAGCTGAGCGAACCGGTAGGGTGGCCTCACCGCCCATGCCATCGTCTCCACCGCCAGGACGGTGGTGGCCCCGAGGTCGTCGAAGAACGCGAGCGCGGGGCCGACGATTGCGTCGACGATCTTCGCGAGGCGCGCGATCAGGGCGACGCGCGGCACGTCATCGGCCGTCTCGTTCAAGGCGGCCGAGCTTACTACGGCTCGCGGTAAAAACGCGGTACGCGGCGCGAGATCCCCGTGAAGACCTCCCACGCGATCATGTCGGCCTGGACGGCAATCTCCTCGGCACCGATCGACGAGGACCCGTGCTCGCCGTCCTGAGCCCCGAGGATGACGACCTCGTCGCCGACCGCCGCGTCCGGAACGGCCGTGGCGTCGATCATGGTCATGTCCATCGATACGGCCCCGACGATGGGCGCCTTGCGGCCGCGCAGGAGGACGTGCCCACGGTTTCCGAGGCGGCGGGGGAGGCCGTCGGCGTAGCCCATCGGGAGGGTGGCGATGCGGGACGGTCGCTCCGCCCTCCACGTGCTGTCGTAGCCCACGCAGGCGCCCACCCCGACGTCCCGGAGCGCGACGACCTCGGTGCGCACGCGCATGACGGGGCGCAGCCCGAGCGATCGGGCCTCGCCCGCACGCGGCGCGACGCCGAAGAGCGCCAGCCCGGGACGCGCGGCGTCGAGGCGCGCCCGTGCCCGCAGGACCGCGGCGCTGTTCGCGGCGTGAAGTACGTCCGGACGAATGCCGTGCCGGGCGAGGCCGGCGACTGCTTCGTCGAACCGCGCCATCTGCTCGAGCGTGTACCCGTCGTCCTCCGCGTCCGCGCACGCCAGGTGCGTCATGAGACCTCGCACGTGCACCTCGCGCACCGCCGCTAGGCGAGCGCCGAGCTCGGACAGGTCGGCGAGGGTCACGCCGAGGCGGCCCATACCCGTGTCCACCTTGAGGTGCACGTCGATCGGGCCGGGAACTGCTCCAGCCCTCACGAGCCGCGCGAACGCCTCGACCTGCTTCGCGTCGTAGACGACCGGGACCAAACCGCGGGCGATCACCTCGCCGTGCGCGTTGTCGTAGTGCCCCCCCATGAGCAGGATCGGCGCGGTGATGCCCGCCTCGCGCAGCTCGACCCCCTCTTCGAGCAGGGCGACGCAGAACCCGTCGACGCCGGAGCGCTCGAGCGTTCGGGCCACCGCGGGGGCGCCGTGACCGTACGCGTCGGCCTTGAGGACCGCCCAAACGCGCGCCGAGCCGGCGTGGGCCCTCACGACGCGCAGGTTCCTGCGCAGGGCGTCGAGGTTGATCTCGGCGCGCGTGGGGCGAACGGCGTCGGCGGGAGCGGCGCGACGGGGACGCAGGACGCGCGGGACCATCGGGAGGGTCATCGTCTCTTGAAACGCCCGCTGCGGCGCGGGCGATTCCCTCGGTAACACGGCGGGACCGTCCGGGCCAAGAGAGCTCCCCGTCGACGGCCCCCGCGCTACCGACCGCGCGTGCGGGGGGCCTCCTCGTCGAGCTCCTCCTCTTCGCGCCCCGCCTCGTCGTCCGCCCAGGCTTCGGGCGTGTCGACACGGACGGGTCCGGGTCGCCTCTCCTCGTGCGCCTCCTCGGCCACTCGTGCCCGGGCGCCCCCTTCCTCACCCGCGGCGCCGCCGACGTGGTGCATCGCCTCCGTCATGGCTTCCTGCGCGCGCTCTCCGGCCCGCGCCACGCTGCGAGCCGCGCTCCGGAGCTTTCGCCCGAACACGAAGGACAGCACGACGAGGACGACCGGAACGGCGATCCGGATCGCCACGGTCACGGCGAGCTGCGCGACTACCAGCCCGATGAGCACGAAGAGCCAGATGAACCAAGGCGAGCCGCGACGCTGTCCGTACCCGCCGTACGCCTCGCGAAGCGCGTCGCGCTCGACGTGGCGGCGAGCGCGCTCCTGCGCCCGTCGCTCCTCGCGCCGTGCACGCCGATCGGCCCGTCGCGTCGCGCGTTCGACGTGGCGGCGAACCCGGCGCTCGATGTCGTCGCGGATGTCGCGCTCGAAGGAGCGACCGAAATTCTCGGAAAACGCGGGGACTCCGTCGCGATCGAGGAGCGACCCGATCCGGGTGGGACGGGCGTCGGGGTCCACCTCGAGCATCCTCCGCAGGACGTCGCGCAGCCCACCGTGGGACCGGCCACCGAGGGCGGAGTCGACGTCGATGGCGAGCCCGCGATGGGGCAGTTCCTCGGGCTCGGACCCCGTCAGGATCGCCATGGCCGTGGCCCCGATCGCATAGACGTCTGACCCGGGCCCTGCGCGCCCCTGGAACTGCTCCGGAGCCATGTACCCGAACGTGCCGACCACCGTGCTTCCTCCCTGGGGGCGCAGACGTTCGCGGACGGCGCCGAAGTCGACAAACGCGAAGGAGCCGTCCGGACGGCGGATGACGTTCGAGGGCTTGAGGTCGCGGTGGAAGACGGGCGGCGAGCGGCCGTGCAGATACGCGAGCGCGCGATCGGCGTCCCGGAGCAAGCGCATGACATCCGCGTCGGTCATCTTGCCCTTGAGCTCCGAGAGCGGGACCCCTTCGATCTTTTCCATGACGAGGTAGAGGGCGCCGCCTTCCTCGAAGTGCTCGACGTAACGGGGCAGCGTCGGATAGTCGAGGGTCGCCACTACCCGCGCCTCGCGCTCGGCGAGCTCCACGTCCTTCCACGCCGTGGCACCGCGCACGTCGAAGCGCTTCACGGCGACGGCTCTGCCCTCGCGTCGGTCGACTGCGTCCCACGTCGTCCCCTGCGAGCCGGTCCCGAGCGGGCCGAGGAGCACGTACCGGCCCCCGTGCAGCGTCGTGTGGGCGTCAGGGGGAGCCGGGGGCGCGGGCGGAGGCGCGGACATGCGGGACGACCCAGGTGGGTAGCACCGGCGAGGTCGAGGGACGAGGGTCGACGTCCCTTTCGCGACGCGCCAAAACGAGCCACCATCCGGGCCACCATGGGCAAAACCGGCAAGACCGCGCTCGTCACGGGCGCCTCCGCGGGCCTCGGCGTCGAGTTCTCTCGGCTCTTCGCGGCCGACGGCCACGATCTCATCCTCGTGGCGCGGCGGCGTGACAAGCTCGAGGCGCTCGCCGCCGAGCTCGAGAAAGCCCACGGGGTGCGCGCGGCCGTCCTCGCCGAGGACCTCATCGACCGCGCCGCCCCCGATCGCATCGCGGGCTGGCTCGCCGAGCGCGGCGCCGGCGTCGAGTTCCTGGTCAACAACGCTGGCTTCGGGACGACCGGCGTGTTCGCGGACCTCGACGTCGAGCGCGAGCTCTCGCTCCTCCAGGTCAACGTCACCGCGCTCGTGCACCTGACGCGCCTCCTCTTGCCGTCGATGGTGGCGCGCAAGAGCGGGCGGATCCTCAACGTGGGTTCCACCGCGGGCTTTCAGCCCGGCCCGTTCATGGCGAACTACTACGCTTCGAAGGCCTTCGTGAACTCGTTCACGGAGGCCCTGTCGTTCGAGCTGGGTGGAACCGGCGTCACGGCCACGCTCCTTTGTCCCGGCGCCACTCACACCGAGTTCGCGGGCGTCGCCGGCAACGACAAGTCGGCGCTCTTTCGTGCCGGCGCGATGAACGCTTCCGACGTGGCGGCGCAGGCGTACCGAGACATGATGAAGGGTCGTACGATCGTCATTCCGGGGTGGCGCAACAAGCTCGGCTTGCAATCGCTCCGCGTTGCGCCGAGGGCGATGGTGCGCAAAGTGGCGGCGGCGCTCAACCGCACGGAGGGCCCCCGCTCGCTGTCGGCGCGCTGAGGCGCGCGCCGCCCTGGAGGTATGCTCCCGGGCATGCGCGAGCCGCCGACGTACGCTCTCTTCGATCTGGACGGCGTGCTGCTCGATACCGAGGATTTCTACACGCAGGCGACGCAGGCGGTCGTCGGCCGATACGAGAAGACGCTCGACTGGAGCCTGAAGGTCCGAACGATGGGGCGGGACGCTCGCTTAAGCGCGAAGTTGATCGTCGAAGAGCTGGGCATCCCGCTGACGCCCGAGGCGCTCTTGGCGGAGACGATGCCGATCCTCGAGAGCCTTTTCGCGAGGACCCCGGCGAAGCCGGGTGCCGAGGCTTTCGTGCGCGGGCTGCGGGCGCGGGGCTTGCCTATGGCCGTGGCCACGAGCACGGGGCGCCGCTGGTACGACCTCAAAGTGCAGGGCCACGCATGGTTCGACGCGTTCACGGCGGTCGTTTGTGGGGACGACCCGCGTGTCGTCGCGAAGAAGCCGTCGCCGGACATCTTCCTGGCTGCCGCGCAGGACCTGGGAGCCGAACCGGGGCGCTGCGTCGTCTTCGAGGACTCCCCCGCCGGCGTCCAGGCGGCGCGCGCCGCGGGCATGCGGGTGATCGCGCTCCCCGACCCCAGGGCCGGTCGGGAGCACTTCGACGGCGCGAACGCGGTCGTCGACGGTTGGGGCGAAGTGCCGTTGTCGCTGCTGGGGCTCTGAGGGTCTCTTCGCGCACCAGGCGGACCGGGATGGCCGCCGGCAGCCACTCGCAAGCTTCGCTCGCGGGACGAGGCGCGGGCGGAGGTTCGCAATCGAGTCGCGTCCCGGTGCGCTCGCTCGGATCGATACGCTTCTCCCCACCGGGAAGGTCGATGCGATTGGCGTCACGGAAAGCACCCAGCAGAACGAGCTGTTGATAACGCGGCACCCCATGTATTCGGCTGCCAGGTAGCCCGCACCCGCCGCGACCCCTGCACTTTCCCCTTCGTTTTTCCCCGGGTATC
>DATGJA010000462.1:0-8990 GCA_035295445.1 Polyangiaceae bacterium | reverse complement strand
TCACTACGGCCTCGGCGTGTTCGACGGGATGCGCGCCTACAGGCGCGCCGACGGCGGGACGTATGTCTTCCGATTGCAAGAGCACGTGGATCGTCTCTTCGACGGCTGCAAGATGTGCCTCATCCAGCCCCGTTTCACTCGCGAGCAGATCACCGCCGCTTGCCTTGAGTCCATCCGCGTGAACGAGATGGCGGACGGCTACATCCGGCCGATGGTCTTCATCGGTGAGGGCGCGATGGGCATCTACGTCCCGAACAACCCCATTCGCACGGCGGTCCTCGCCTGGCAATGGGGCGCGTACCTGGGGGACGAGGCCCTTCGAAACGGGATCCGCGTGAAGGTGAGCTCGTTCGCGCGCCATCACATCAATGCGAACCTGGCGAAGGCGAAGATGAACGGCCAGTACACCAACAGCGTCCTCGCCAAGCGAGAGGCCAAGCTGGGCGGGTACGACGAGGCCATCCTCCTCGACGCGAACGGCCTGGTGAGCGAGGGCTCCGGCGAGAACATCTTCGTCGTCCGCAGGAACGTGATCTACACGCCCGACCTTTCTTGCTCGATCCTCGAGGGGATCACCCGGGACTCGGTGATCACGATCGCGCGGGAAATGGGGCTGACGGTGGTCGAGGGCCGCCTCACGCGCGACCAGCTCTGGCTCGCGGACGAGGTGTTCTTCACGGGCACCGCGGCGGAGGTCACCCCCGTGCGCGAGGTCGACAACCGCGCGATCGGCAGCGGCACGGTCGGCCCCGTGACCAAGAAGGTGCAGGGGCGATTCTTCGAGATCGTCAGGGGAGACGACACGTCGCACCCGGAGTGGCTGACGCGCGTGTGATCCGGTCGTCCGTCGCGCTGCTCGTCCTGGCGGCTTGCGCCCCGCCGGCCGCCCCGCCCCCCCCCGCGGGAGTGCCCGCGGCCGCGCCGGCCGACTTCGTTGACGAGGCGCGACCGCTCGCGCGTTACCACTCGAAGCGCCTCGCGTTGTCCCTTCCGCTGCCGGACGGCGCGGCGTGGCGCATCGACGACCACACGCGACCCGAGCTCGTGGCAACGCACGGAACGTCCCAGTCGACCGTGGTCGTCGCCGTGTTTCACGCCGACGGGCTGGTCGGCCGGACGCAGTGCGAGGACCTGGCGCGGGAGCGACGTCTCGCCCCGGCGGACGGACCAAGGTCGTCGACGACGCTGCTGGCGGACGAGGTCACGATGACCCAGGAGACGTTCGACACGCACATTCGAGTCGCGCTCGAGTCGGGGGCTTCCGCCCAGGCGCCCCTCGTCGGCCGCGTCACGGCGTTCGGGGGCTTCCTTCGAAAATGTTACGTCTTTCTCTTCTCGACCCGGGTGGACAGTGCAGCCCAGGAGCCGGTCCTTTCCTCCCGCCTCGCGTTCGCGAGGACGCGCATCCTCGGCGGGCTCGAGCTCGACGCATTCGCCTCACCCCCACGCGACACGCGTGACGGTCCGAGGCCCGCCCGCACTCCTTGATCACCCATGGAGACCCGCCGTGCGTTGCTGTCGCTCGTGGTCGATCGCGATCACTACGACGGTGTGACGCTCGCGATCGCACGCGCGCGGACCTCGGTGTGGATCGCCACCGCGAACGTGAAGATGCTCATGGTCGAGGCGCCCGTCGGCACCCGCGACCGCGCGCGCGGCCGCTACGCGCCGATTCTCGACACCTTCCAGTCGCTGTGCGATCGGCGCGTCGCCGTTCGCCTCCTCCACGCCACCCCCCCGTCCCGTCCCTTTCGCTCGGAGCTCGCGGGCCGCGCCGACCGCCTCCACGCGCCGCTCTTCGAGATGCGCGCCTGTCCCCGCGTCCACATGAAGATGATCGCCATCGACGGCGAGCTCCTCTACCTCGGCAGCGCCAACTTCACCGGCGCGGGATTGGGCGCGAAGGGCGCCGGCCGGCGCAACTTCGAGGTCGGGATCGTGACCGACGACGAATGGCTGCTCGACCAGGCGCAAGCCCGCTACGAGCAGATTTGGCGCGGGGCCGAGTGCGCTGCCTGCCGCCTGCGGGTGAAGTGCCCGGCGCCTATCGACACCCTCTCGAAGACGCCGGCGCCGTTGAGTGTGTCCGTGGTCAGCCCTTCCCCTTCTTCGCGAGCAAATCGCCGAAGGTGAACCTCGCCTCAGCCTTCAGCTGCTGGCGGTACTGCTGATACGCGCTCCGCTCCTGATCCTCGCTGAGCGCCTTAATCGAGAGCTTCACCTCCCCGCGTCGCGGGTCGATCTCAATGACTTTGGCTTCCACTTCTTGGCCCACGTTGAATACCTTGCGGAGCTCGGTCCCGCGCGGCGTGCCCGTGGCGGCGGCCGTGACGTAGCCGCGCGCGTTGCGCCCCGTGACGCCGAGGATACGTATGAGCAGCCCGCCGCTCTCGACCTGAACGATCTTGCCCTTGACGGCTCGATGCGGCGCCACCTTCTGCGAGGCCTCCGCCGCCGCGTCGCCTTGGGGAGCCGGATGAAGGGCGATCTTGTGCTGCGATGGATCGACATGAGCGACGACGACGTCGATCGCATCGCCCGCCTTGACGACCTCCTCCGGGGTCTCGATACGCTTGAGCGAGAGATCCTGCGTGTGGATCAGCCCGTCGACGCCGGGCTCTAGCTCGACGAAGGCCCCGAAGGGTTGGAGGCGCACGACCTTTCCCGCATGCCGGGTGCCGCCCGCGTACTTCTCCGCCACCTTCTGCCATGGGTCCGGGATCGTGGCCTTGCGCGAAAGCCAGATCTTCCCGCGGTCGTCGATCTTGACGACCTTGACGCGCACGGAGGCGCCGGCCTTGAAGACGTCGCTCGGGCCGTCCGCCCGATTGTGACTCATCTCCTGGAGCGGCACGAGACCTTCGACCCCGCCGACGTCGACGAACGCACCGAACGGGACCACGCTGCGGACAACCCCTTCGAGCTCCTCGCCCACCTTGAGGCGCGCGAGCGCCTCCGTCCGCGCCTTCTTCGCTTCTTCCTCGAGGATCGCCTTGCGCGAGAGGACGACGTCGCGCCCACGCTTCGCGTACTGGGTCACCGTGAACGGAAGCCGCTTCGCCACGAGGTGCGAGAGGTCCGCTCCGAGGCGCAGGTCGACGTGAGAGCCCGGAGCGAACGCTCTCAACCCGTCGACGTCGACCTCGATGCCGCCCTTGATGACGCCGGTGACCAGACCGGACACGAGGGTCTTATCGGCGAAGGCCTTCTCGAGCACCGGCTTGGCGCGCTCGGCCCGATGCGGGTGGTGCGTGAGAACCACCAAGCCCCCTCGCGCGCCGTCGTTGTGAACGACGCCGATGAAGTCCGCGCCTACCTCGAGGATCACCCGAGGGACCTTGGGATCCTTGTGCGATTCGGTCGCCGCGTCGGCCGGCGTTTCGATGGGCTGCGGCGGGAGCGCGACCGGCTCGGGTTCCGCCGGCTCGGACGTCTGGGGCGCTTCGGGCGTGGCCGACGCCGCGAGACCGTCGCCGGGCGCCGGCTCCGCAGCAGGGGAGGGCTCCGACGGGACCGAGCTCGAGCCTTCGGCCGTCGGCTCGGGCGGGGGGGCGACGGATTCCCCGGCCTGTACGGGCTCCGGCGGCCGGGAACGAGCCCGCGACGGTTCGTCGTCGTCGGGCAAGAGCATCTCGCGACGGTCGAAGATTGCGTGGGCTTTGCCGGGAATGTCGACCAGAATCGCTTCGTCCGTGATCTCGATGATCTTGCCGAAGACGATGTCCCCGCCGTTCACCGGCGGCCGCTCCCTCGGCGGGCCGGGTTTGCGATCTTTGCGCTCTTTCTTCTTCTCTTGCCTGTCGGCGTCTCGCTCGCCGTTGCCCTCGGCGTCCGGGGCCGCCGCGTCGGCGCTCGCCTCGCTCGCTTGCGGCGCGGTCGAGTCACCCGTCGCGTGAGGGCCGCCGGGCTTGCGCTTGCGCCTGCGCCTGCGCCGCTTCTTGTCCGCAGGAGCGTCGCTCGAGCCTGGGGCTCCCCCCGTCGATGCGGAGGCGTCCGAGTCCTCGCCCGCAGCGGCGTCGTTCGGCGACTCGTCGGAAGGGCCGTCGATCGCCCCGCCCTCGTGGCCATTCGCGGTGGGCTCCGCCGGCGCCTGCGCGCTCGCGTCGAGCGCGGGGGTGACCGGCTCGGGAGCATCCGGAGGCTGGTTCTGTGAAGGCGTCTCGGGGGTGATCATGGCGAAGCGGCGCGTGAGCCTAGCGCAATCCGCGGCGGTTTTCTCGTCAACTCGCGGTGGTGCGGGACCCGACCGCCGGCGACGACGGAGACGGCGCAGGGGCGTTTCGCCCACGACCTCCCGGCGTCGACGGGGCCGAGGTCCTCACGACGTCCGCGCCGAGCCCGTGGGCTGCGAGGCGATTCTGATAGTAAAAGATCAGCCGCGTGTCCGCCAAAACGAGGTCCTCCCCCCGCGGCAGGAGCACCGGGGTCGTGTGATAGCCGCTGAAGGCGCGCAGCGCCTCGTCCAGGATCTCGCGACCCCCCGCCGTCCCGAGGCGCGGACCGAGGACGATTCGCCCGTGGGACTCGAGATCGCGCGCGCGGTCGCGGAGCTGCTCGACCGCGTCGGCGAGGTCGGCCCGAGACACGGTCACGTCGTCGCGGGTGCGGAGCATCGCGAAGATGTCTCCGCGAACCCCGTCCTTGAGCCGCTCGAACGCGCAAGCTGCGACCAGGTGGGTCGCGAGCGCGACGGTGTCGCTCCGGTACGCCGCGACGATCGAATCGCCGAGCTCACGCGTGTACTGGGCCTCGCGCTCGGGGTCGTGGCCGACCTCTCCGTCGACGTCCGTTAGGTACGAGATCGCGCTCACGGCGTGCCCTCGCGCGTCATACGAGGTCCCCTCCTCGTCCACGCGGTTGCCGAAGCAGTCGAGCGGCTGTCCGAACCTCACGACGCAGCCCGCGTCGAGGCCGAGGAGCTTGCGCATGAACGAGGCGATTCGACGAGGTCGCGTCGACTCGTCGTCGTCGATGATGTAGCGGTGGCGGCCCTCTTCCTGCAGAAAATCGTCGATGAGGGTCTCGGCCTCCAGGGTCAGCAGATAGTTGATGGTCGCGGGGACGAAGAAGACTTGGCGCGTCTCGCCCCGTGCAGCGGTCCGGGCCATCGCTTCCACCCCGGTCCCGGCGAGCCCGAGCTTGAGCTTTCGCTCGATCGCTCCGGAGCGCGAGCGTGTCCCCCCCGGAAAGAAGAGGGAGTGATAGCCGCGCTCGAGGATGACGCACGAGTACGCCTTGAGGACCTCTTTGTAGAGATCGTGTTTGAGCCGCCGATCGACGCGGTACGCCCCCAAGTTGTGCATGAAGAAGGAGAGGACCGGATTGGTGAAGAGGTTCTTTCCCGCGCCGTAGGTCGCGGGCGGCAGGCCGACGCGCTCGAGGGCGAACCCGAACACCACCGAGTCGAGGTTGGAGAGGTGGGTCGGCACGTAGATGACCGTCCCAACCTCCGTCAGTGCGCGCACCGTGCCGATGGGCCCCTGCACCACGACCCGCCCGTCGAGCGCTCGAAGATCGAAGGCGCCCCCCAGGTGGCGCACGGTCTGCATCGGAGACATCAGCATCCCGATGAGCGGTGCCACCGCCCTCGATGCGACCTTGTACACTTGGCGGTCGAAGTTTCCGGCGATGTCGCTCGCGTAACGTTCGGCGAGATCGCGGACGCGACGCAGGCAGTCGTCGTCGCTCATGCGCGCGAGGGACCGCGCGAGCGTCCTCCACTCCGCGAGGGGCACGACGTCGTCGTCGCCGCTGGCTTGCTGGCGCCGGACCTCGAGGAACGCCGCCTCGCTCAGCACGAGACGCGGGTCGGCGATGCCTTCGCACGCGCGCGACACGACCTCTCGGACGATCGACTCGCGCGACCGGTTGAAGGAGAAGATGGGGGGCTGCATGGCTCCCCAAGACTGCCGCTTCCGGGCCCGCGGTGCCACCGTAGCGGACGCGTCTGGGTGCGGCGCCCGAACTCTCGCTTTGCTCGGTCAGAACTGAACCCCGACGCGCGCGGAGACTTCGTGGAGGGTGTGTCCAGTATCGCGCGCGGAGTTGTCCACGCCGGCGGCGAGGAGCTGACCGGGCGCGACAGCTCGCTGGATGGACGATTGAACGGGCCCGCCCGGCGGCGACGCCGCCACGGGCGCACTGTCGGGGAAGAGGTAGAGAGCGTAGTTCACGCTGACCCGCAAGTGTTTGGTAGCCCAGTAGTTGATGCCCAGCTCGACGTCTTGCACGTCGATGTCCCCGTTCGGAGTCTTCGCGTTGGAGACCCCGCCGCGCGAGGAACCCTCGTAGTCGAGGTGCAACTGTTCGAACTTGGCGAGGACCTGCACCCCTTGCACTGCGGGTCTCTGCGGGCTCGACAAGTCGACGTGGATGGGGCGCCCATAGGAGAGGGGGCTGAGCACGTCGTGGTCGCCGAAGATCCAGTAGCCCGCCTGGACATACCAACCAAACCCCTTGAGCGAACCGAGGCGTTCGGTGAACGGCGAGAGCTGCAGGCCGTCGACGGCCTCGCGGGTGTCCTGGGCCATGTAGACGAACTCGCCCGTCAGGTCGAAATTGTCGATCGGGACGTAGACGTCCCCCGCCAAGCCCCACTGCGCGTTGCTCGGGAGCACGTGGATCGTGCGCCCGAGCGAGTCCTTATAGGTGGGCTTCCAGAACGCGAACCCGCCCTGGGTCGTCAGCGAAGGCAGGTCGTACGCGACCGCGGCCGGGTCCCGCGACCCGTACTTCGCCGAGACGCCGAGCTGCGCCCACTTGGCCGGTGACCTCGCGATCGTCGCAAGCGGACGCACGAAGGCCCTGCCGACGAAGTCGTATCGGGCGTCGACGTTGACCCGGTTGGGACCGTCGCCGTTGACCACGGCGGCGGCGTAGTAGAAGGTCCGGTCCGGCGACTCGCCCCAGAACATGGCGCCGATGTCGCGCTGCAACGGAGCGCCCAAGTCTCGCACGGCTAGCGACCGCTCGAGGAACGCGGTTGTATTGTCGCTGATTCGGTTCTCGAGGGTGAACGGCAGATAGAACTGGCCGACCTCGAGGTTGGCCCACGCCGATGGGCCGTAGTTGACGAAGACGTCCGTCGGGATCGGCTTGGTGGTCGCCGCCTCGACCGGGTTTTCTTTGTTGGAGCACGTGACGGCGCTCGTCTTGGGATCCGCCGTGCAGGTGGGCGTCGCTTGCGTGGCGGCGGGGTTGTCGACGGTCGTCGCGGACGCGAACTCGGCGCCGAGCTGCCATTGCCAGGTCTCGAAGAACTCGCCCGCGAGCTCCAGTCGTGCACGTCGCAGAAAAAAACCGTCGTTGATGCCGTTGCCGGGCGGGAGCGCGCCCGTGCCGGGGCCGATTTGATCGAGCCAGTCGGCGTGAACCCGACCCATGACGTAAAGGCGAAAGACGTCGTCGGGGCTGTGGATGAAGAAGCTGCCGTTGTGGTAGCCGGCGGAGCGGTACACGCCGGGGCTGGACACGTCGCGGATGGGAGCCGTCGGCAGGACGTCCGGTCCAACGGGGATCGGCGGGGGCAGCGTTCGCGCGGGGGGCTCGGGGGCCGGGGCGGTGGCCGGCTCGCTCACCGGGACGACCGTCGGTGGCGCGGACGTGTCGTCGGGTGTCGCGGGGCGGGTCGCCGAAGGTCCCGGCGGCGCCGGTGCAGGCTGCGCCTGCGCGGAGATAGTCTGGATCAGAGCGCACGAGGCCACGACGGCGGCGAGCACTCTGGGCGAGACCCGCACGCGCCGTGCCTCGTGCGCCGCCGTGGGGGGCGTACGAAGCATGCGCCCACCCTGCCGTGCGTCCCTCTCTTAGTCAAGAGAGAGCGTCTTGTATATTGAACAAGAATCTCTTCGGCTCCCTAGACGTCCGCTCTTGCGCCATGCAGGCACCAGAACGCACGGTACTTGCTGGGTTGCCGCCGTTCGTTCTCACGAACGTCGTGATCCGCTTCGACAGCAGATCAGCGCGTCTCTTCGACCGGCAGGATCGCCACGCCTTCGATCTCGACGAGGGCACCCGGCTCGATCAGGCCGGCCACCTTCACGAGGCTCATGGCCGGCCAGTAGTTGCCCATCCGCGCGCGCCACCCCTCCCCGATCTGCTTCTGGGCGGCCCGGTACTTGTCCAAATCGGTGACGAAGGCCAGGAGCTTCACGATGTGCTCCGTACCCCCGCCCGCGGTGCGAACGACATCGACCACGTTGTCGAGCGCGGCCAAAAACTGGGTCGCGAAGTCAGGGCTCACGATGCGCGCGTCCTTGTCGAACGCGACCTGCCCTGCCACGTGCAGGGTCCTCCCGGGCTCGCAAAGGATGCCGTTCGTGTACCCACGCGGTCTGGGGAAATGCGGCGGCTCGATGAGCTTCTTCATCATGATTGGCTCGCTACGCGACCATTTACGCCCGATGGCGGGCGGACGCAAAACTAGCAGGGGGCGTTGAGAGCCGCTGCCCGACTCCGATGCCTTCGGCGGAGCTGCCGATGCGGGCGGGCGATGACTTGTACCCACACTGTCGTCGCCGCGCTGGTGATCGTCATGGCGACGTTCGCGAACTACTACCGGCTACCTCAAGCCGCGGGAGCCCTCCGAGCGAACCTCGAATCCAAAGCCAAATTCATTCAAATCGATTCGCCCTGCACTGATTTCACCGACGCCATCTTCGTCGCACCGGCCCTCATGCAGGCGCACGGCTACGAGACGGCGCTCCGTCATCGGCGCTGACGCGATGAGCTACTGCAACCGATCCCGAGAAGTTCATGCCGACATCCTCGAACGGACCGAAGCCATCACGCCGGCCGGCGGGGCGACCACCGTCGAGGACGTGGCCGAGACGGTCGCCTTCTTGTGCTCGGACGGAGCGCACCCGATAAGCGGTCAGATCATTCGATCGACGGCGGGTACACGCGACGGTTCTTGTAGGCTCTGCCGGCATGGCCCATGGACCCAAGCGAGACATCTTCGCCGAATGGTTCACCGCCCTCGAGGAAATCGG
>DATGJA010000461.1:0-4596 GCA_035295445.1 Polyangiaceae bacterium | reverse complement strand
GTGCGTGAGGACGAACAACATGCGGTCCAGGTCCCGAGCGGGCTTGAGATCGCTCGCCCTCGACGCGAGGGCCAGCCGGAATGCCCCACGAAGGCAAACCTCGATGTCGCGGGCTCCCACGTCGGCGCGGTGTGGCACCTCGGTAGAGAGCAGCTCGTGCAGTTCCGGGTCTGCCGCGTGCGCCTGGATCATGGCTTCGACGAGCCCGCGCATCAGGTCGTCAAGCGAGGACGCCGCGTGGTCCACCAGCTTGCTCTCCACGATGCGCCCGATCTCTTGCAGGTGTCGTTCGTGCAGGGCGGTGAAGATGGCTCGCTTGTCGGGGAAGTACTGGTACACCGAGCCGATGCTGACGCCCGCCACCTCGGCGACGCGGTTGGTGGTGACGGCTTGCACGCCATCGCGTTTCAGAATCTTGACCACCGCATCGAGCACGGCTTCGACGGTCTGCTTGGCGCGTCGCTGCGTCGGCTGGCGGCGAACCGGACGTTTGGCAGCCTTCGACCTCGTGGAAGCCATGCGCCAAATCTGAGCGATTCTCCAGAGCGTGGCAAGAGGCTCAGTCCTTTCCCTCAAACCCATCGCTCATAACGCGAGCTGACCCCGACCAAACCCTCGCTAGAATTGATCGCGGTACATGAGCGATCCTACAGAGTTCTACGAGGAAAAGGTGCGCGTCGTCCTGCCCGTTATCGATCCGGGGCGATGCGAGGGCAAAGAGGACTGCGTGCGTGTCTGCCCCTACGAGGTCTTCGAGGTGCGCACGCTCAGCCAAGCGGAGCGAGAGGCCCTTGCGTTCCTCAGTCGTCTGAAGGTTCGCTTCCACGGCAACCGGCAGGCGTTCGTGGTGCGCGGGGACGCTTGCCATGCTTGCGGACTTTGCGTCAAGGCTTGCCCCGAGCGTGCCATCAAGCTGCGAAGCTCAGGGGCGGCGACACAGCCTCCGGGGTGACGGGTCGCTGCTGGCGAATCTCCGCACCACTGGTACCACCTGAGCTGGGATGAACCGCCTGCCGATCACCCGCGAGTTTGCCGAGCGCTTCGCCGACGAATGGATCGCCGCCTGGAACGCCCATGACCTTCCGCACATCCTTTCGCACTACGAGGACGACTTCGAAATGGCCTCGGCCCGCATCGTCGAGATCGCGGGCGAGCCGTCGGGCGTGCTTCGCGGGAAGGAGAAAATCGGCGCCTACTGGGAGAAGGCGCTCCGGCTCTCGCCCGACCTGCGATTCGTGAAGCTCGGCGTATTTCTCGGCGTGCGAAGCCTGGCCATCCACTGCCGCAACCAGAAGGGGCGGCTCTCGGTGGAGGTGTTCGAGATTGGCGAGTCTGGACTCGTCGTGCGGGCTGCTGCTCACCATGCCTGAGCAGCGTGACGACCTGCACCGATCGTCACTTTCCGACCCGATGAAGGGGACGGGCGTACGCCACGAAGACGGTGCCGGGATTGCGCTGTTCCGCGAGGTGCAGCAACTTGACCTCGTCGGGACGCAGAAGCGCCACGCGATACGTCTGACAAAGGTGGGTCGCGTTCGATGCGACCGGGCGCATGGCGTGGTAGACGGCGATGAAGACACCAAGCTTCTTGGCGAGCACCTCGACGTCAAGGGCAAGGCTCCCCCCGCAGGTAACGAACTCACGCGGGTCCAAGACGTTCGCCGTCTCTATCGGAACCCAAGACGGAACTGAACTCGTCGCGTCCGTGAACAACATGCTGGCCCCTCCGCATCTTGATACGCCCAGGCTCATGCTGCGCATGTTTTGCGAGTCCGACTGGGACGCCGTCTACGAGATCTTCCAGGATGAAGAGTGCGTTCGCTATACCATCGGCAGCACGCTGAACCGCTGGCAGTCCTGGCGCACGCTTGCAGGCTACCTTGGGCACTGGTCGCTGCGCGGCTATGGGCCTTACGCCGCCACGCTGAAGGCAACCGGCAAGACCATTGGCCCGGTGGGGCTGTGGTTCCCCGGCGAATGGCCCGAGCCCGAGGTCAAGTGGTCTCTCGCCAGGCGCTTCTGGGGCCAGGGCTATGCGACCGAGGCGGCGACGGCGGTCATCGCGATGGCGACGACCGTTCTCGGTTGGCAACGCCTGATCAGCTTGATCCTTCCCGCAAACGAGCGCTCAAAGGCGGTCGCACGTCGCCTCGGGGGCAAGTACGAGACGACCATCGCGTTTCGGGAGGGCGCCGCCGAAATATTCTCGTACCCGCTCCACCGGACAGACCGTGCGTTCGATACGACGAGACGGGATGGCAGCTTGTACCGGGTATCGGACGCCAGCGTCGAGCCGGTACGGGACGAAGAGCTGGAAGGGCTGCTCCGCAGAGTGTACTTGGGCGAGGGCTTCGCGAACGCCGAGGTCGTCGCCAAAGCGTTTGCCGCCGCCGCCGTCCGCCAGCGGGGACGGCTCCTTTTCCTACGCGACCCAACCGATCGAGTTCTTCTCGGGATGGTCATCGTCGTCTCGCCAGGATCGCCGGCATGCCGAGTGGCCCGGGATGGCGAGGCGGAGATGCAGTTGCTCGCCGTGACAGCGGAGCGCCGCAAAGGGGGCATCGGAGGAGCCCTGGTTGAAGCCGCAGTCCGACTCACTCGAAGCGATGGGTACTCGCGGATGGTGCTTCGCACTCAGCCGACGATGCATGCCGCGCACCGTCTCTACGCACGCGCCGGGTTTGTGCGCGCCCCCGAGCGAGACATGCAGGACCACGATCGCATGCTTCTCGTCTACCAGATGTCGCTTTAGAGGACACTCCGACCGAAAGAGAAAATCACGGATGCCCGACTTCCCCGACTTTGCGAAGAACCCCGCCAACCGAATCGCCTCATCCTCGCAGTTCACCGAAGACATCGAGGGCTACGTCTTCGACGGCGCCGACGGCAGGCAGGTCGCTCTATGGACCGTCCATGCCGACCGTGTCTCCCAGGAGCACGCCCACGCCTTCGACGAGTACGTGCTGGTCGTCGAGGGGCGCTGCGTCGTCATTTTCGGCGACGAGCGGATCGAGCTGCGAGCGGGCCAGTCGCGAAGGCGAGACGGACCGATGAGCCACAGCGAGGCGAGCCCCTGGCTGACCATCTCGGCGCAGGACTACGAGGGCCACATGGGTCCAAACCACGCCGACCAGCTCCGACCGCTCCGCGACGTCTTCGCCGACGTCTACCGCACGAGTCGTCCCGCGCGCCTGGCTCTGCTCGGCTGCGCCACGGGCAATGGGTTGGAGCACGTGGACCCGGCTCTCACGAAGAGCGCTGTGGCCATCGACATCCATCCGGAGTTTCATCGCCGTCACCAGGGAGCGGTACGGCAAGGCGCTCGGCGCGGCACTGGAAGTCCGGTGCGAGGACCCGACGTCGTGCGTCCTTCCCTCGGGCGCCTTCGATCTCGTTCATGTCGCCCTCGTCTTCGAGCACGTGGAGGCTCGCGCTTTGGTCCCTCGCATCGCAAATTGGGTCGCTGCGGGCGGGGTCTGTGCGGTCGTCTTGCAGGTCGAAAGCTCCGACGCCGCCCGAACGTCGCTCATCACGCCGTCTCCGTATGGCAGCATCGCGGGGCTCAAGGACACCATGCACGCGGTACCCCCGGAGGCGATCGCGGCTTTGTTCGAGCGCGAGGGCCTGCGCCCCAGGCGCCAATGGACGGTGCCCCTCAAGGGCGGAAAACGATTCGACGTCTGCGAATACGCAAGGAGCCGGTAAAGATGTTGGAACTGCGACCCACTTGCGAGCACTGCAACAAGGCTCTACCGCCGGATGCGACGGAGGCCATGATCTGTAGCTTCGAATGCACCTTTTGCCGGTCCTGCGTCGAGAACGTCCTGAGCAACGTGTGCCCGAGCTGCGGAGGAGGCTTTTCGACACGCCCCATCAGGCCCTCGCGAAATCTGAACGGCGACAATTACCTCGGGGCCTACCCCGCCAGCACCAAGGTCAAGCACCGCTCCGTCGATCCGATCGCCCACGAGCAGTTCGCCGCTAACATCAAAGCCGTTCCGCCCGAGAGGCGCTGAGCGCAAGGTGGATCGCAAGAGCCCGAGAAACGACATGCGGATCTGCTTTTTCGGCGACAGTTTCGTCAACGGGACCGGTGACGATGACGGGCTGGGGTGGGGTGGGTCGCGTGGTGGCCAAGGCCCGCCAGGGTGGGCGCGATGTGACGGCGTACAACCTTGGCATTCGGCGCGACACCAGCGCGGACGTTGCTGCCCCTTGGGGGGGCGAGGCGCGACTTCGCCTACCGCACGAGTACGACTGTCGGCTCGTCTTTTCCTTCGGCGTCAACGACTGCATGGCGAACGGCGAAGATGGCAGCCCTCGGGTGAAACCTGTTCACTCGATCGCGAACGCCCGAACCATTCTGCAAGCGGCACGCGACTGGCTGCCGACCCTCATGATCGGTCCGGCAAGCGTTGCCGATGGCGCCGACGCCAACAAACGCATCTTCGCCCTTTCGGCGGAGTACGCGAGCTTGTGCGAATCGCTGAGCATCCCGTACCTGGAGGTCTGCCGCCTCACGTTGGCTTCGCCAGTTTGGACGCAGGAGGCTCTTGCTGGAGACGGCGCTCACCCGAATCGTGGCGGCTACGCTCT
>DATGJA010000460.1:0-7850 GCA_035295445.1 Polyangiaceae bacterium | reverse complement strand
AAGACGGCTGGCGGCAAGTACTGCGGCAACGACGGCATCAACGGCACGCCGAGCATCCTTTACCTGTGCAACGGCGCGTCGGGCTCGATCATCATGCACTGCCCCAACGGCTGCTCGATCCAGCCGCCGGGCACCGACGACGTTTGCCACTGACGGCGCTCCGGAAGTTGAAGAGCGAGCGTTGGGTTTAGCCGGACCCAATCACCGCTCCTCTTGGGTTCCGGTAGACCCAGGCGAGGTCGCGAGAAGCGTGGATTCGTCGGCAAAATGGGGCCGACCCAGCCGGGCACACGTCTTTCATTGGGCACGAGGGCGCGCGGCAATTCGCGCGCGGTTAGCCAATCCCTCGTACCGGAGATCAACCCATGCCCGGCGTTTGCCAAGAGACCCCAATCGCACTTCGTCGCGCCCTCGGATGGAGCGCGGCCGCCCTCGTATCCGCTGCTTGTTCCTCGGCCCCGCCCGCCGGACCCGTCGCCGAAATGACGGGCGAGTCGGCGGACGCCGTGACCGACTGGTCCCTCTTTCCGACGGGCGACGAATGCCTGGTCGCGATACAGGCGTTCTACAAAGCCAAATTCGGGGTCTCTGTCCCCGTCGCGCGAAACGCGTGGACCGGCGGCTGCGGACCGACCGGAGCCTGCCACATCTGGGTGGACGACATTCCGAACTCGGCGACGTGGGAACGGATCGCCAACGACGGCTCTCATACTCCGGCGCCGTACGACATGATCGTCTACCCGCCGATCCCGGGCGACGTGTACGGGCACATCGCGTCCGTCGATCACGTGCAGGGAACGTCGATCTACGTGATGGACGACAACTACTGCAACAACGACTGCCAGCGAAAAGCCCCGGCCCCGCATACCGTGTCGTGGAAGGCGTACGGCTGGTATCACCTCCGCTCCCTCCCCGGCGGCGGATCCTCGGGCGGAGGCGGCTCGTGCCCGAGCGGCGATGGCCTCTATTGCGGAGGCAACGGCGTCTCGGGTGACCCGGGCACCCTCTACGCCTGCGGCGGCGGCAAGCTCGCGACGTCGCAGGTCTGCCCGCACGGCTGCCAAAAGATGTCCGCGGGCACCAACGACCAGTGCGCGGCGGCGCCGTCCGGGCCTTCGCCCGCCTCGTGTCCGAGCGGCGATGGCCTCTACTGCGGGGGCAACGGCGTGAGCGGTGATGCGAGCACGCTCTACCAGTGCACCGGCGGCAAGCTCACCGCGGCCCAGGCTTGCGCGCACGGCTGCCAAAAGATGCCCGCGGGCACCAACGACCAGTGCGCGGCGGCGCCGTCCGGGCCCTCGCCCGCCTCGTGTCCGAGCGGCGATGGCCTCTACTGCGGGGGCAACGGCGTGAGCGGCGATGCGAGCACGCTCTACCAGTGCACCGGCGGCAACCTCACGGTGGCGCAATCCTGCTCCAACGGCTGCCAAAAGATGCCCGCGGGCACCAACGACCAGTGCGCCGCCCCCCCGCCTCCGCCCCCCTCGTGCCCCAGTGGCAACGGCCTCTATTGCGGCAACGACGGCGTCGGCGGCGATTCGAACACGCTCTACCAGTGCACCGGAGGAAGCCTCTCGCCGGTGAGCCTCTGCGCGCAAGGCTGCACGACCATGCCTGCGGGGACGAATGACCAGTGTGCGTCCTCTTCGTGCCCCAGCGGCGATGGCCTCTACTGCGGCGGCGACACGATCATCGGGAGCACCAGCACGCTGTACCGATGCGCCGCCGGCGTGCTGACGGTCGCGCAGGCGTGCGCCAACGGCTGCGCGGCCATGGCGGCGGGGACCAACGACGCGTGCCGATGACGGCCGACGTGTCATCCCGCATCGCGCCGACCCGGAGGCCGCCATGAGAAGGATCGAGACGAGAGCGATTGTCACCCTGCACGTCGGCCTGCTGGCCCTCGCATCCGTCGGATGCGGGGGTCGGCCGGGGGAGGCAACGGCGAGCGGCGGGGGTGACTTGACCACGTGCAGCAGCGACACGGTGGAGGGGTTGGACGTGTCCGAGTGGCAGGGGACGATCGACTGGAACGCCGTGCGTCAGTCCGGGCACGCCTTTGCGTTCATCCGCGTGAGCGATGGTCTGGGCCATCCCGACGCGACATTCGAGGCGAACTGGCCCGCCGTGCGCGCGGCCGGTCTCCTGCGGGCGGCGTACCAATACTTCCGTCCCGGCGAGGACGCCGTCGCTCAGGCCGACCTGCTCCTGGAACGCTCGGGCCCCGCCCTCGCGGGCGACCTGCCCCCGGCGCTCGATGTCGAGACCACCGGCGGGCTGTCTCCGACGGACCTGCGAACCGCGGTAGACGCCTGGTCGGCGCGGATCCAGGAGAAGCTCGGACGTCGGCCGCTCGTTTACGTGTCCCCAGGATTCGGGTCGGCGTTGGCGGGAGACAGCGAGGCCGACCCTCTGTGGGAGGCGGACTGGACGTCTGGTTGCCCGTCGGTCGTGGCGTCCTTCGGCGCGTGGACGTTCTGGCAGTATTCGGACATGGGCGCCGTCGCCGGGATCAACGCTGCAACGGATCTCGATCGCTATCGTGGCTCATGGAGCGATCTGGTGGTCTTCGCGAACGCTGCCGGCTCGGCGCGATCGCCGGCGTCCTCGGACGGAAGCGATGCGGGGTCGTCGCCGTCGCCCGATCCCGTGCTTCCCCTTCCGCCGACTGCGTGCCCGAGCGGCGATGGCCTCTATTGCGGGGGCGACGGCGTGCTTGGGATCGCCAGGTCCCTGTACGGCTGTGCGGGGGGCGCCTTGACGCTGATCGAAGAGTGCCCGAATGGGTGCCAGCCGATGCCGGCCGGGGTCAACGACGCGTGCCGGTAGGCGCCGGCGGCGCATCGATTCCCAAGTCGATGTGCGCGCGAGTCGCTGGCGCAAACTCGGTGACGACCGAGCGCTCGCGGCCGCCGACCGATACCGTGAACCTGTGGCTCCCGGGATCCACCAGCAACCGGAAGAGGGCGGCGGGTGGCGCCGCGCCCCGGCCGGGAGCCAGGACACCCGCCACCAAGACGGGCGGACTCGCGGAGGGCGAGCGAACGAGCAGCGGACAACCGTCGACGCCGATCTCCGCTCCCGGTGGCGTGTGCACGTCGACGACCGCGAGCGCTCGATCGATCTCGTCGATATAGCGGTGCGCGTCGTCGACGAGCACGTCCGGGAGCTTGCCCACGGCGGCCGTGTCCTCGGCGAGCGCGTGCTCGAGCGTGCTGCGCGCCAGGGTAAAGTGGCCCATGGCACGCTCGCACACGCCTACGTTGAACGTCGTGACCGCGTGGCTGCGAAGCTTGGCGGAGTGCTCGAACGCGGCGAGCGCCTCGGGCCAGTGCGAGTCGCTCGCGAGCCGCGCGCCACGCTGGAACTCCTCGCGCGCCTCCGCCACGTGGGCCGCGTCCGCGGGCGCGCCCACGGCAGCGCCATCGGCAGCGGCCATCGTCGCGAAGCTGACCCACACCAGTACAACCGCAACGCCGTCCCCGGCCCTGCCGGGGCGTGGTCGAGACCTGGACGCTCGGAGAACCCCGGTTTCCTGGCGCATCCGGAAGCGAGCGGATTCGAACACGAGGGATGCGGCGCCGCAAGCAGGTCTGGGCCGCATGGCGATCCACGCCAAGCACCTCGGGTTCACCGTGCGGTTGCCGACGTCCCCGGCCGTCGATTCGGCGTTACGCTCTGGCCGACGTATGGCGTCAAGAGAGACGCAAGGGACCCTGACCCTGACCCTGGCCCCTGCCCGCCTTTTCGTGATCGATGACCAGGGCGGCCTTGCGAAACGAGCTGAACGTGCACGAAACGCCTCGGGGCTGTTCTTCTCGATGCTTTGTGCTCGACGCGGTTCACCCGTAACGACTCGTAACGCCTTGAAACCGCGTTACTGTTGCCTTGACACGGTAGGGGTCGGAGGTTCAAAACCTCTCGCGCCTACGAGAAGACACCGAGAAAAGCGGGGGCGACATGAGCCTGCCGTCTCACCTTGACCTGCACGGTCTGCTCGCGAATCTGATACTTTCGGGGCTGTGGGCGAACGTGTCGTCCCGGGGGCATCGTTCGCTTTTGGCCTCTTCGCGTGTGTCGCCTGCGGCGCCTCGTCCGAGCCGGCGGCAACGCCGCTCTCGGACGCCGCGGCCAACGACGCGCCGGTCACCACACCCAGGCCGGACGGGTCGGCCGACGACGCGCCGGACGACACGCGGGACGACGCGCCGGACGAGCCGGCTCCGTGGGACGCGACGATCCTCGACGCCGCGGCCAACGATACGTTCGGTCCTGACGCGTTCGCTCCTTCCGCCCCGCAGGGCGACGCGGCCGCGGGCGCGACACAGCTCTGCGCCGACGTGCATGCCTTTTCGGCGCGTTGCTTCTCGCCCGGCTGCGCAGCGGCCTACGACAACCTTTGTGCGACCGCGATCGCACCCAACGTCTCGGCCGCGTTTGCGCAAGCGGTGCACGCCTGCGGGGCGACCGACCCCTGCCAGGAAAGGCTCGCACCAGAGACGAGCTGCACGGAGCCGGTCCTCAACGCGGCCACGCCCACCGCCGCCCAGCGGACGCTCGCCGAGGACGTCTGCCACGGCTGCGACGGCGTGCCATCCACGGTGGATCACGGCCTCTGGTGTGCAGGGCACTCCCTGCCGCCGGGGAGCACCGGGCGCACGCTCAGCACCGTTCTTCTCTCGCTGAGCGACGCCGCGGCCGCGCAAACCTACGCAGCCAACTGCATCGGCAAAGCGGTGCAGGCGTACCCGACCGACTGGCTCAATTGCGAGAACGAGTTCGAGAACTGCGTGGCCCGCCAGGGACCATCCCGACCCGCGGCCTGTAGCGACTGGTGACCTAGTGCGCCGCGGGATCGTCCACGTGGGTGTCCCCGCGCACCCGACGGGTGCGTGGGTCGCGCAGCGAATGATCGAAGCTGTCGGGCGACGCGCCGCCACGCTATTTGCTGCACGACCGCGACGGCGTCTACGACGCGCGCTTCCGCGTGCGGGTCCGCGGCCACGGGGTGCGGTGCCTTCTCTCGTCGCCGCGAGCGCCACGCCGAGCGCACTACCCCGCGAACGTGCGCGCGAGCTTCGCGATGGCCGCGGGCAGTCCGCGGATGCGCATCGCGACTCCGAGCTCGCCGTATTCCTCGGCGACGACCCGGGCGTTCTCGTAGACCTCGCCGAGGAGCGATTGCTTGGCGTACGGGACAAGCAGATCGCCCTCGACCATGCGCGCCTCGAAGAACGCCAGGACGGTCTTCCGGAGACCGGCCACGTCGTCGGGGGAGTGGGCCGAGAGGACCACGACGCCCTCGGAGGCGGCGCTCGTCGTGTGTCTTCGCGCGAGGCCTTCTTTCGCGGCGGCGTCGAGCCGGTCGGCCTTGTTCAGGACGACGAGGCTAGGGACGGCGTCGGCGCCAATCTCGCGGAGCACGTCGCGCGTCACCCCGAGCTGGACCTCGTGCATCGGGTCCGACGCGTCGACGACGTAGAGAAGGAGCGACGCCTCGAGCGCCTCGGACAGCGTCGACCGGAACGACGCCACGAGATCGTGGGGCAGCTTCCGGATGAACCCGACGGTGTCCGAGACGAGAATGCGGGGCCTGGTCTCTGGCTGCAGGGCACGCACCGTCGTGTCGAGCGTTGCGAAGAGCTTGTCCTCGACGAGCACCTCGCTGCCCGTCAGTGCCCGCATCAGCGACGACTTGCCAGCGTTCGTGTAACCGACGAGGGCCACGCGAGGCTTGCCGTGGCGGGCGTGGCGGCGGTTCTCTTGCTCCTTCTGGATGGCGGCGAGCTGCTCGCGGAGCTCGGCGATGCGGTCGCGGATCTTGCGCCGGTCGAGCTCGAGGGCGGCTTCGCCGGCCCCCTTGCCGCGCTGCCGCTCTTTGCCGCCCGGGGACTCGCGCATGCGGGGGGCGACATAGTTGAGGCGCGCGATCTCGACCTGGAGGCGGGCTTCGCGGCTGCGGGCGTGGCGGTGGAAGATCTCGACGATGACGCCCGTACGGTCGAGGACTTCGGCCCCGGTGGCGCGCTCCAGGTTTCTCGCCTGGCTTGGGGTGATGTCGTGGTCCACGACAACGAAGCCCGCCTTCTCCGTGGGCCCGGCAGGGTCGCCTTCGCGATCGCGCTCGTCTTCGCTTTCTTCGTCGTGTCCTCCGTCCCCCGGCGCGCGGGCCTTTTCAGGGGAAGGCTCCCATCCGTCGTGGGCGCGCGCCTTGGTCTTGACCTCGCGCGCGCCCGTCGGGACGATCCCGGTGCCGCCCGTCCGCGCGGCGAGCTCCTTGAGCTTGCCCTCGCCGAGGACGGCGGCGGCGGCGAGGGCGTCGCGGCGCTGCGTGATGGTCGCCGCGACGTCGTAGCCGAGCGTGTGGACCAGGCGCCCCAGCTCCGCGAGGTCGGACGCATGGTCGGCGTCCGTGACGTTGGGAAGCTGGACGCCGACGAGGACGGCGCGCGGGCGCGGGGGCATCAGATGGCAGCTTCGTAGCATGGCGAGCCCCGTCTCCGGCCTCGCCGTCGGTTGCATCGAGCCCGATGCGCACTGACGAGTGCTTGATCCAAGCAAGGATGGCCTGGCGAAGGCCAGCGTGCAGCGTCAGCGCCCGTCGGTCCCGAGTGGTACTCAAGCCCCGTTGAGTACCACCTTGAATACCACTTTTCGGGGCTGCGCCGTAACGGAGGGATGGTCCGGGTGACGCCAACCGTGGGAAAGCCCTTACTCCTGGAGATTCAGCTCCGCGCGGGAAGCCGTTCGATTCGGCTGTGGAGATCGTCCTCGCTTTCGAGCGTCCGGACGTTCGTCGGGGGCACGTGGCAGAAGTTCTCGTCGTCGTCGCGCTCATCCATCGCCGTGCCGGCCGACGCTAGCCGGGCCGCGCGTTTCCTCGCGGCCCTGGGCGATATCGACAAAAATTGCCTATGTACCCGACCACGATTTTTGTGTAGAGCGCCAATGCGACGCCTCGCATCGAGCGAAATTCTCGTATGGAGGCTGTAACACTGCGGCCAGCGAATTTGCTTCAAGGGCCGTGACTGCGCTTCTACGGCCTTCATGAGTCCACGAGCACAAGGAAAGAGGAATCTCCGATGAAATGGGGCAGTCTGCTACCCGCGCTCGGCGCCGTCGTCTTGTGTCCCGCTGCATGCGGGGGTTCCAATGGCTCGGGAGGGGCCACGGTTTCGGTCGAGCAGGCCACTCTCGCGCCGCAGGACCAGGGAGACGGACGTGCGCGCGAAGGCAAGCGGCTCTTCGACGAGCCTTTCAAGCACACGAATGGCCGCTCCTGCGCCACATGTCACGTCGATGGTAACCACTTCACCCTTTTGCCGTCGGACGTGGACGCTCGTCTCGCAGCAAATCCGGGCGATCCGCTTTTCAATCGCATCGACGCGGACGATCCGACCGCTGCGACACCGACCTACGAGCACCTCAGGAGGGGGCTGATCCGAGTCACGCTGACGCTGCCCGACAACATGGACCTCATCAACCCGGATGGCAGCCAGGTCGTGACGCCGCCGGATCGAAAGTTCTCCGTATGGAGGGCCGTGCCCACCGTTGAGAACACGTTCTACACGGCACCCTATCAGTATGACGGCCGGTTCGCGACGTATCAAATCCAAGCCCAGGGCGCCGTGACCGCGCACAGTCAGGGGCCGCAAATCGCCGACGGACTCTTGGATCTCGTCGCAGCTTTCGAGGGGGGCGTCTTTTCGTCGGACCGGGCCGAGTCCGTGGCCGACCAGCTTCTGCGCGGGGTTCCGCGAAACGAACTTAAGAATCCCGAGGACACGGATACGTCCAACGGTAACCGCGTCTACGTCAAAGCGTGCAAGGGATGCCATGGCGGCGCGACT
>DATGJA010000459.1:0-8926 GCA_035295445.1 Polyangiaceae bacterium | reverse complement strand
CGACGCGCTGCACGTCGCCGGGACACGCCACCACGACCCGCCCGCCGCCCCCGATCACGTCGACGCTCCACGGCTTGCCGCACGCCACAGGGACCGCGCGGTCCGAGCTCTCGGCCGACGCGGGCGGCGGGCCAGTCGTCGCCGGCGCGTGGACGACGCGGCCGGTGGAACCGCAAGCGCATACGGACGCTGCGAGCGCGAGCAGGGACGCGGAGGTTGGGCGCATGCGGCGGGGGCATACTACGCCATCGTCGACGCTCTTGACCCGCCCGTCGCCCCCGCGCGAGCATGGGCCGCCGAGCTCATGGCGTCGCCCACCACGATCGACGAGGTGCTCGCGCGCCTCGAGGAGATCGTCGAGGGGTGCATCACGACTCCCTCGGCCGGCGGCTACTTTGCTGCCCTCTACGAGCGGGTGACGCGATCGGTCAAGCGGGCGATCGCGGCGCGCACGTTCGACGACAACGCGCGGATGCAGACCCTCGACTGCCTCTTCGCCGACCGCTTCCTTTCGGCGTGGGACGCGTATGGCAACGGCATCGCGCCGACGCGGTCGTGGAAGCTCGCGTTCGACGCGATGACGGGCACCGAGACCCTCGTCGTGCAGCACCTCTTGCTGGGCATCAACGCCCACATCAACCTCGACCTCGGGATCGCCGCGGCCACCGTCGCTCCCGGCGTCAGCATCTCCGGCCTGAAGGACGACTTCTTTCGCATCAACGCCGTGCTGACGCGCCTTGTGGCGGCGATCGAGGTCGCGCTCACCGAGGTCTCCCCCCGCATGAAGACGGTCGAGCTGTTCGCGGACCTCGAAGACAAGCTCTTCGACTTCGCCCTCGATCGCGCCCGGGACGGGGCCTGGGCGTTCGCCCTCAAGCTCGCCGCGACGCCGCAGGAACAATGGCCCCCCGTGATCGCCGCAAGGGACGCGGCGGTGGTCGACGTCGGCCGGGCCATCCTGAGCCCCGGGCCTCTGGCCGCCCCCGTCGTGGCGTGGATTCTCGGGGCCGAGTCGCCGGACGTCGCGCTGAACATCCAGATCGTCGGCGCCTAGTCCTGGGGGTGTCGCGCACGCCCCATTTCTCACGCTCAAAATCCTGCGGGCCCAGCTCATCGAACCTGTGATCGCCGTTTTTGCGCTACACCAGCGCGGCATGCGCGCTCGGGCTTCGGCCGCGGTCCTCGTTCGACTCGGCGTCGCCGCGGTGGTCGCGTCGTGTTCCCAGGGGCGGCCGGCGGTCGTCGACGCGCCGCCGCGCCCCGATCTCCTGGCGGCGGCGCCCGACTACGCGCGACCCGAGGGCTGGATATGCCGCCCGGACCTGCCCACCGACGCTTGCCGCAAGGACCTCGACGCGACAGAGCTCAGGCCCGACGGCTCGCGCGTGCGCGTCGCGTTCCAGCCGGCCGCGCACCCCGCGGCCGACTGCTTCTACGTGTATCCCACCGTCGACCAGGGGCTCGCGCCCGGCAACCATACCGACTTTACCGACACGACGCGGATGACCGAGTTCACACACGGGCAGGTGGCGCGCTTCGGGGCCGCCTGCCGCGTCTTCGTCCCCCTCTATCGCCAGATGACCATCGGGACGTATCTCGCGCCGGACGTGGAGCACGCGCGCCTCTTCGATCTGGCCTTCGGCGACGTGCTGGCGGCATTTCGTTATTACCAGGCGCACTACGACGACGGCCGCCCGCTGGTTCTCGTCGGCCATTCGCAAGGGGCGCAGATGGTCGAGCGCCTCCTCCAGAGGGTCTTCGACGACGACCCCGTGATGCGCGCGCGCTTGCTCGTCGCCATGCCCATCGGAGGGGACGTCGAGGTGGCCGACGGCAGCACGACCGGCGGGACCTTCCGGAATATCCCGCTCTGCACTTCCGCCGAGGAGCCGGGCTGCGTCGTCGCGTTCGCGTCCTATTTGCCGGAGGGAGTGAGACACCCGTGGCCCGGGCCGCCTGCGGCGGGACACCGCACCGCCTGCGTGAACCCGGCCGACGTCGGCGGTAGCGGCAAGAAACGCCTCTCCGGCGCGGCGTTCCCCACCCACTCGAGCTATCGCGATCACATGCCCGGCGGCGACTGGGCCGCGACGCCTTTCATCGTCGTGAAGGACTTCTACACCGCGTGGTGTGTGGATCGGCCGGACGGCTTCCGCTACCTCGCCGTGTCCCCCGACCCGCCGCCGGGGGACCCGCGCAAGAGCCCCATCGAGCTCGATAGCGCGATCTGGCGCGAGCAGCTCGGTCGAGTCCAGCTCGGCCTGCACATCCTCGACATGCAGTTTACGCAGGACGACCTCGTGGGCCTCGTCGAACGCAAGCTGGCGGCGCTGGCGAAGCGGCGGCCCGGGTCGTCGTCGGCGCGCTCGGACGCCGCTCGCTGACGTAACCTGCGCCGGCGTGTCGTCCCACTCCCAATCCGCATTCGCGCTCGTCCTGGTGCTCCTCTTGGCGGGGGTCGCCGCCCGACGTCTGTCGCTCATAGCCGACGAGGGCGCCGAGGGCCTCAACCGGTTCGTGATCTACGTGTGCATGCCCGCACTGATCCTCGAGCTCGTCCCCAAGCTCACGCTCCATCGCGGGCTCCTTGTCCTCGTGGCCGTTCCCTGGCTGCTCCTGCTGGTCTCGGTGCCGCTGGTGCTCGCGGCGTCGCGGGCGCTGCGGCTCTCGCGGGAAGCGACGGGCGCGCTCTTGCTCTGCGTGCCGGTCGGGAACACGTCCTTCCTCGGCTATCCCATGGTGGGTGCGCTCCTTGGCGAACCGGCCGTGCGGCTCGCGGTCGTGTACGACCAGCTCGGCTCGTTCCTCATCGTGGCCACGTGGGGGACGATTGTCGCCGCCCGGTACGGGTCGGCCTCCGTTCCCGGCCGGGCGGCCCCTGGTGTGTCGTCCGCACTCTCGCTTCGCTCGAGCGTGCGGACGCTCGCGCGTCGCGTCGTCTTGTTCCCGCCGTTCGTGGCGCTCGCGATCGCCCTGCTCCCCTGGCATCTGCCCCCCTCGGCGGACCCGATCCTCAAGCGGGTGGGGGACGCCCTGGTTCCGGTGGCGATGTTCACCGTTGGCCTCAAGCTGGAGCTCGGCCTCGGCGCGCGCGACATCGCGGCGACGGCGATGGGGCTGGCCATCAAGATGGGCGCCCTGCCCCTGATCGCGCTGGGCCTGGCCGTCGCGCTGCACGCGCAGGGCGACGCGCTCCGAGTGGTCACGCTCGAGTCGGCGATGCCCCCCATGATCACCGCGGGGGCGATGGCCATGAGCGCTCAGCTGCGGCCCCGGCTCGCGGCCGCGCTCGTCGGCTACGGCATCCTGGCGGCCATCGCGATCTTGCCGCTCTGGGCGCTCGTCCGGTGACAACCCGGGAGCCCATCCAGGTTCCCGGATACGCTCGCTCGGCTACCGACCCAGCGCCGCGATGACGTCGGGCGGTGCTTGCACGAGCTCGATGAGCACGCCCTCGCCTCCCCGCGGAGCCTCGGGGCTTGCCTTGGGGTGAATGAAGCAGACGTCGAAGCCCGCGGCGCCTCGACGGATGCCGCCCGGCGTGAAGCGCACCCCGCGCGCGCCGAGCCACTCGACGGCCGCCGCCAGGTCGTCGACCCAAAGGCCGATGTGGTTCAGCGCCGGCTCGTGGACGGCGGGCCGCTTGGCCGTGTCGATCGGCTGCATCAGATCGAGCTCGACGCCCGACGGGCCGGTTCCGAGCGCCGCGATGTCCTCGTCGACGTTCTCTCGCTCGTTCCGGTAGTTCCCGGTGACGCGGAGACCGAGAAGGTCGATCCAAAGGTGCCGCAGCTTCGCCTTGTCCGTCGAGCCGACGGCGACCTGCTGCAATCCCAACACACGAAACGGTCGATCCATGGGGTTACCGCCCCATTGCTACCGAACGGTGCCGGCCTCGGCAACCTGCCGCGCGCCGCCGACGATGGCGTGAGCGACGACGATGGCGAGGAGAACGGCCGCCCCGGCGTAGAACGTCCCGCCGAGCTCCCGATCCTCTCCCAAGAGAACGTACCCGAGCGCGATGGCGTAGACCGGCTCGAGGATCACGGCCAGCTGCACCGTGAAGGCGGACAGCCGCCGCAGCGCAGCCAAGTAGAGCCCGAAGGGAAGCAAGGTGCACCCGATCGCGAGGACGATCAGGAGCCACAGGCTGCGTCGATCCGGGATCGGAAGGGCGGGCCCCGCGTGGGGGAACGCCGGCGCGGCGATCGTGAGCACCAGAACGCCTGCCGCGAGCTCGATCCACATCACCGCCAGCGGATCCGCCCTTCGGCTCGCGAGCCGCTTTTGCAGCGCGTTCGAGAGGGCCACGAGCGTGGTCGACACGACGCCCACGACGATCCCGGTCCGCATCCCCGCCGGGACCCCGCGAACCACGAGGGCCACTCCGGGGACGACTCCCGCGCCGAAGGCGATCTCGCGCCACTCGATGGCGCGTCGCGCGACCGCGGGCTCGACGAGGGCGAGCGCGGCGGGCGCCAGGCCGAGGCACATGGCCCCGACCGATGCATCCGCGAGCTTGACCGCGCCGAAGAAGGTCACCCAATGCGCCGCGAGGATCGCGCCGATCCCCGCGTAGGCCAGCGCGAGGCGGGGCGCGATCTGGCGCACGCCGCGCCAGACCGAAGGCAAGCACCCGAGCGCCGCCGTCGCGACGACGAGGCGCCACCAGACGAGGGCGACCGACGGGAGCGCGATCAGCTTGCCGAGGACGGCGGTAAACCCCCAGATGAAGACGCAGACGTGGATCTGCAGGTGGGCCTTCCGCGTGTCGCTCACGCGCTACGTCTAGTCCGCAGGCTCGAGCGAAGCGAGAGAACGGACGATGCACCCGACGAGTCCGCAGGCTCGAGCGAAGCGAGAGAACGGACCGGGGACACCCCGGGATCGCTCAAGGCCGGGGCGGCCGACTCGACATGCGCTGGGCTAAGAGAGGCGAGGTCGTGGCGGACGCGTGAGGCGCTGCGGGGATCACGCCTACCTCGGGCGCCGGGGGCTCCGCTGCCGGGGGCGGCTGCGAGACCATCTGGACGGGTTGCGGCGTGAGCTGCCCGTCCGTCTCCGGCTGGGGCTGCGGGGCCGGCGCGAGCTGCCCGCCGGGTTGAGTCGGTGCGGCCGGCGGCGCGGCCGGCCCGTGCGAGTCCCAGAGGCCGAGCGGGTCGAAGACGCGGCGCAGCGAGGGGGGGAGCGGCTCGATCTTACGGTATAGCTCGGCCTTCGAGACGAAGAGCTCCTCCCGGTGGTTATCGCCGAGGAGCCGCTTGAGAACGAGCTCGCCGGGAACCAACGAGCGCTTCACGATCTCCTGAACCGTCGGGGCGATGTTGGCCACGAGGCGGTCGACCAGCAGGCGCGGCGCCTCGAGCTGATCGAGCGGGCCGTCGTCGAGCGTCATCGAGACCACGGACTTCCGGCGTTCGCGCAGGTCGGCCACGAGCGCGGTCAGCGCCTCGCGCAGCGCCTGGAGCTTGCCCAGGTCGTCGCCCGCGACGTCGTAGGGCGAGTCGGGCGTCGCTCCGGCTTCGAGGACACGGAGGAGGCGCGCGCGCCCGGTGTCGGACGCGAAGAGGACGTCGAATCCGGCGCCCGTGCCGTCGGGGTTCGTGCGCAGCCTCGCGGTCGTCTCGGCGGGCGCGATCGTCAGCTCGGCCAGATAGAACCGATCGAACCGCTGCGCGCGGATCTTGACCTCTTTGTGGATCCACCCCGCCTCCTCGGGCGCGTCGACCTCGAGCCGCGGCGCGACGCGATCGACGCGCAGCACGGAGGCCAGCGCGTGAGAGCCAGGGACCTCCAGCTCGAGGACCCAGTCGAGTCCGTACGGGGTGCGGCAGCGGGCGCGGGCCTCGTAGCGCGCGTTGGCCTCGAGGCGCACGTTGATCACCGACACCGTCTCGGGGAGCGGGTGGCGCAAGAGCAGTGTCTGGACGGCCTTCGCGGAAGCGCCGTGCTCGGTCGCCGCCGTCTGCAGCGCGCGGGCTCGTTCGCTGGCGACCCCCGCGCGGGCCGCCTCGGACTCGCTGCGCACCAGGTCCACCGCGCCCTGTCGGATGCGGGCGGCGCAGCGGGCGGCGAGCGAGTCCGGGTCGCGGCCCTCGGCCGGGTCGAGCATCCGCGACACTTGGAGCGCGAAGGCTTCGGCTCGTTGGATCTCCTTCTCCGTCGAGTCGGCGAGCTTGCCGATGCGATCCATGGCCTCCGTGAGACGTGCGTCGGAGGCAAGGACCTCCGACGCGAAGTCGAACACGTCTCGCAGGAATGCCACGAAATCGGTCGTGAGCGGAGAAGGCGTCGAGTCGCCGTAGAGGTAGCTCGTGGCAGCCTCCATGGAAATGGAGATTACCTCCGCTCGCGTCCGGCGAGCTTCTTTTTCGCAAGCGGACAGGACCAGCGCTTTCGGCGGGAGTCGCCAAAGGGCGAACAACGCACGCGGGTCCCATGAAAAGAGGCCGACAATGAAGACGACCATCGCGGCGATCTTGGGTGCGTGCGTAGCGACGTGGAGCACCTTGGACTCGAATGTCGCCCACGCCTGTGGGTTTCTCGCCTACCGCGAGGAGACGCCCTTTCGTCCCGCTCCGGCACGCGTTCGCCTGCCCCCCACCGCGCCGCCCGTCGTGATGGCGCCGGGCGAGCTCATTTCTTCGGCCGAGCAGCGACTCGAAGAAGAACACTTCGCCGCCGCGGCCGCGGCGGTGCTGTCGGCGTTCCCGCGCCTCGCGAGCACGACCGACGGCGCGTCGCCCCTCGAAACGCGGGCCCAGCGCATCCTCGTGCTGGCCGTGGCGCGCTCCGACGGGGCGCTCACCGGCGTGTCGGCGTTCGGCGACAAGGGCAAGGAAGCGCGCGCGTCCCACCTCGAGTGGGCGATCGCCACGATGCGGGTCCTCGAGTCGATCCATGGCAACGATCCCGTGGCACAAGGGGACTTGGGCGAAACGCTCGCCAAGCTCCCCAAGTACGAGGACGAAGCGCTCGGGATCCTCGCGCCCTTGGCCGAGCGCGATCTCCTCGGGAGCGCGCACGCGTACGCGACGCTGGCGCGCTTGCGAGTCGCGCGCAGCGAGGGCGCCGGCGGAGACGAGGACATCCGTCGATGCCGGCGCATGACGAAGCTCCCCGACGCCGTGTGTGGAGCCGGGCCGCATCCGCCGGGCGACGCGAAGGTCGCGAGTCGATCGTGAGGGCCGCGCGGTGAGGCGGGGGGCCGCGCTGGTTCTGGCGCTCTTCGTCCTCTTCGCGACGATCGATTGCAGGCGGGGCGCGGCGACCCTCGGGCGCGATCGCTCCGCATCGCTCCGTCCGGCGGACGCGGCGCGCGGGCGCGAGGTCGTCGTGAAATTCGAATGTACGCGCTGCCACGCGATCGAGGGGGTCGCGGCGCCCGCCAAGGACAAGCAGTGCACGGGGTGCCACGAGGACGTCGCCCGGGGGCGCGTGCAGGGGACGCCCGCCCAGCTGGCCCGGTGGCAGCCGAAGGTGGCCGAGCTCGGCGACGTGCCGAGCCTCTTGGCCGTCGGGTCGCGGTTCGAGCGCGACTGGATTCGGCGCTTCCTCTTGCAGCCGTACGACCTGCGTCCGGCCCTCGCTCCCACGATGCCCCGGTTGCCGCTCACCGAGGAGCACGCCGCCGACGTCGCAGCTTTTCTGTCGGATGCCTCGTCCGAACTCTCGCTTGGCTCGAGCGTGCGGACGAAGTCGCCGCTCGAAGGCTCGGGGGCCGACGACACCGCGAGCGTGCTCGCAGGTAGCGACGCCGCGAGGGGCCGCGAGCTCATGAGCGTGAGGGGGTGCGGATTGTGTCACCGCATGAGCGGAACACGCCCCCTCGCCGGCGCGCTCTTGCCAGCCCAGGTGGCGGCCGACATGCAACGCGCCGTGCGCCTGGCTCCGGATCTGCGCTACACGCGCGATCGATGGCGCGCGGCGCAGCTCGTCCGCTGGCTTCGGGATCCGCCCTCGGTCAAGCGGGACACCCTCATGCCCAACATGGGCCTCGACGAATCGGAGGCCAAGAGCGTCGCCCTGTACGTCCTTACGACGACGCTCGGGCCGACCGAAGACCCACCCGCCTCGGCACGCCTCGCCATCTTGGACCGCGCGGTGACGTACGACGAGGTCGCGTCGCGCGTCTTTCGCAAGACCTGCTGGCATTGTCACGGGGAGCCGGACTTCGAGCGTGGGGACGGCGGGCCGGGCAACTCGGGGGGGTTCGGCTTCAAGGGGCGGCGCCTCAACCTCAGCGACTACGAATCCACGTTCGCGGGCTACGTCGACGACGCGGGTCGTCGCTCGAGCCTCTTCGCGCCCGTCGCGGACGGGACGCCGTACGTCGTCGCTGCGATGCTGGCCCGGCAATCCGAGGAGCGCGGGCAGAGAGGCGCGATGCGCGGTATGCCCCTCGGATTGCCCTCCGCTTCGCCCGAGGACATTCAGCTCGTCGAAACATGGATTTCGCAGGGCCGCCGCCGCTAGTCCGCACGCTCGAGCGAAGCGAGAGAGCGGACGATGCATCCAACGAGTCCGCACGCTCGAGCGAAGCTGTGAGCCGAGCTCTGGCGCGAGGCCTGGCGCGCCGGACGCGCCGTACGTACGTTGGGGTAACCCATGAAGGTACCGACGAAGGTCTGGCCTGCGCTGCTGGTATTTGCCCTTTTTCTTCTGGCCCACGACGCTCGCGCGGGGACGTTGGGCGTGCGCGACGAGGCGCGCATTCTGTCGACGAGTGACGTGGCGGCGCTCAAGGCAGACGTCGCACGGACCCCGTTCGACGCGCGGCTCGTCGTGACGACGTCGTACCCGGACTCGGGCGAACTCGGGCGCTACGTCGGGTCCCTCGTGGTCGAGCCACGCATGATGGTCGTGGGGCTCGATCCCGAGCACCACCGGGTCGAGGTCCGCTTCGGCACCGAGAGCGGTGTCGCCC
>DATGJA010000458.1:0-2559 GCA_035295445.1 Polyangiaceae bacterium | reverse complement strand
TCTCCGCCTCCGCCTCGGCGAGGACCCTTATCTCCGCCGACTTCTGCACCGACCGCTGGTACTCGGCCTTGCCCTGGTTTTCCTGGATCGCGATCGCGATCTCGCTCTCGGTCAACGACTGCTGCTGCTGTGCCCTCGCGGCGGCCTCCCGCAGCTCCCGCTCCTTCACGGCCGCCTTCTGCTGCTGCGCGAACGTGGCGATCTGCTCCTCGGCGATCTGCCGGGCGCGGAGCTGCGTCAAGATCGTCTCGATCGCCTTGTCGTTCGGGGCGCTCGTCGGGGTGCCGATGAGGACCTCCTGGAGCTCCAGGTTGTAGAGGTCGAACTTCTCGCGCATCTCGGCGCCCGCGCGAAGCTGGATCTCGCTGCGCTGCTGGATGAGCTCGATGAGCGTCCGCGTCTGCGCGACGTTCTTGAAGTACGCGCTGACCATGGGGTCGAGCGTCTGCTCGACCAGGCGCTTGATATCCCCGAAGCGCTGGATGACGAGCGGCGCCTTCTTGTAATCGATGTGGACGACGACGCTCAGCGGCAAGAGCGGCTCGAACGCGTCCTTCGTGATGAGCGAAACCTCGGACAGATTCTCGTCGTACCGGTGGGAACCGACCTCCGCCCGGTTCCACTTGAGGATGAAGTTGACCGTCGGCACCGGCAGCACGTTGCCGGCGTAGAGATTGAAGGCATATTTGCCGGGCAAGAGTGCCTCGTTCCAGACCCCTCGCGTCCCCTTCGCCGTCAGCTCGCCGTGCTTGTATTCGCTTCCGGAAAGGTCCGCGCCGCGCTCTCCCGTGTACGAGACGACGACGCCGACCGTCCCCACCTCGACGATGGTCTTCGGGGTCGTCTCGACGGTCGCGAAGAGGCGATTGATGTAATAGGTCCCCTCGACGAGGACCTGGAGCTGTCGGCCCCTGCGGCCTCCGGATGCGAGGAAGCGCTCGGGGTCCTGGAAGTTGTTGTGATACGTGCTCGGGTCCATCGGGTCGTTGCCGCAGATCTGCGCGATGATCTCCCCCTGCGCCAGGCCCGGCCCGTCGTGCACCGTGACGACGCCGACGAAGTCCTCGGTGCCCGTGAGGATGACGGGCGCGAACCCGCCGCGCTCGCCGATCGTCACGGCCATCTGACGCACCCGGGCGTCCTCCTCCCGGTTGAGCGACAGGTAGTAGACCTTGTCGTACGTGATGACGATGAACTGGGCGAGGTGGATGGCGTAGGTCCCCTCCCTCAGGATCTTGCGCTGCGGTCCGCGCTGGCCCCCGTTCTGCATGAAGGCCGTCACGTCGCCGAAGTCGTCCGCGCGGATGTTCGAGGCGAGGGCTTGCGTCGGCTCGAGGGGTATCCCGTCGCGCGCGAAGACATAGCCGATCGACCCCTGCGAGATCGTCACGAGCGGCATGCGGTGCACGCGGTACTGGAGCGGTGTGAACCAGTGGACCCCGCCCCGCAGGACCGTCGGCTGGAACCCGGCCTCGCCGGCGAGCGCGATGAACCCGGACCTCACCGATCCGCGGCCGCTCCACCTCTTCTCGACGATGCCCACGCGATCGTTCGGGATGATCCGGAGGCCGAGCAGCACGAAGAGGACGAGCAAAAGGATCGCCGGAGGAACCAGCGTGCGAAGCAAGTCGAACCCCACCGAGTCGGCCATATCTCACCTCCGCTTCGTCGCCCGCGACGCACGACCGCCCGCGGGCGGCTCCGGCCGGCCATTATCGATCATTAAAGATCTCGTCGCCGGCCTGTAGGGAGCAGAGAGTCTTCTATCGTGGCCACGACCAGAGACGCCATTCCGAAGACGGCACACCACCGTGACTCCGCCGCCTTCCGCCGCGTCGCGGCCCACCTCGGCCGCCGGGTTCGCGAGCTTCGCAAGGACAAGGCCTGGACCGTGGAGGAGGCCGCCGAGCGGTTCGGGATCGAGCCCGCGCACGTACGCCGTATCGAGGCGGGCCGCACGAATCCGTCCCTGGCGACCCTCGTCAGCATCGCGCACGCTCTGGCGACCGAGGTGGCCGAGCTGCTCCACGACGCATCCCCGAAGAGTCGCAAAGAGCGGTAGCTACCTCTTCGAGCGGAGGAGCGCTTGCAGGTCGGCGAGCACGAACGGCTTCGCGAGGCAGCGTGCTCCCGAAGCGGCCACGCGGGCGCGCTCCCCTGGGGTGGCGCCCCCGGTCACGAAGACCCATGCGCCGACGACCCCCGGATCGAGGGCCCTCGCCTTGTCGTAGAGCTCCGTGCCCGTCATCTCGGGCATCATCACGTCGCAAAGGACGAGCTCGAACTGCTCGCCCTGCGCGAATCGGCTGAGGGCAGCGCGGCCCGAGGACTCGATCGTTACCCGCGCCTTGCCCCGCAGCGCGCGCTCGATCGTCCGAGCGACTTCCGGGTCGTCGTCCACGACGAGGACCTCGGGGACGCGTTCGCCCATGCGAGGGAGAATAGATCATATAGGATCGCCCGTGCCGCGCATCTATGGGCGCTTGGGCGCACGCAATGGCTGGCCAGAAATGGGCCAGCCCTTTCACGTGTCAGAAGTCTTTTTCGGCGCCCTTCCCC
>DATGJA010000457.1:0-12717 GCA_035295445.1 Polyangiaceae bacterium | reverse complement strand
TTGATTCGGACCTTCGAGAGTTTGCAGGCAACATGGCACGCGGGTGCCAACCGGTTCTGCCAAAATCGATAGCCGCAAAGGTCAGAGACGAGGCATGGACATGGCCTTCCCATCGAGGTCGACCACGCGCATCTGTCCGACGACGGGCTCGACAATCCCCTCGACTATAGCGACCCCCGCCCTATGGGTGTGCCGACCGGGAATCGACCCGAATCCATGCTATGGCGCGCGGGGCGAGCTCGATGCGACCGAGGTCCTCGACGACGGGGGCTTGCAGCTCGTGCGCCACCACCACGCCGCGGACCCCAAGGTCGATTGCTTCTATGTGTACCCGACGGTGTACCTCGTCGGCGACGGCGGCAACGTCGCGAACCTGTCGGACATCGGCAACGTCCTCGACGCCCTCATGGCGCAAGGGGCGCGCATGTCGCGCATCTGCGAGGTCTACGCTTCCAATGGATGACCTCATCGATGTCGTCGCGCAGCAGGCTGCTGACGCTTTGCCGTAGTCCTTGTGGAGGGTGCTCGAAAAGCTGAACCTCGGCGCCGCCCGACGGACACCTCCGATTCCGATGCGATCCGCGATCGATGCGTGCTGGTTTCTCGCGACGTCGGCGGTCGGGGCGATCGCCGTCTCGCTCGCTGCGTGCGCCGGCTCGACGGGGGCCCCGACGTCGAACCCGATGCTGGCGGGCGCGGTGGGCGCCGGCGAACCCGACGGGGCCGCGACGCAGCCGGCCGGTTCGGGGGGCAGCAGCGCGCTCGACGCGGGCGCGGGCGACGCTGGCGCCGGCGGCGGGACGGTCGGTCACGACGGGGGAAGCGGCGGCGGATACGCGGGCGCCGAGGGCGGCGGCGCGAGCGGGCCCGCGAGCTGCTCGGCAGCCGCGGGTGCCTATTCGATCCACGCGACCACGCTCGACGCGAACCTCGTGCCGGTTCAGGTGCCGAACTTCTGGGGCGGAACGGGGACGCCCGATATGCGCGCGATGGTCGCGGTCGACGCGAGCCAGAGCGTCTACGTCGGCGTGAACAAGCAGAACGGTTCGAGCTACGACGCGGTCATCGCGGCCGAGGGGAGCGCGCCGGCCAACATGGTCACGCTGTCGGGCGCGATCCTCGGCGGGCTCGCGACGACCAAGGACGGACTTGGCGCCCTTCTTTACGATCCGACCACGGTGGATCAGCGCCTGTGGGCGCAGGTCAAGCGTCTCACTCCCGCGGGACAGGTCGTCTTCAGCACCGACCTCTTCCGATCGGCGAACCTGACCGACGACATGACGAAGGGCAACCCCGCGCGAGGGCGGCTGGGTTATCTCGGAACGACCGACGAGCTCGTCGCATACTTCGGGCACATGCAGATGCTCCAGGGCGTCCGTCATCAGGGAGGCTACCTCGCGAAGCTCAGCCCTTCGGGGACGCAGACGGTGCTGAGCGGGTGGTTCGGGAGTCACAACCTGGACCAGCGGCTCGTCGTGGACGGCTCGCGCGCCTCCGTACTCGGGCTCGGAGACGCCTATCCCGTCGGCTTCTTCTTTTCGTTTATCGATATGCCGAATACGAACGTCATCTACACGGTCGCTGCCGACGGCGAGGGGGACGCCAACGGCCAGGTCGGCGGGATGTTCCCGCTGAGCGACGTCCTCGTCGCGTCGTTTGTGACGGACCGATCGATCGCGCAGAACCTGAGCGCCGGCACCTGGCCGAACATCGACCAGAGCGTGGCCATGAAGATCACCCAGGGAGCGATCTCGGGGACCGACGCAGGGTTTCTCTTGATCGCCAAGTCGGGAGCGCCCGCGGGAAACCTGACCCCCGTCTGGGTCAAGCTGAGCCCCGCGAGCGGCGCGACGATCGCCTACGTCAAGTCGGTCCAGTACGGGAGCGGGGACCTCATTCTCTTCGCATGGGCGGAGGTCACCGGCTCGGCCTTCGCGCCGACGGTCTCGTATTACAAAATGGTCGTCGATCGGACGGGGGCGATCTGTCAGCCGAAGAAGATGCTCGACGCAAACGACGGGCTCTCGTACGACGACGTGGTCCGGCGGTCCGACGGGTCGATCGTGTGGGCCAACGGTCAAGGGGGCATGGTGCACGTCGTGACGCTGACGCCGTAACGGGGCGTTGATAGTAGCGAGAGCCTATCGCGGCTTCGGGAACGAATTCATCATCGCGCCGACGATCTGATCGCGCGTGATCGATCCGTCGAAGTGAAACGGCACGTGCACCTGCAAGAGGGATCCGCCGAGCGCGACGGAGCCGTCGACGGAGTAGGGGACGGCCGTGTTGTTCATCGCGAGCTGCGCGAGCAGGCTCATATCCGGCCATGACAGCGTCATCGGCACGTCGATCCGCGTCGTCTTCGAGGCCGCAAGGGTCATCGCGTTGGGCAGCGTGACCGTCCCCACGTCGCGCGTCTTGTCCACGACGAGGTGCGACGTCACGTCGGTGGTCGTGAGATCGACCAAGTTCGGGTTGGACACGTCGAGCGCGAGGTCGAGCGCGATCCCTGTCGCGTCGATGCGCGTCAGCGTGACCCTCTCGGGGACGAGGGTTGGCGGGGCTGGCTTGGAACAGGCAAACGCGGTAGCGGCGAAGATCGGGAGGAGCGCGCGCACGGTCTCCCTCTCGTACCGCCGCTCCTGTGCGCAGTGAAGAGACTTTTCGGGACTTGGGGGTGTCCGTAGTCCCGCTCTCTCGCTTCGCTCAAGCCTGCGGACTACGCCGCCGCCCGCGCCCCATCGGCGCCGCAGTACGTCGCTCTCGCCCACCTCGCCGTTTCGGCGATCACACTCTCGACGGGTGTGGTCGCGCCGCCGAAGGTCGCGCGAAATCGAGAGTCGTCGAGGACATACGGCGCGTCCCACTGGTACGCCATCTCCGCGACCTCGCCGACCATCGGAACAAAGAGGCCCCACGTCCGGAGCGCCCAGCGCGGGACGCGCCGCACGCGGATGGAGAGCCCGAGCGCCTCCCCCACGCGCTCGGTGACGCGCCGCATGCTCTCGGCGGGGTTGACGGGCAGGTGCCACACCTTGCCGAGCGCCTCGTCGCGGTCGGCCAGGGTGACGAGCGCGCGCGCCACGTCGGCCGCGTACGAGAGGGAATGCGGCGCGTCCGGATCCCCGAGGCAGTCGACCGGCTGGCCTGCGAACGCGCGACGGAAGAACCGATCGCCGAACGTCGTCTGCCTCACCACGCCGGGTCCGAAGAAGTCGCTCGCGCGGCCGGTCGTGACCCGCACCTCTCCCCGGCCGTGGGCGGCGCGGCGCAGGTCGGCGAGCCGTGCGCGGATCGCTCCCTTCTTGCTCCGGGGGGCGACGGGCGTGTCTTCCGACATGGGCGCGCGGACGGCCCCGAACATGTAGAGGTTGTCGAGCGCGACGAGCTTCGCGCCCGCCTTGGCCGCGCCGTGCATCGCCCCCAGCGCGAGCGGCAGGAGCAGCGTGGCCCACGCGTCGTACGGGGGACTCGTGCAATCGTAGACAACCGCCGCCCTGCGGGTCGCCTCCTCTGCGAAGGACCGATCCGAGAGGTCGCCCGACGCCCATTCGAGCCCGGGCCGCATCTCGCCCGGGGCGCCGCGGCGGACGACGCGAACCGGCGTGCCCCGTGCGACGAGCTCGCGCGCGACGAGCGACCCAATCTGACCACTGCCCAGCACTACGTGGAGTTCGTTCATGCCCTGGAGGGTGGTGCTTGCGTGCATTCATGGCAACGCCCATGATCACAAGGCATGCCTGCATCCGTGCAAGCCCGTCCCGACGCGCTCAGCGACGCCCGCTGGGATGACGTCCGCCTCTTTCTGGCCCTCTACCGCTCGCGAAGCCTCGCCGCCGCCGGCACGCGTGTCGCGCTCGACGCCTCCACGCTGAGCCGCCGGCTCGCCTCGCTCGAGCAGTCTCTCGGGACGCGCCTGTTCGATCGAACGCGCGACGGTCTCGCGGCCACCGACGCCGCGGAGCGCCTCTTTTCGGCGGCCGAGGAGATGGAAGCGGCTCACGCGCGCTTCTCGCGCGACGCCTCGGGCCTCGAGCGTGCGGCCGAGGGGGTCGTGCGACTGAGCGTCCCGCCGGGGGTCGCCGACGCCTTCGTCGTGCCCGGCCTCGCGCGGCTGCGCGTCCGGCACCCGCGCATCCGCATCGAGCTCGACGCGTCGGTGCGCGTCACCGATCTGACCCGACGCGAAGCCGACCTGGCCCTGCGGACGATCCGCCCAGGCAGCGGCGACCTGGTCATGGCGCGTCTCGACGCGAGCGTCTGGACGCCCATGATCGCCTCGAACGGCGCCGCGACTCGCCCTGCCGTAAAGAACTGGGAAGAGCTCCCCTGGATTGCGTGGGACAACGACCTTGCGGGTATCCCCCCGGCGCGCTGGCTCGCCGAACACGTGCCCGACCTCGAGCCCGTCCTCAAGACGAGCCACATCGCCGCGCAGGTCGCGGCTGTCCGCGAAGGCGTGGGCGTCGCGCTTTTGCCCGCCACGTACACGCGCGTCGAACCGATCCTGCCGCTGCGTCACGCACCCGCCCTCGCGCCGTCGGTCCGCGACCTGCCGACGATCGAGACGTGGCTCGTCGGCCACCGGGCGCTCCGCGGAGTCCCGCGCGTCGCGGCCGTCTGGGACTTCCTCGTCGAAGAGTTCCACGCGTTCCAGAAGCGAGGAAGAAAAGCGCGTTGAAAGAGATCTCGACCCAGGGTTGAACGCACCCGCTCCTCAATCAAATGACTATGGCGACGCGTCGCGGCCGTGCTTATGAGATCGGTCCCATGTCGGCCGGCGCGCGCCCCCTCCCGAGTCCGCACGCTCGAGCGAAGCGAGAGTTCGGACGACACACCAAACTTGGGGTGGCCTTGTGGCTCCTGGGTTCGAGCTGCATGCCCGCCGAGTCCCCCAACGACGCCGCCGCCGGCCAGCCGTCCCGCCCGACGACGGCATTTCCGGCCCAGAACGAGCTTGCCTCCCTGCCCAGCCTGCCGGCGCCGCCGGACGCCTTCGCCGGCAGCGCGGTGCCGGTCGACGGGTGGGACGCGTCGACCCCGCCCGCCGTGCAGGACGATCCGGCGGCGTACGACGACGCGTCCGCGTGGGGAGACCTCGCCCGGTCGGTCGCGTTGGCCCGGCATGACCGACTTCGGCTCTCGCCCGCGCTTCGGTGCGCGGCGACCGAGGTCGCACGGTTCTACGTCGAGCAACACGGGCTGCCGACCGAGTCGCTGCGTCGCTTCGTGGTCGCGCGGTGCGGGGGGAGCACGCCGGACTCGCTGCCGGTCGCCCTTTCGCTGACGATACCCGAGGGCACGACGGACGCCGTTGCGTTCGAGCACACGGGCCCCCAGCTTCGGCAACTGGTCGAGGCCCGCATCGCCTCGGGACGGTGGGCGCTCGGGTTGGCGACCGCGCGCAGGGGGACTCGTTTCGCTGCCGTCGCCCTTCTGGGGACCGACGAGGTGACGCTCGAGGCGACCTCGCGCGTCGCTGACGCGTCGCACCGGGCGATCGTTCGCGGCCGGCTCCGCGATCCAGCGGCCGCCGCGATGGGTTTGATCAACAGAGGCCAGTTCGGCACACGCGTCTGCGAAAGCGATGCGTCCCTCGCGCCGCCGGCGTTCGCGGTGTCCTGCGAGCTCGACCCGGGCGACAAGGCCGCGTGGGCCGAGATCGTCGTGCGGCGCGAGGGCCACGTCCTGAGCCACACCGTGGCCGACCTCTTGCTGACGTCGGGCGACGTGGCCGAAGTCCAGTACAGGCCTCGCGCGCTCGGCCCCCCCGCTCTCGTCGCCGACGCCGCGGGACTCACGTCCGCGCTGCTCGACGCCATCAATCGGACCAGGGTCCAGGCGGCGCTTCGCCCCCTGGCGCTGGCGACGAAGCAGAGCGCGCACAACCTGCGGTTGGCCGGCACCTTCATCGATGCGAGCTTCAAGCACCGCGAGGACGACGCTGATCGCATCGCGCTCGGGCTCGTGGCCGGCTGGGAGGTCGACGGCACCATTCGCGACGGGTCGCTCTTCGTCGGCATGGTCGCGCCGACGCGCGACGCCAATGTATGGCTCGAGTTCGCGCTCGAGCGGCCGGTGGGCCGGAGCGTCCTGCTCGCGCCGGACGTCAGCCGCATTGCCATCGGTCCAGCCCTGCCGCCGGGAGGCGCATCCGCCCTAGGCGCGGTGGTCACCACGTACGCGCTCTTCGAGTCGCCGAACCACGAGGCCGACGCCGCGAAGGTCCTTGCTCGCGTGCAAGGCGCGCGGGCCGCGGCGAGCAGGGCGCCCCTTGTCCCCATCGACGCGGGTCCGGATCTGCGCGAGCAGAGCGCCCGCATCTTGCGCGGCGAGAGCGAGCCGTTCGCCGCCCTGAACGTGGCCATGCGGTCGCTTGTCCAGCGGAGCCGCGGTGTGATTCACGGGTTCGTGGTCGAAGCGAACGACCTCGATGTGGCCCCCATCCCCGACGCGGTCCTGCACGCGCCGGCCGGGAGGGTCGCCGTTTCGGTCACGCACCACAGAGTCAAGGGCGCCGCGTGGGGGCAGTACGTCATCCTCTATCTCCTCGAGCGAGACGACGACGGAAGCACGCCGGGCGTCAAGGCGTGATCGACGCGCGTCGGGGTGGGGCGGAACGGCCCCCAGCCACGTGTACGACCGTCCACAATGCCCGGGGGTCGCGCGAGGAATTTCGCGGACTTGTGAATTGGCGCGGTCGATGCTCGTCCTTCTTCCCAGTGAATGTTTGGGTGCGGCGTCCGAACTCTCGCTTCGCTCGAGCGTGCGGAGTCGTCTTGGGTTTTAAGTCCGAACTCTCGCTTCGCTCGAGCGTGCGGACCATTGCTCGGAGTGGCCGACATGGACCTCTCGAACCTCACCTTTCGTATCCTTGGCAAGACTTGTGTCGTGACTTTGCCGCCGCCGGCGCCCGACGGGCCGCCATCGAGCGAGCGCGCGAGCCGCAGCCCTGCGTTGCCACCAAGGGCAAGCGCGCCCGCAAGGCGCCCCGAACGCGTCGGACAGATCGGTCCGTAGCGCCGTGATACCTTCGGCGGCCCGCCATGTCGCCGCTGTGTCCCTTCTGCGAGATCGTCGCGGGGCGCGGGCACGCCCACGTCGTCCTTGACGAGCCACGCGTCGTCGCGTTCCTCGACGTGCGCCCGGTCTTTCCCGGGCACGTGCTCGTCGTACCCCGGGCCCACCGGCGGGCGTTGAGCGAAGTGCCGCCCGAACAAGTGGGTGACCTCTTCGCGGCGGCCCAGCGGGTGGCGGCCGCGATCGAGGCGTCGCTCGGCGCCGAGGGCGCGTTCGTCGCGCTCAACGACAAGGTGAGCCAGAGCGTCCCGCACGTGCACGTGCACGTCGTTCCTCGCCGGCGCAAGGACGGGCTCAGGGGGTTCTTCTGGCCGCGGCACGCCTACGCGACCGAACAGGAGGCCGCCGCGATCGCGTGTCGAATCCGCGCGGGATTCGCCTGACCTAGGCGGGGAGCAGGTCGGCGAAGACGAAGCCGTCGCGTTCCACGACCTCGCCGCGCACGTGGAGATCTCGCCCTTCCACATCGGCCCGGCCGACGCGAAAGTATGGAACTCCCCGTTCTCGCCGCAAGGATCCACCTCTTCCGGCAGGGCAGCGAGGAACGAAGCATCGAACGGTCGGCCGGCGAACGAGCGGTCCACCTTTCGAGGGTCGATGCACGCGATCGCGGCACGGAGGCCGGACGCGATCATGTCTCTCGCGAGCGAGCGAGTGTCGCGCATCCAGAGGGGGAAGACAGCCGTCATGCCGATCTCGCCGAGTTTGGTCTCGCGGTAGCGGCGCAGGTCCTCGAGGAAGATGTCGCCGAAGACGACCCGATCGACCCCTAGGCCACGGAGCTCGCCGAGCGCCCTCGCCATCTCGCGCTCGTACACCTCGTTCGGGCAGGGCGAGGGGATGAGGACCTTGCGGCACGGCAAGCCCAGCGCCTCGGTTTGCCGGTCGAGCAGCGCTTCTCGGACCCCGTGCATCGAGACGCGTCCGAACGCGGAGGTGACCGTCGTCAGCAGCGCGACGACGTCGACCTCTCCCGATCGGCGCGCCTCGTACAGCGCAAAGGCGGAGTCCTTGCCGCTGCTCCACGACATGACGGCCTTCGGGAGCGACATGACTCAGCCGTCGCCGGAACCTTCCTCGTCCTCGGGCAGCGAATCGCGCGCCTCGACCTCCCGCTTGTAGGCGGCGAGTTCGCGGACGTCGTCGAGCAGGAGCGGCAGGCCGCCGACGGGACGCGCGCCGGAGACGCCGAGGGCATCTTGCAAGGCCCGCTCGAACTCCTGTTCGACCTCCTCGCGTCGAGCGAAGGCGCCGGCCTCGATGGCTCCCTCGACGATCGCCGGGATCTGCTCGAGCACCTCCCGTAGGATCTCGAACGTCTCCTCGATGGACAGGTCGGCCATCGGGCCGAGAGAGTTCAGGCGGATCGCCTGCGGCCCCCAGCTTCGTTCGCGAAGGGACGAGAAGATGTCGGACGGAAGGCGCGCCATGCGCCCCCAACGCTAGGCGGTTCCTCCTTTTTCCGCCAAGGCCTAAGCGGGCTACCACGCGTACTTCTTGAAGAACGCCCACTCGAGCTGGGTCGCGCTCGGGTAGCCCGTCCCCGACCCGATGCAGCCCTGGCACGTCGGCGCGCCCGCCCATGCGTGCTGCAGGTTCGTGAACGTGCATAGCTCGACCTGAGCGCCGGCCGGACAGCCGTCGTAGAGGTAGCACTGCCCGTTGTCCCCCGATGTCGTCCCCATCTCCGCGATCGTCTGGTAGGTCGTCTTGCACCCGTTCTTCTGCGCCCAGAGCGTGGCCGATGGCGGGAAGCCGCTCTGCGCCTGGCTGTTGGGGTCGTCGCAGCCCGGCGCGATGAGTCCGTCCGACGTGCCGTGGAAGATGATGATCGGCATGTGGGTCGTCTTGCAGCTGCTTAGGTCCGCAAGCGTGCCTCCCGAGTGGGGCGCGGCGGCCGTGAAGTCGGGCCGGTCGCAGGCGATGTGGTGGCTGAAGTAGCCGCCCATCGAGAAGCCGGTCGCGAACGTGTGCTTCACGTCGAGACACTGGTCCTGCAGCATGTCCGTCTTGATCGCGTCGACGAACGCGAAGTCGACGGCGTTCGCGTTGTTGGCGAGGGACCCGGCGCCGCACACCGCCGCGCCGTTGTCCGAGACGTTCCACGGATCGAGGGTGCCGCTCGACGTAGCCGACGACGTATTCTGGCCGTCCGGGAAGACGACCGCGATTCCGTCGCTGTCGGCCAGCATCGAGTACTGCGTTGCGTCGTAGAGGTAAGACCCCGTCTGTGTCGCGCCGTGAAACACGTAAACGAAAGGCATCGGGGTCTTCGGGTTGGCCGACATCGGGAGATAGGCCACGTACGACCGGCTCGTGCCGCCGACCATCAGGTTGCGAATTGTCTTTCCGCGCTTGCCCGTGCGCGTTCCGCAGTTCCCTCCGCCGCTGCTCGCGGCAGCCGCATCGCTTTCCCCGCTTCCGGTCGGTCCGGCGTCGGAGCCGGCGTCCCGGCCGGGGCTGTCCGGCGCGGCGGAAGCGTCGGCGCCGCTCCCCGACGACGGGACGCCGTTGCCCGAGCTCGTCGAGCTCCCCGAGCCGGTGCTCTCCGCGCTGCCTCCGGCGGTGCCGCTCGCCGCGGCACGACTCGACAGTCCGCTCGAACCCGGTCCGCTGCCCCCCGCGTCCACCGTGGCCGGTGACGCGGCGCAGTGTGCGCCGAGGGAGCAGGAAAGGACACCGGCGGCAAACGAGGCTCGGTTACGCGCACCCATGAATACCCTCCTGAGGCCCGTCGTTGAGTCGAGCGGGACCAGAAGCGGGATCGCTTACCATTCCTTTTGCGAGTCCGAGTCCAATTTGTACGAATGAAGAACATCCGACTTCGAACTTCGAGCACTACGCAATAGGCCAAAGGAAGGGCGGGATGGTCAGGGGCCGTTTGTGGCCAACATTTGGCCTCGCAAGAGGTGGCATGTCAGGCGCCCTTTAGGCCAATATCTGTATTGTGCGGCGTCACATGAAGGGAGCGCGGGCTCTGCGGACCGCCTCTCTAGCAGGCGTCTGTGTCGCCATGGTCGCGGGCGCGAGCGCGTGCGCGAGCATCGCCGGCCTCGGCGACTACTCATCCGGCTGTGGTGGCGGCGGCTGCGTCGATGCTGCGTCCGACCACCCCGGCGCCGAGGACGCTCCGGCCGACACCGCGTCGCGCGAGGGCGCGTCGTTCGGCGATACGGGACCGGAGGACGTCGCGTCGAGCGGCGCCTCGGAGAGCGATGCCGTCGCGAGCGGCGACGCGTCCGGCGACGACGCGGCTCCGTGCGACGGGACGTCCTGCTCGGCGCACACCTCGGTCACGACCACCTGGACGTGCGCCAAGGGGGGCTGCGACCACGCGGGGGGCGTCTGCGGCTCGGCCGAGGGCTGCTACTGCACCGCGGACAGCCAGTGCCCGAGCGGCAAGTGTGTCGTGGCCGCCGGGCGCAACGACGGATCGTGCGGTTCCGGCTGCACGGGCGCCAGTCCGGCCGACGGGTTCCAGTGCGCGCTCGCGAGCCCCGGCATCCCGGCGGCGTGCACCGGGGCGACGTTCGCGTATACGCCCGCGAACCTGTCGGCGTCGCAGCTCGGCGCGCTCTCGCCCGTCGGACCGGTCGACCTCAGCTGCGCGGGCACCGTGACCTATGACGGAAGCAAATGGGGCGGCGCCACGTGCTCGCAGACGCTCCCGTCACCCCACTCCATCACGCAGAGCGGCGGGCCCACCCTCGACGTCCTCGCGTTCCGGTCGCTCGCCATCGGCAGCGGGGTCACGCTGCAGCTTAGCGGTCCCCACGCGATCTTGATCGCCGTCTTCGGGGACGCCACCGTCGCCGGCGCGATCCACGCCGACGGGAGCGCGGGCGCTTCGAACAGCAACAACGCCGGCGCTTCCGGCCCCGGAGGGGACTCGGCTTGCGGCAACAGCACGGGCGGAGCGGGCGGCAGCTCGCACACGAGCGGGGGCGGCGGCGGCGGCGCGCAGACCAGGGGCGGGGCGGGCGCAGACGGCGTCGGGGGCAACGGCGGCGCCGCGGGCACCGCGTTCTCGTCGTCGGGCACGACCCCGCTGCGCGGCGGGTGTCCGGGCGGCGCGAGCGGCGATTGGGCTTGCACGACGTCGGGGGGCGGCGGCGGGGGGGCGCTCCAGATCTCGGTGGCCGGCACGCTCACGATCACCGGGGCGGTGAGCGCGAACGGCGGCGCCGGTGGGACGAGCAGCTGCGCTAGCGCCGGCTGCGCTCCAGGCCCGAACAACACGTACGGTGGCGGGGCTGGCGGCGGAGGTTCCGGGGGTACGATCGTCCTCGAGGGGCCATGGGTGACCATGTCCGGAGCCGTGACCGTGAACGGCGGCGGGGGCGGCAATCCCGATCCGGCGCTCAAGGAGATGGGCAAAGGCGGCGCGGGAGCGATCAGCGCCTCGCAATCGGGCGCGCCTGGAACAGGCTCGGCTAGCGGCCTGTGCGGCTCCGACGACGAGAGTGGGGCGGGCGGTGGAGGAGGCTACGGATACCTCGGCGTGTCGTCCGGCAAGACGGGCAACTATTCGTGTACGACGAGCCTCTTGCCGGCCCCGGTGTGCAAGGCCGACAAGAGCGGTTGCCTCTGCGTGGCAGACTCTGACTGCGCGACCGGCCGGTGCGTGAACGCGGACTCGCAGTGCTCGGGGACGTGCACGGGTACCGGCGCCGCCGACGCGGTCGATTGCGCGTCCGCCGTGGCGTCCCCCGCGACGTTCGGGTGCGACGAGGGGATCTGCAGCGACGTCGCGTCGCCCGGCGCCGCATGCACCGCCGCGGGGGTCCCCTGCTGGTGTACGAGCGACGCGAACTGCCCGGGTACGGCCTGCGTCGCGTGGTCCGGCTGCGTCGCGGGCGCGTGCACCGGCACCGGCAGCGGCAACGTCGACTCGTTCCATTGCGCCCTTCCGCGGTAAGGGCCCGCTATCCTCCGCGCTCCATGGCTGCCGTCGCTCCCGAAAACACCGCCACGCTGCTCGTCTCCTGTCCGGACCGAAAGGGAATCGTGGCTGCCCTCGCGCAGCTCCTCTACGGGCACGGCGCGAACATCGTCGAAGCCGATCAGCACACCGACCACGGCGTGGGGCAGTTCTTCCAGCGCATCGTCCTCGACCTCTCCGAGATTCACACCGATCGCGGAACCGTCGAGCGCGCCGTCGACGAAGTGGCAAAGCGTTTCGGCATGACCTACCGGATTGCGTACTCGCAACCGAAGAAGAACGTCGCGCTCTTCGTGTCCCGCCACGGCCATTGCCTGCACGACCTCCTGTGGCGTCACAGGCTGGGAGAACTGTCCTGCGCCCTGCGGTTCGTCGTCTCGAATCACCCCGACCTGCAAGAGGTCGCCTCGCATTTCGGCCTGCCTTTCCACGTCATTCCGGTCTCGCCCGGTGCGAAGGAGGCGGCCGAGGCGCAGGCCCTCGCGCTTCTCGAAGAGGGCCGCATCGACCTCGTCGTCTTCGCCCGCTACATGCAGGTCGTCTCGCCCGCGTTCTCGCGGCGGTTCGCGAGGAGGATCATCAACATCCACCACTCGTTCTTGCCCGCCTTCGTCGGCCAGAAGCCGTACCACCAGGCCTACGATCGGGGCGTGAAGCTCCTCGGGGCGACGGCGCACTATGCGACCGAGGACCTC
>DATGJA010000456.1:0-2943 GCA_035295445.1 Polyangiaceae bacterium | reverse complement strand
GGCGAACCTCGACCTCGAGCGCTGGCTTGGCCGCGAGCACGCGCAGCAGCGTCGGGTCCTTCGGCAGATCCGCAATCAGCCGCGCCTTGATCGCGCGGTACATCGCCTCGAAGGTGCCGTTCTCGGTCGACACCGGCGCCTCGATCTTCTCCGTCAGTCGCGACTGCGCCTGAATCGCGGCGTCGGTTCGGCTCTCGAGCGTCTCGAGACGGCGGAGCAGCTGCTGGTTCTCGCGCCGGAGCTGCTCGTTCTCCTCGCGCAGTCGGCGCGCCTCGCTCTCGTTCACGCTGGGTTCCTCCTCACTTGGTTGTGGCGGCTCGAGACTGTGCACGCCGCGCTCGCCGGTCGCGATGTGACAGGCCTGGCTTTCCGTCATCCAGGCCGGCTGGACGTAGACCTTTGTAATGACACTGTCATGACAGACGAAAAACTGACCCAGGCCAAGCGTGGCGATCGCGTCTGGCTTGGGCTTCTTGATCCCCGCCGGGATCTGCGCCAGCGTGCGCTTCACCTCGTTCGACTCGCGCTGGACGCCGAGCACCCAAATCGGCACGCTCTTGAGAATGATCTTGTCGACGCCGGCGATGTCCTGGCTGTCGAGCCACAGATAGTTGCGGAGGCCGGCCGCCTGCCGGATGAAGGCCTCGGCCGCGAGCTTGACCGGCGTGCCACGCCCCTGGGGCACGAACTTCCACGCCTCGGGCACGACGACGACCGTGTCCGTCTCGTGGTTGAGCACCCAGTCGATCGTCGAGCGAATGACGAGGTGCTGCATCTCGACCGGAAGCGCGTCCAGCACCATCACGTTCACACCGCGGCGGAGCGAGATGGACGCCGCCCACTCCTCCATGTCGATGACCGGGACCACTTCGTCCAGGTACGCATCGAGCGTGAGGTACACGTCAGCGGACAGGCCCTTGGCCTTCTCCATCGCCTTGCGCACGTTGCGCTGCACGTCGGCCAGGGTCTTGGCCCCCTTCGACGCGCGGATGATCCACGAGCGCTCGAACTTGAGCTTCTCGCCGCGGCTGGCCTCGAGGATCGACGCGACGAACTTCCAATCCGCTTGTTCGCGGAAGTAGGGCTGGATCTCGCGGGCGTCACGGAACGCGCCCTCGCCGCGCTTGGTGACGAACGCGATGGCCTTGACGTTCGAGCGCGCGATGAGCGCCTCGAGCGTCGTCGTTTTCCCGGCGCGCTGCGTCTGGCCGGTCGCGACCAGGTGTTGCAGCGGAATACTGACGGCTTCGCCGCTCCCGACTTCAAAGCCGAGGTGCACCGACCGGGGCCGCGCCGTCACGTTGGTTCTCCGCCGCCGTGCCACGTGCGGTCGGTGATGCGCTGGGCGCCGATCGGGAAGTGCTTCGCGCCGTGCGCTTCGCACAGCACGGCCACCTGTCCGCCCATCGCCGGGTACCAGTACGCGCCCGACGCGCCGCATGGCTTGTCCCTGACGAGCCAGTAGTCGCACGTATCGGGCGCGGTCCGCACTGACCCGCCGACGTGGAACGTGAGTGTGGGCATGGAGAAAGGGTTAGGGTTCGATCTTGTGGCCCATCGGCGGCGTGGCGCCATCCGGCGAGAACGCGAAGCCCCCGCAATGCCGACACGTCCAGCGTTCCGTGATGCCCGTCCGCCCCTCGCGGCGCTCGGAGCGGATGGACGGGCCCGGGCAGTTGCGTTTGACGACGCAATAGGGCACGCGGTCGGTGAGCACCGGATCGGCGGCGAGCGCCCTCTCGAGGCGCGTCATGGGAACACCATGCGAGCGGGGTACGCCTGCAGCTCCGCGCGCGGGGTCGCGCGCTCGACGAGATCGCGCTCGAACTCCGCATGGTCGGCCTCGCGGTCGACGCCGACGAGCGCGATGAAGGCGTGACAGGGCACGCCGCGCTCGGTGTGCCCCTGCCACACGCGCGCCGGGACGCCATCGAGCGTCACCACCTTGTCCGTGGACTCCAACGTGACTTTCATGACAGTTTCCTCGACAGCTTCGGGAGCGGGATCGGCCCGGCCACTCGGCCGAGCTGCGCCGGATCGACCTCGCCCGCTTCGATGGCGTCCATGAGCGCGAGCACGTCGCCGACGACGAACCGCGAATCGGGCCCGGACATCTCGACGGCCTTCTCGAACATCTGACGCAGCGCCTTCGTGAACCCGACCGCTTGCTCGGCCGTCATGCGACGGCCTCGCCGAGCGACGGCTCGGCCGGCGTCGTCGCGATCGGCGCGGCGCGAAGCGCCTCCTGCACCCACCGCGCGTCCATGTCGATCGACCGCGCTTTCTTGGCGCGCGCACGGAGATCGGGGTCCACGCGCCCGAACACCTTGACGAGCACGGCGTCTGTGTACCGCTCGTTGACGGCGTGAATCGCCGCATCATCATCCGAACTCCACTCCTTGAAGCCCGCCGCGTTGAGGCGCGGCATGTGGGGCAGGGAGACGATCGGCTTGCCGCCCACAGTCACGCACGGCTCGCCGGGCTTGGCGTGGCAATGCGCGCACTCGTAGTCGATTGCGCCGCGCACGGCGCCGACCGGGACGCGCTCGTCGGACGACTCGATCGGCGTCTCGCTCTCGCCGTCGTCCTCGGCCGTGTTGTCGCGGTCGAGGCCCTCAGCTTCCTGCTCGTCCCACAGCTCGTCCTCGAGGTCCTCGTCCTCGAGGTCCTCGTCGTCGGGCTCGTCCCACCCCGGCGCGTCAGACGCGGGCCCGTCGCCCTCCGATGTGGTTTCCGCGTCGGGGGTATCCGCGTCCGATTCGTCACCCCTCGGGGGGACATCGGCCGCAGAATTCACGTCGGCGTCGTCGAGCTGGCGCTCCAACTCGTCGAGCGTTCCGGCGGCGGCCGCGGCGGCGACTTCCTCGACGGCCTCGTGGGCCGCTGCGTTCACCTCGAGCCGTTTGGCCTCGGCCTCACGCGTCCGCGTCTCCGTGAGCGCCA
>DATGJA010000455.1:0-3034 GCA_035295445.1 Polyangiaceae bacterium | reverse complement strand
CTCCTCGAGCAGCCCGAATGCCTCGGTTCCGTAACGGCGCCAAAGTCGCGTCGTCAGCGACTCCGAGGATCGCGGCGACGTCATGTCGTCGAGGTGCATCAGCGCCGCCTGATGCATGAACTCCCGCCGTGCCCCGTCGGGCGGCTCTCCGTACCAGCGGGCGCGTGGGTACGAGAACGCGACGCCGAGCCGCGCCACCTCGGTGGCCACCTCTGCCCCGACGTTGAGACAATCGGTCAGCTTTCCGCCGAAAATGCTCACGTGACAGGTGGCAGAGTCCACCTCCACGACGTGTTTGCGCGAGAGCTGGAGCCAGTCCCGGTCGGGCTCGTCCTTTCCGGCTGGACCGCCGACGGCGAGCGGCCGCACGCCGCACCGTTGCGCGATCACGTCGGCCTCGGTAAGGGGGGAGCGGAGCTTCAGGCGCTTGTTGATGTTGCCCAGCACGAAGCGCCTATCGTCGTCGGTCACTTTGGTCAACGGCTCGTCGACCGGGGTGTCGGTCGTCCCGATGCACGTGCATGGTCCCATCGGGATGACGAAGAACAGTCGACCGTCGTCGGCGAAGAACGTGAGCACCCGTTGGTTCTTCGTCAGGCGATTGACGATGAGGTGAATGCCCTTCGAGAAGACGTGATGGTGACGGGTCGTCTGCCCGGCGCGATCGTTCACTGAGTCGACGAACGGACCGCAGGCGTTTACGAGGACGCGCGATCGGATCTCAATCGGTGAGCCCGCTACGGCGTCCCGAGCCCGCGTGACCCAAGAGCCACCCTCGCGGCGCGAGCCCAGGCACTCCACGTAGTTGGCCGCCGCGCACCCGTAGTCGAGGGCGCGGCGGACAAAATTCCAGACGAAGCGGGCGTCGTTGTCGTGAAGGTACGCGTCCGCGTACTCCACGCCGCCGTCGCTGTGCGACACGTCAATGATCGGCTCTTCGCCCGCGATCATGCGCCGGGTCAGCCAACGCGGCGGGCGCGTGAACATGTTTCCGATGATCCAGTAGAGCCACGCTCCCAGCCATATGAGCGTCCTTCCGCGGCGAAAGCCCTTCTCGTGGACGGCGTAGAAGGGGATGAGCTTGACCGTCGAGGGGTAGCTTCGAACGAGGTGGTTGCGCGACAGACAAAGCTTGCGCACGAGCGCGAACTCGAACGACTCGAGGTACTTGATCCCGCCCCATGCGAGGTTCGACGACTCTTGACTCGTGAAGCCGGCGAAGTCGCCGCGGTCAATCAGCGCGACGCGAGCGCCGCGCGCCGCCAGACAAGCCGCAGAGACAGCGCCGTTGACGCCGCCCCCGACGACGAGGACGTCGTACTGGGTCGCTCCGAGGCGGCTCACGTTCGAGGCGCGTAAGGAGGACATCGGCCAGAACATAGCCGAGGCGAGTCGCCGCGGGGCGCCGTGGTCAACGCGGCCTGCGGCGCCTACATATCCGGCCGTGATCACCACGTTCCGTCGCTTCTCCTGGTCGTCGCCTGCCTCGGTCCTCGCATTCACGTGCGTCGTCGGGCTCCTCCCACCCTCCGCCCGCGCGCAGACGCCGTCCTTGCCGATCGCGGGGGAGGCGACCGGCGTTCTCGACGCGCCGAGGCCCCCGCCAACCCTCACCTCCGCCGGGGGCCCCGAAGCAACAGAGAAGATGACCTTCGACGAGTCCGTGCGGCGAGCCGCGTCGCGCAACCCGACCCTCCTCGTCGCCCGCGAGGAGGTGGCGCGGCTGGAAGCGCTCATGGAGCAGGTTCGAGCGTCAGCCTTGCCCTCCCTGACCGGCGCGGGGACCTACACCCGCCTCGACTCCGACCGTGTGTCCGGGGGCCTCGTCGTGCAGCCCGAGAGCGCGTTGAACCTCAGCGTCACCCTTACAGTGCCGCTCGTGCATCCTAGGGGCTGGCTCGATTGGAGCCATGCCGGCGAGCAGATCGACGTGGCGCGCACAAACGAGGCCGATGTGAAGCGCACCATCGCTGTGGCTACGGCGCGTGCATACCTCACTATCTTGACGCAAAAGCGCCTCGTCGAGACCGCACGCATCGCGAGGGACAACGCCAAGGCACACTACGAGTTCACGCGCGCGCAGCGGGTGGGGGGCGTGGGAAATCGGCTCGACGAGGCGCGGGCCGCCCAGGAGCTCACGACCGACGAGGTGAACCTCCAGAACCAGAGCGTCGCGTTGGTGCGGACGCGCGAGGCGCTCGGGGTCCTCGTCGCCGCGTCGGGTCCGGTCGACACGGCGGACGAGGCGACCCCCTCTCAGATGCCGACGTTTGCCGACGCCTTGGCGGAGGCCGAGCACAGTCGCGCGGACGTGCGGGCGCGGCAACGTGCACGCACTGCCGCGGATCGGACGGTGCGCGATGCGTGGGCGGACTACGCGCCGTACCTCGATCTAGTCGCGTATCCGTTCTACCAAACGCCCGCGACGCCCACCGTGCCGCGGACGGGCTGGCAGGCGGAGCTCGTGCTTACGGTTCCCCTGTACGACGGCTCACGCTACGGTAGGGAGCACGAGCGCGTCGCTCTGGCGAGCGAGGCGCGCCTCGACGCGGAAGCCACGCTCCGGCAAGCTCGAAGCGACGTGCGCGTGGCGTTCGAGGCTATGCGAAGGTCCGACGCCGCGCTGGACCAAGCCGCGCAGTCGGCGTCCTTCGCGCGACGCGCACTCGAGCTCGCCAACCTCGCCTACCGAGCGGGGGCCACTACGAACCTGGAGGTCATTGACGCGGAGCGCCAGGCACGCGACGCGGAGACGCTGGCGGCCATCGCAGAGGACGCGGCGCGCGAAGCGCGGCTGGGCTTGCTCGCGGCGAGCGGGCGGTTTCCGTGACACGGTGCAATCGAAGGCGCGGGGAGCATGGACAGCGGTCGGCGCTCGAGTCGCGTCCCGGTACGCTCGCTCGGATCGATGCACTTCTCCCCACCGGGAGGTCGATGCGTTTGGCGTCACAGAAAAGCACCCGGCAGAACGAGCTTCTTATAACGCGGCACCCCAGAGACTTCGGCTGCCAGGTAGCCCGCACCCGCCGCGACC
>DATGJA010000454.1:0-3904 GCA_035295445.1 Polyangiaceae bacterium | reverse complement strand
ATGAAGGAGTTCTCTCACCCCGACCAGAAAGAAAAGGCCCCGGCGGACTTGAACCGCGCCCTCCAGACGGCGCTCGCCCTCGCGCGCAACGAGTACAAGCTCGTGGCGGACGTGGAGACCGAGCTCGGGGAGGTGCCGCCGGTCACGTGCCACGTCGGCGAGCTGAATCAGGTCTTCCTGAACATCATCGTCAACGCGGCGCACGCCATCGGCGACGTGGTCGCGCGGACCGGCGGCCGGGGGCGCATCCACGTCAAGACCTGGTCCGCCGACGGCTTCGCCTGGATCGCGATCGCCGACAGCGGCGGCGGCATCCCGGAGGCCATCCGGGACAAGGTGTTCGAACCGTTCTTCACGACCAAGGAGGTGGGCCGCGGGACCGGCCAGGGCCTCGCCATCGCGCGGTCCGTCGTGGTCGACAAGCACGGCGGCACCCTCACGTTCGACTCGGTCGCGGGAGAAGGGACTACGTTCTCGATTCGCCTGCCGCTGAGCGAGTGACCGTGCCTTCGGCGGCCACTCCCTTGACAGCAAGCTCGAAACCAAGTGGCATCGGCGCCCGATGCCGCGGGCGTCCCCGAAGCGCACCGCGCGCAAGCGCAACTACCACCACGGTGACCTGCACCGGGCCCTCGTCTCGACGGCCCTCGAGCTCGTCGAGGCGAACGACGTCTCCGCCCTGACGCTGCGCGAGGTGGCGCGGCGGGCCGGCGTAACCCACGGCGCGCCGTACCATCACTTTCGAAACAAGGCCGCGCTCCTCGCCGCCCTCGCAGAGGAGGGTTACCGGGCGCTCTACACCGAGCAGCTCCAGGCGGTCGCCAAGGCCGGGCCCGACCCCATCGCGCGGCTGCACGCGATTGGAATCGCGTACGTGCGCTTCGCCGTCCAGCATCCGGGTCACTTTCGCGTCATGTTCGGGACCGACACCGCCGACTGGTCGGACTACCCCTCGCTCCTCGAGGCCGTTCAGCTCCCGCTCGTCCTTCTCACGTCGACGGCGGAGGAGATCAAGCGCAGCAAGCGCCTCTCGCTCAAGCCGTCGGACTTCGTCCTCTCGTCGTGGGCGATGGTGCACGGCCTCGCGACCCTCTGGGTCGACGGCCCCCTGCGACCCATCCTCGGTTCGACGGACGCCTCCGCCATCGAGGAGCTGGCAGCGCGGATCATTCCGTTCTGGACGGTGGTTCTGCAGCCCGACGCCAAGCAGGTCGCCAAGTAGGGGCATCTGATCGCTAGCTAGATACGTCCTGTTCGCTTCTTGAGCGTGAAAGTGCGTGTAGAGGCGGACGATTGCGTCCGTTCGTCCTGCAGTCTTGACGATAGAAAGATTGGCTCGTACCCTTCAGTCCACGTTGGGAGGCCCCATGGACGTTCGGACCGCTGTTCTGGCCCTGACAAGTCTCGCCGCCGCCGCGTGCAGCACCGCGAGCGCTTCGGTGCCCGCCGATCCGACCAAGATGCCCGGGAGGATCGACCCCACGTGGTCGGACCCGGCCGAGTACCACGTCGAGCGAGCTACGGAGGAGGCGGGCGAAGCCATCTTCGAGCGCACCGGCATCGGCGACCCGTACCGCACGGGCCTGCCGTACCCCATCTTCCTCGCCTTGCTCGAGATGCACCCGGAGCTCCTCGGGGCGACGCCGCGGGCGCTCGCCGATCGCTTCGGGTTCACCGCGCGAGAGGCCGACCCAAAGAGCTCGGACCCCGACGTGCGCGACGGCCTTCCGCTCGGGATGCACCTGACCGACGATCCCAACACGCACATCCCGTTTCTGGTCCACAACTGCTCGATGTGTCACTCGGCCGTGGTCAAGTGGTCGGGCGGCGAACAGCTCGTCGTGGGGATGGGCAACCGCCGCATCCGCATCCACGCGTTCGAGGACGCGCTCGCGAAGGTCGCCGCGTCGCCGGACTTCACGCGCGAGCGCATCGGGCCGATCGCCGCGCGCATCGCGGCGCAGAAGGGCATCGCGTGGTCTCCCGACTGGCGCGACGCGGTCATCGGTCAGACGCTGCGCGGGGTTCGCGAGCGATACACGCCTCGCGGCGGGTTCCTCGATCAGGTGCGCGACGGCCTGCCGGGGCGTGTGGCGACGATCGAGTCGTTCGCGGTGGCTCTCGGGCAGCTTCTGCATCGCGACGTCAAGCGCGCCAAGACGATCGGCTGGGCGAAGATTCCGGACACGATCGGCTTCGGGGAGAAGCGCACGCTCAGCTGGGACGGCGGGAGCGAAGGGCCGAGCGACGCGCTCGTCGTCGACGCCGACATCGCCGCGGGGGCGCGGATCATGTGGCTCTACAAGCACCCGCTCCAGGGAGCGAGCCTGTCGACGTTCCTGCGTCACGTGCAGCGCGACCTGCGCTTCCCCGGGCCGATCGACGCGGCCCTCGCGCAACGGGGGAAGACCACGTTCGAGCGCGCGTGCGCGAAGTGCCACGGCACGTACGAGGAGGACGGCCGCGCGAAGAGCTACGTCGAAAAGATCGTCCCCCTCGACTACGTCGACACCGATCCGGCCCGCGCGCTGGCGGTGACCGACGACTTCCTCGCGGCCGCCAACGACCCGAGCCTGGTCGTCGGCGGGATGCGCCTCGTCACGACGCGGCGCACCTCGGGGTACGTGCCGCCGGTGCTGACGAGCATCTGGGCGCGCGCGCCGTACGGCCACGCCGGCCAGTGGCCGAGCCTCGCCGTCCTGGCGACCGCCCCCGCCGCGCGGCCTGTGCGCTTCCTGGTGCACGGCGAGGGGCCGCTCGATCTCGATCACGTGGGCGTAGCCGTGGGGGACCCGAGCGCGCCGCTCGGCCCGGGCGACTACGTGCAAGACGGTCGGGTGGACGGCTTTCGCGTGAGCGGGCACCCGTTCCTCTCGGACTTGGGGGCCGAGGCGAAGGCGGTGGTGGAGTATTTGAAGACGCTGTAGGTGCCGCGCATCGCGCATCGTGCCCGCGCATCGCGCCCGCGCCCGCGCCCGCGCCCGCGCCCGCGCCCGCGCCGTGTCCATGTGGAGCAGCGCGAGCGCGAGAGCAAGGGATATCAGGCGGCGATTCGCACGAGGGTCCCGACGACCCGGTTCATGCAAGCGATCAGCCCATCGGGCAACGTCCGCACGTACCCCCACGCCTCCGCCGTCTCGAGGCACGCGAGCGTCTCTCGAGCCGACCCGAGCGCCGTTCGGTACCGGGCCCTGCGGATCCCACCCGCCGAGCCGCTCCCCTCGGCCAGATTGAGCACGACGCTGCTGCCGGCTCTCTTGAGCTGCCGCGCCAGGTCGGCATCGCGCTTCTCGATGGCCGCCACCACGCCCCGCAGGAGGCGCACCGCCACGAGCATATCGTCATAGATCTTGAGCATCGGGAAACTCCGTGAATCGCCCCGCGCACCGCGCGCGAGGCACGAAGCGCCGCGCCGTCGAGCGCACGACGGGTCAAGCAGGCGAGCGGCTCTTGCCGCGAAGCCCCGCTGCCCGTAGCAGCGGCGCGAAGCGTGCTGGACGCGTCGGAGCACGACGGCAGGATGAGACAAGCCGAGCGCGCGCCCGCGTGGTGAAGACGCGAGGTACTCTTTTTCCGCGCCCGCGCCCGCGCCCGCGCCCGCGCCCGCGCATCGCGCCCGCGCACCGCGCCCGCGCATCGCGCACCGCGCCCGCGCATCGCGCCCGCGCATCGCGCGTCGGTACGCGGGGATCCTCTCTCGCTCGGTCTCTCGAGGTTCGCGCCGTGCTCGGGGGCGTCAAGGACGGCTTCGCCGCCGCTGCCCGGGGGGCAGCGGGGCTTCGCGGCGGGAGCCGCTCGCCTCCTTGACTCCCCCTGCGCTCGGCGCGGCGAGGGGCGCGCCCTCGCTCACGGGGGCGGAAAGAACAGGACACGATGCTCAGGATTTACGACACGATCGTCGATG
>DATGJA010000453.1:0-4477 GCA_035295445.1 Polyangiaceae bacterium | reverse complement strand
AAGATGCCGCGCATGCACGTCGTCTTCGGCGCCTACGACGGGCCCATCGACGCCAAGCCGGGTGAGAAGGTCGTCTTCATCGGGGACTGCGCGCGCTGGCAGGGATCCATCGGCGACAAGGTGGTGTCGATCGAGAGCCTCTACCGCGACCGCTCGACGAAGGACCCGCACCACGCCGAAGCGGACGACATCTACGTGAAGATGAAGAACGTCAACCAGAAGCTCTGGGCGGCGCGCAACGACCAGGTGATCCGTCTGCAGGGCTGCCCGGTGAGCGTCGCCGAGCAGCTCTTCGCGCTCGTCGTGCTGGGCAAGGCCAAGAACCCGTACCTCGAGCCCTCGGAGGCCGTCGCGTACAATCAGGCTTACCTCGGGTGGAAGGCAGCGATGGCCGTCAAGCGCCTGAAGGGCGAGCGCTACCAGCAGCCAGGAGGCTGCTCGCGGGGCGAGGCGCGACCCGACGTGAGCGGCGGCGAGGCCGAGTAGGTTTCAGCCCCAGGGCAAGGCGCAGCGGCCGCCTTTGTCGCCCGTGAACGTGCACCAGAAGACGACGCTCGCCACCGCAACGCCCCCGAGCGCCAGCGCGATGACGGCGATCCGCGCGAAGCCGAACAGCCGGCGCAGCTGCGCCACGGCCTTCATCAGGTGATCGATGTCGCGGCCGCGCGTCCCGACGAGGGCCGAGAGGGCTCGGCCGGCGGAGACGACCCACCAGGCGACCGCGACGCACACGAGCGCCCCGGCCGCCAACCCCGCGCCGCCCGGCAAGAAGCCGGCGTAGACCGCGCCGAGCGCGAACACGGCGCCGAGGACGCCCACGAGCATGAGGCACGCGCCGACGAAGCTCATCGACGCCGCAAGCGCGCCGAGGCTGTCTCGCTCCTCGTCGGAGAACTCGTAGCTCGACGTTCCACGCGGAGACGCGGACGGTGGGGACCCACCCACTGCCGCTATCCCGTCGCCGCCGCCACCGCGAGGCCGGGCGCCTTGAGCCAGCTCGGCGCCGCTTCGAAGCGCGTCAGTCGCTCTCCGATCACGTGGGTGCTCTTGTTGTCGTAAAACCAGGCGGGCTTCATACCGGTGCGCAGCGGTCCGCGGACCACCGACTTGTCGACCCCCTCGAGCATGAACGTGTTGTGCACCCACCCAAGGCCGCTCTGGATGTCCTCGAGGGTTGCGCTCGGGTGCCCGCCCCACGGGGGGGTGACGAACCCGTAGACGAGCGCAGGCCAGTGGTTGATGGCCACCGAACCGTAGCGTAGATCGACGATGGCCCGGTCGAGCGCGCGCTCCACCGCCGGGTCCTTTTCGACGCGCGGGTGAACGACGATCGTCGCGTTGAGCGTCCCCCAAAGCGTGTCGTTGCAAAAGGTCGTCGCCGCCGCGAGAAACTCGACGGGATCGTTCGAGCCCACCTCGGTCTGCGAGAGGATTCCGCAGAACGGCTCGGCGTGGAAGAGGACCTCGTGCGCGTTCGAGCCGTCGACGTCGCGGATCAAGGCCCACGAGAGCGCGTCCGCCGTCGCCTGTCCGAACTTGTCGACCCGCGCGTGCCCGGACGTCAGGCTTGCGTAGCGCTCCAGCGCCCCGGGGTAGTAGGCCTTGCGCGGCGGCACTTGCGCCAAGGCCTTCGCGACGAGAGACATGAGCTTTTCCTTGAGCGGCCACCCCTTGGGCAAGATGAGCATCTTTCCCGCGTTGCAGTTGAACGACGCGTTGTTCACGACCATCGTGGCGAGGTTGCGGGCTTGGAACCACAGTTCGTCGTCCGAGTAGACGCCGGGAGTGAAGGCGATCGGGCTCACGTTCCCGAGCTCCGACGTGATCTTCTTTTTTAGCAGCGGATCCTTCGCGGCCTTCCGGCGGTCTCGCTCCGGCCCCGGGGCGCCCCAGACAATGAGGTCGTGCGTCTTGTCCGACCCCGTGATGTGGATGCTGTCGACCTCTGGGTGCTGGCTGAGGTAGCCGCCGGCGTCCGCGCCTCCGTACACGACCCGCAGGAAGTCTCGCGCGATGAGCGGCTCGAACGTCTTCTCGAGGAACGGGCCCATCCACTCGTTGACCGGGTTCATCTTGACGACGCAGACTGCGCCGTCCACAAACATCTTGTAGAGCGCGTCCATCGGCGGGATCGACGAGACGTTGCCCGCTCCGAGGATGAGCGCGACCTCGCCGTCGGGATCGCGTTTCTTGTAGAAGCTTCCTTGCCGCTCTTCGGCCTCGATCCGGCCGACCCCCTCCTGCAGGAGCACCTTGCACGAGAAACCGGTCGAGGTCAGCGAGTCGAACGGACCGGCGGGAAAGACGTCCACCTCGACCCGCCCGTCGGCGCGCGTTCGGGCCGAGCGGCCGAAGGGCAAGCGGCCGCTCCTCGCGATGGCTTCGAGCCCCTCGGCGAGGAGGCGCACGTTGCGCACCGTGACCATCGGTCCGGCGATCCACTCCTCGCCCGCGACGGGCGCGGACGCTGGGATGCCCTTCGCCCGACAGGCCGCGACGACCCAGTCGCGCGAGGCGTCGACGATGCGCGGGAGGATCCCGCGCAGCAGGTCGGCTTTCGCCCGCGGGGCAAGGCGCGCGAACTCTTTGGCCTTGGCCCGCACGGCGGCCACCGCGCGATCGAGCTCGAGCCTGGGCGTGGCGGCCGCGCTCGTAGCGCGAGCGCTCGGGGCGAGAGGCGCTGAGTCGGCGATTGGACTCGTGTTGCCCATGCGATCCGAATAGACGATCGACGCGATCCCGACAACCCTGGCCGGGCCGGGGATAGAGTGAATGCGCGATGGTCGAACCCGCGTCTTTCCCCCACGCCGCACGGATCGATTGGGACGCCGCCGCCGCAGAGGGCGCCCTCCATCTCAAGCAGCTCTTGCGGATCGACACGACGAATCCCCCCGGCAACGAGCGCGCGGCGGCGGACTACATCGCGCGCGTCCTCGGCGGCGCCGGGATCCCTTTCCGCGTCGTCGAGGCCGCCCCCACGCGCGCCAGCCTTGTGGCGCGCTTGCCGGGATCAGGCAAGGGCGCTCCCCTCTTGCTGAGCGGTCACCTCGACGTGGTGCCGGCGGAGCCCGAGCGCTGGCGTCACGACCCTTTCGGCGGCGAGGAGCACGACGGATGCATCTGGGGCCGTGGCGCGATCGACATGAAGAACATGGTCGCGATGAGCCTCGTGACCTTGTTGCTCCTGCATAGGACCGGGGCCCGCCTCGACCGGGACGTGGTGTTCGCGGCGGTGGCCGACGAGGAAGCCGGCTCGCGGATGGGCGCGGGGTTCTTGGTCGATCGGCACCCGGAGCTCGTCCGAGCCGAGTACGTGCTCACCGAGATCGGCGCCTACACGCTCTACTTCGGCGACGCGGTTTTCTATCCCATCCAGGTCGCCGAGAAGGGCATCTGCTGGTTCGAGCTCACCGCCGAGGGGACGGCCGGCCATGGGTCGATGCCGCGCGACGACAGCGCGGTCGTCCGCATCGCTCGCGCGGTCGAGGCCTTAGGCACGGTGCGACTGCCGCTCCACAAGACCCCCGTTGTCGAAGCGTTTCTGCGGCGGCTCGCGCAGGGTGCCCCCTTTCCGCAGAACGCGGCCCTCCCGCTCCTCTTGAACCCGCGACTCGCGGGCGCGCTGCTCGAGTTGGTGCGGCGTCAGGACCCCGAGCAGGCGGTCGGCCTGAACGCGCTCTTGCGGAACACCGCGTCGCCGACGGTGCTCAAGGGAGGGACCAAGGTGAACGTCATCCCCTCCACGGCGAGCGTGATCGTCGACGGCCGCATCCTTCCCGGCGAGACCGTGGGCGATTTCTTGCGCGAGATCGAAAACGTCGTAGGACCGGACCTCAAGGTTACCGTCCACGAGCAACGCGAGGGCACCGTCTTCGATCCGAAGACGCCGCTCTTCGACGCCATCCGCCGGACGATCGAGGCGCACCATCCGGGGGCCGTAACGGTGCCGTTCATGATCCCGGGGTTCACCGACGCACACGCCTACGCGCAGCTCGGCGCGACCTGCTACGGATTCACGCCCGTTCGCATGCCCCGCGGCATGAGCTACACGAGCCTCTATCATGGGCACGACGAGCGGATCCCGGTGGACGGCTTCGCGTGGGGGCTGCGCGTGCTCTACGATCTCGTGAGCTCGTTCTGCGGCGGTGGTTGACCTGCGCGGGCACGGACCTTGGCGAGGGACAGCCTCCGAGTGGCGGGGACACCCAACGGCTTCACGGATGCATTCACGACATGACGAATGTTTGCCCAAAACGACGCGGGGCGAATGGCGGCCCGGAAGCTGCTTCCGGAGCGTGTAGACCAAGGGGAGCCGAGGGGCGCGCACCTCGACTCGTCTGGGTCGCGGACGTTGGGTTCGCCATTGGGACCGAGTAGGTGCGGCGAGCGTTCCTCTATCGCCCCGCGATTGCCTGCGTAACAAAGGATCCACGGCCCGTACGGCGTGGGTGCGGGATACCCGGGGAAAAACGAAGGG
>DATGJA010000452.1:0-4420 GCA_035295445.1 Polyangiaceae bacterium | reverse complement strand
CAGCGCGTTGGACGGCGTTCGGGGGCGCGCTCGGGGCCGCGTTCGGCGCGAGCGAAGGCTGCGGGGGCGCGATCGCCGCGGGCGTCCTTTGCTCCGAGCAGGCAGCCGCCGTCAGGACCGCCCCGAGCCACCAGCCTGGGCGCACTACCACCACGAAGAATCTGACACCGAGGCGGCTGCCCCGCTTGGCCGCTACGTCCCTCATGAGACGGACGCGTCCTGTCGAGATATCCGCGCTCGTCCGCGTGAGACTCGAGCTTTTCTCCCTTCCCGCTCCCGAACCGCGCGTCCTACGGCCCGTTCATCGTCGTCGCCGCCACGCCGCGCTGACGCAGGATGACCCGCGACACGCAGCACGTCTTGCCGTCGGCCGATGCGTACGGCGTAGCGAAGTAGTCGTTCGGTCCGTGCTGGCTCGGCTGGCACGACGCTTGGTCAGGCGCGGAGAAGGTCAGCCTGGTCGAGGTGAAGACGGCGTCCGACACCGGCGCGAGGGACGTCGGCTGCTCGATGGCAAGAGTCGCCCAGTTCTGCCCCTGTCCCTTGAGGTCGAGGCTGTACGTCACCGACTGACTACTCCGGCGGCTCGTGACGACTTGTGTCCACACGGTCCCCGACAGAGTCACCGAAATGTCGAGCGCGTCGTCGATGGTCGCGTCCATGCCGGGACCACCGAGGCAGCCGTTGAAACCTGTCGGGCCGCTCGGATTGACGTATTGCCCGGAGATCCACCAGCTCTTGTAGTCGCTCGGCGCGCCGGGACCGCAGGTCGGACCGATCGACAGGACCGGCTGGAGGATCCCGTCGCCGATCGGCGAGTAGTTCACGGAGTTGGAGTAGGGTTGAACCCCCGGCCACGCGTAGAGCGTGCCGCTCGTCGCGGACGGCTTTTGCGGCACGATCATCGTCGCGTAGAGGCCGACGAGCTGCGCTGAGCCCGCGACGATCCACTTGACCGCCGCGTACTCGCTCGACGAACCGATCCCCGGCGCGTCGCTCGCGGAGAGCGCCTTGCCACCGCTGCAGGGAGACCCGCCGCCTTGCTCCGCGGCGCCCTCGGACGCGCCGTTGGTCGACCTGTCTCCGGCCTCCGCCGGCTCGGGCGAGGAGCCCGCGTCGGAGGGGGGGCTCGACGAGGCCTCCGCCACCGGACCGCCGCGGGCCGCGTCCTCGCCCGAGGCCTCGACCCCACCGCCGCCCTCCTTTGTCCGGACCGCGGCGTCACCGTCGGCGATCGCGCCAATGACGCCCGCAACGCCGCCGGTCTCCATCGGGGCGGAGGAGTCATCCGACGAGCCACAACCCGCGCCCCCGATCGTCGCGAAGAGCGCGACCGCGCTGAGCCACCCGCTGGCGGGAATCTTCATGCGATCGCTGTGGTGACGATCGACTCTCGTATCGGCTCATTGAACCGGATTGCGAGAAATCTCCTCCGCGAGCGGCGGGTATGAGCCTTATGCGTATTGCGCGGTCCACTCTCCGGCCACCTGGCGTGTCGTCGCGTTGATGCGGTTCCAGACGTTGATCAACGCGAGCGAAAGGACCAGCGACGACAGCGCGGGCTCGGCGAAGTGCCGAGCCGCTTCGTTCCAGACGTCGTCGGGCACCGGATCGGCGCGATCGCTCAGACGCGTGACCGCCTCGGTCAGCGCCAGGGCCGCGCGCTCCGCCTCGGTGTAGTACGGAGCCTCGCGCCACGCGCTCACCATTGCGATGCGCTCGTCCTTCTCGCCGAGCTTGCGCAGTGCGCGCGAGTGCATGTCGACGCAGACGCTGCAGCCATTGATCTGCGAGGCACGCAGGTTCAGCATCTCGAGCGTCTTGCGCGGGATCCCACCGTGCTCGACGGACTTGGACAGCGACTGGAGCGCTTCCATGGCGCCCGGGACGGTCAAGGCGGGGTTCTTCATTCGGGGATGCATGGGTCCTTCCTTTCGAGTGCAGCGCTCGAGTTCGATTCCTCTGCGCCCTTCATCCCCAGAACGACCGACGCGGAGGCCGATCGACATTTAGCTGTCAAGCGCGGATCGCTTGCGCCGAAGAAGGGCGCGCTCGGCGGGCGAGGTCTGCTGCTCGAGGGCTCGGTCGAGAAAGACACGGGCCTGGTCGAGGTGCCCGAGCGAGGCGTGGAGCTCGGCGTAGGTAGCGAGCGCGTACGGGTAGCGTGCGAGAAGGTCTCGCTCGGGAATGGCGTCGAGCTCGTCGAGCCCGGCCGTCGCGCCCCGGAGCATGGCGATCGCGAGCGCCCGATTGACGTCCACGACGGGCGATGGGAACCGCTCGCGCAGCACGTCGTAGAGGCCCGCGATCTCGGACCAGTCCGTCGCCGCGTAGCTCGCCGCCTTCGCATGGTTCGCGGCGATGCCGGCCTCGAGGTGAAATCGCGAGATCTCGTCGTCCCGTGCGGATCGACCGAGGAAGACGAAGCCTTCGTCGATGAGATCGCGATCCCAGCGCGAGCGATCCTGCTCGTGGAGCAGGACCAGGCTTCCGTCGTCGGCGAGGCGCGCCGGAGCGCGCGCCACGTGGAAGCAGAATAGAGCGCGCAGCGCCTCGGCCGCGGGCGTCGTCCAGCGGGGGTCGTCGGTGAGCGTGCGCGCGAGACGGAGCGAGTCGTCGCAGAGCGCCTCGTCGATCCCCTTCTCTCCCACGGTGGTCGTGTAGCCCTCCGTGAACAGCTGGTAGACGACGTCCAAGATGGCCCGAAGGCGCAGCGGCAGTTCGTCGGGCTCGGGGAGCTCGAACCGCACGCAGTCCTCGCGCAGGCGGGCCTTGGCGCGAACGATCCGCTGCGCGATCGTCCGCTCGTCCGAGAGGTACGCCCGCCCGATCTGGGCCGTCGTGAACCCGTAGACGACGCGCAACGTGAGCGCGATCTGCGCCGCGCGCGGGAGGGACGGGTGGCACGAGAGGAAGATGAGCCACAGCTCGTCGTCGAGCTCCGGTGTGGGCGGGTCGACGGCACCCAGGTGGTGCTCGGCGAGGGGAACGCTCCTCCGCTCGCGTCGCAGGGTGTCCACGAGGGCGTTGTGAGCCACACGCAAGAGCCACCCCTCGAGGTCCGCCCCCGGCGAGTCGTCGTTCCATCGCTCGAGCGCCCGCAGGCCCGCGTCCTGGACCGCGGCCTCGACGAGCGCGAGCGATTCCATCCCGAAGCGCCGGACGAGGGCGGCGACCAACCGCCCGTGTACGGCACGAAAGGCGCGCTCGATGGCGACGACGCGCGCGTTCGACGACGTCATGCGGACGCTACGGGGAGCCTGGCCCCCGCACCTCCTCGACGATGCGCACTTCGACCGTTCCGTTTTGCAGGTCGAGCGCGGGGCATCCGCGCGCGATCTCGACGGCTTCGGCCAGGGTCTCCGCCTCGAGCAGGATGAGGCCGCCCACCGCTTCTTTGGTCTCCATGAACGGCCCCTCGACGACTTGGCCGCCGCGGACCGAGAGGCGCACGCCCGACTGGTCGCGCAGTTTGTGGGGCTCCACCTTGTGGCCCCGCTCGCGGATCGACTTCAGCCACGCTGTGTACCGCTCGTAAATCTGCCGGCCAAACGCCGGGTTCCCGCTGCGCTTGTCCAGATCTGTGCTGCCGAGCAAGAGCGCGTATCGAGCCATGTGGGTCTCCTCTTCTTGGGCAAGAACGATCGGACCGGCTCCCGATCGACATTCCCCCTCGGCGGGCGCGTCGGACGTCTCCCGTCAGAAGGTCGCCAGGGCCGCTACACCGTAGCCGCCCGCTCCGAGGCGCGCGGGCGCGAAGCGGACCCAGGCCGTCCGCGATGCGTGATCCGGCACGAAAAAGCTGGCCGCGATCGCCAGAAAGCCCCACGCCTGGGCGATGCCGTCCGCGACGAGCAGGGTGAGGTTTCCCGCCTCCACCCCGCACGGAACGGCTCCCCTGCCGCACGCGGCCCGGCTCCCGATGTCAATCCAAGGGCCCACGAGAGGGAAGCCGAGGTTGCCGTCATCGTGGTTGCGGCTGGCGGTCGCCACCACGCCGGCCGGAACGTAAGCCAGGGTCAACGTCAGGAAGCCCGTGGCGAGCACGGCGAGGTTGGGCCCACCGTAGCCCCCCCCTTCGGCGACCGGCGGCGGAGGCCCCGCGGCGCCGGCAGGGCCCTGCTGGGCGGGCGCGGATAGAGTCCAAACCGTAGCCGCGACGAAAGCGGCCGCACCGACGATGCGCGGGGGCTTCATGGTCGTCTCGGGCACTACCCTCCTTGCGCGCGCCCGGTCAAGGGCCGAGAGGCGCCTGTCGCCCGCCGGGGTGACTTGCTGGGTGAGGGCCCACTCTTACGCTTCCATGCTCAACTGGGAGACGGGGTAGAACGAACCTAGCAGGGTGCTGAAGAACCTACCGACGTCAAACGTCAAAACTGGTCGGGGGTGAGCATGTCGTCGTTCTGCGGGTCGTAGATCG
>DATGJA010000451.1:0-6620 GCA_035295445.1 Polyangiaceae bacterium | reverse complement strand
TGGCCGTGCAGGCGGTAAACGCCGAGACCGGGGTGATTCAGCCGCTGCGGGACGTGGTCGCACTGACGCGGCGGGCCGGGGTGCGGCTCCACGTCGACGCCGTTCAGGCCTTCGGCCGCACCGAGGACGTCGCTGCCGACGCCGACACCCGAAGCCTGGCGGGGCACAAGATCCGAGGGCCGAAGGGAATCGGGGCGCTCGTGGCCCGACCGGGCGTGCCGCTCGAGCCGGTGATCGTCGGCGGCAGTCAGGAGCGTGGCGTCCGCCCGGGTACCGTGGACCCAGTCGCTGCGGCCGGCCTCGCCGTCGCGGCTCGGCACGCGAGGACCTCGCCGGGGGCTTGGCGACGCCTCGCGCCCTGGCGGGACGCGCTCGAGCGGGCGTTGACGTCGCTCGGGCCGAACGCGCGCGTCAACGCGGCGGCCGCGCCCCGCGCGCCGCACGTGACGAGCGTCGCCTTTCCGGGGTGGGTCGGGGCGGAGCTGGTCGCCGCCTTCGACCTCGAGGGGATCGCGGTCTCCGCGGGAAGCGCGTGCAGCGCCGGTACCGTCGAGCCCTCGCCCGTCCTCGTGGCGATGGGGGACGCCGAGGCGGCGGGGTCCAGCGTGCGCTTCTCGCTCGGGGAGGACACCTCGGCCGCCGACGTGGAGGCCGCCCGGGCGGCAGCCGCGCGGATCCTTGCGCGTAGGTAAGTCGGCGTGCGGGCGTCCTGCGTGCTCCTCGCGCTCTCTCTGTCCGGCTGCGGCGCCTATCGTGCTTTCGTCTACCCGGCCCCCGAGGGAGCGACGCGCGCGCTGGGGGTGCCGTTCGAGCCCCTCGCCGGGTGCGCCCACGACGGGGTCCCCGTGCACGGCTACTACCTGCCGGCGCCCGACGCCGAAGCCCCCGTGATCGTCTTATTTCACGGCAACGGCGAGACGATGGAGAACCGCGCCGATCTCGCGCTCGCCATGCACCGGCGCGGTTTCGGTGCGGCCCTCGTCGAGTACCGAGGGTATGGCGCGTCGCGCCGGGCGCCGCCTCCCGACGAGCGCGGGCTCTACCTCGACGCGGCGGCCTCGATAGAGGCGCTGGTCGCGCGGGGGATCGGGCCGGACCGGATCGTGCTGCTCGGCATTTCCTTGGGGACCGGCGTCGCGGCGCAGATGGCGGCGTGCGGTGCCGCGCGCGCGCTGGTTCTCGTGAGCCCGTTCACGTCCTTGTCGGCCGAAGCCCACTACGTCGCGCCGCTCTTGCCGACCGGGTGGCTCGTGCCGGACCGATTCGACACGCTCGCGAAGGCCCCTTCGATTCGGGTCCCGACGCTCGTGGTCCACGGCGACGCCGATCCTCTCGTGCCGTTCGACATGGGCCGGCGTCTCGCCGCGGCGATTCCCCACGCGGAGCTCTACGTCGTCCACGGGGGCCATCACAACGATCTGCTGCGCGTCTGGCGCACGCCCATCCTGGACGCCGTCGCAGCGTTCGTGCGCCGGTAGGCGAGTCGCGGCGATTTACCGAGCCGTGGCGGTCCGGGTGGCCGCGGCAGGCGCGCCCACGTCGAAGGGGATCCAGAGGGCCCGCACCTGGCCGCTCCGTCCGTCGCGCGTGTATCCGGCCATCCCGAAGAGGACGTTCCAGAAGTAGCCGTTGGGGTTCTCGCCGTACGAAAAGAGCGGCAAGAGGTGAAACTGCCAGTCGTGCCCGCCGGCGACGCGTTTCTGCATGTAGAGCGTGTTGGCGGCCACCTGGACGACCGAGTCGTCCTGTCCGTCGGCGAACCTCCAGTAGACGGGGAAGCCGATCGTGGTTCGCCCCTTGGGGTTCGCGAAGTCCCAGAACACCGGGGCGACGACGGCATGCGTCGAGTCGCCGTCGCGCCCGACGTACACGATCGGGTGAAGGTCGCTTTCCCAGCCGTGCGTATCCGACGAGAGCGTGAGGCTCGGAAAGAACCACCACGTCCGCGACGCGCCGTACGTCTCGAAGCGACCGACCAACGGGGTCAGCCAGTCGTGACCCGAGGGGCTGTCGGAGGTGTAGAAGAACGGCGCCGCCGCCCACGCGTGGACGTCGAGGTCCCGGTCGCGATAGTCAAACCACAGGGGCACCACCGGGCCGACCACGGTGAGGGACGTCGCGCCGCTGCGCGTCTCCGCGTGCGAAAACAGCGGAGTGATCATCGTGTCGGTCGTGCGCGTCACCCTCCGGTAGTAGCCCGGCAGGACGAAGAGGGACTTGTCGGGGTCGTGGCCGTAGTGAAAGAGCGGAAAGAGCGTCGTGTGCTCCTCCGCGACGCCGCCCGACTGCGGCTTGCCGCGGATGTGAAAGTAGAGAGGTGCGACGTCGAAGATGTCCCGCTTCGCGTCCGATCGAGTCACCACGGGGCCGACGACGGTGGTCGACGACGCGTCGAGCTCGTGCTCCGAATGGTAGTAGAGGAGGGGCGGCACGAGCGTGTACGTCCGCCGGTTGCCGTCGACGTTGCCGTTGTCTCCGTGGAAGAGCAGCGGCGCGACGCCCCAGTCCACGTCCGTCCCGCTCCGGTCGCGGAAGTACGGCCCCACCATCGTGAATGCACCCTCGGCGCCCCAATGTGAGGTCGTCAGCAGGAGGGGGCAGTGGAAGTAACCTCCGTGCTTGCGCTCGCCCTCGAAGAACGCGGGCGCGACCCAGTTGTCGTGCTCTCCGGGGGCCTCGCGGTGAACGATGGGGCCGAGGACCAGCGTATGACTGTCTTCGTTGCGGACGCTCCACACCGCGGGGAAAACGACGTCCATGTCGATCTTCAGCGAGCGGCGCCGGTAGTAGAGCAACCCGTAGAGGCCCTCGGTGTCCGGGGTCTTCGGCACGCCGTAGAGCGCCTGCGTGGGGTCCCGCAGTCCGCGCGTCTGCTCCACGAAGAGCGGAGGCAGGAGGCGCAGGCGATAGTCCCCGCGCGTCTCCTCGTAATACGGAAACCACCGCGGGTGGCGAAGGGGCCCCTCGGGAGCCGGCGGCCGCCCGTCCCAGTCGGTCCCGATCCGCTCGCGCGTCTCGGGCGTCATCGCCAGCGGATCGGCCGGAGGCGCGATCGTCGGCTCGGTGCGCAGCGGCGACGAAGGCGTCTCGTCCTGATCGGCTCCGGACTTCGGCTCGTCCTGCGGAGGGGGAGGGGGACGCGTACGACGTCCGCCGCGTCCCTGCGCGAAGGCCGCCGCGGAGAAGAGGAGCATTCCGGCGGCGACGGCGCACGCCATCCCCTGAGCGGCGCCTGCCCTCGAGCGGCGCGTCACGGTTGCTCGCTCCGCGAGGCAGCGACGAGCCGATCGAGCACGACGCGGAGCGCGTGCTCGATGGCCATCGAGTCCTGGGTGTGGGCCTCGAGGTCCTTGACCTGCACCCGACCCTGCGCGAGCTCTTCGTCCCCGAGGATGAGCACGACGCGCGCGCCCAGCGCGTTTGCCCGCCGCAGCTGGCTCTTGAGCGACGAGCCTCTCGTGTCGATCTCGCACCGGATCCCCTCGCGGCGGAGGTCACGGGCCAAGCGCAGGCCGGGGCCGGTGGCCGCACCCCCGAGGGGGGCGACGACCGCGTCGACCCCTCGCGCGGGTACCGCGATCTCGCTCGCGATGAGCAGGCGCTCGAGGCCCGCCGCGAACCCGATGGCGGGGGTGGGCGTGCCGCCTAGGTCGGCCACCATCGAGTCATACCGGCCTCCGCCGACGAGCGTGCTCCCCGCGCCCAGCTTTTCGGGGGCGCCGACGATCTCGAACAGCGTCCGCGTGTAGTAGTCGAGGCCGCGCACGAGGCGGGCCTCGACCGCGTACGGCGTCCCGAGCGCGTCGAGGTACTCCCGAAGCTTCGCGAAATGGTCGCGATCGCCCGCGGCGAGATGGTCGTGGATCGTGGGGGCGTCCATCAGGGCCGCGCGATCGCGCTCGTCCTTCGAGTCGAGGATGCGCAGCGGGTTCGTCGCGATGCGTCGTTGCGAGTCCGGCGACAGCTCGGCCGCCTTGGGCGTCAGGTACCGCACGAGCGCCTCGCGGTAGGCGGCTCGCGCCTCGGCCCCCCCGATCGAGTTGACGAGGACCTTGACTCCGGGAATCTGGAGCCCGGCCAAGAACCCGACGAGCATATCGATGATCTCGGCGTCGCATCCCGGCCCCTCGTCGCCGAAGACCTCCGCCCCGACCTGGTGAAACTGTCGATAGCGCCCGCGCTGCGGGCGCTCGGCCCGGAACATGGGGCCCGCGTACCACCACCGCGTCACCGTCTCTCGCGCCGCGACGCCGTGCTCGATGTAGGCGCGCGCCGCGCCGGCCGTCCCCTCCGGCCGGAGCGTGAGGGCGTCGTCGCGATGGACGAACGAGTACATCTCCTTTTCGACCACGTCGGTCGTCTCGCCGATGGCGCGCACGAAGAGCGGCGTCGGCTCGACGAACGGGGTCCGCACCTCGCGGTACCCGTGGAGGCTCATCGTCCTCGCGAAGGCCTGCTCGACCCGTTGCCACCGCCCGACGTCGTCGGGGAGCACGTCGTTCATCCCTTTGACGGCGCGGTGCTGGGTCATGGCGGACGACACGTCCAAAACGACGGCCCGGACTTATGGCCTCGAGACGAGGCTCGGGTCAAGCGGTGTGCACTGGCACCTCCCGCCGCCGTGAGCTACTCGCCGAGGGCGATGGGCCGCTCGGACCGCACGGGTCGCACCTGCGCGCTCGACCCGGGGCGCGTCCGCGTCGGCGTCGCCGTGGACGACGGCCTCGGGCTCCTGGCCCACCCGCGGGGCGCGCTCGACCCCCGGGACCCGTCCGCGTTCGCCGCGGCCCTCCGCGGCCTGGTCGCAGACGAGGACATCGCGAGGTTCGTCGTGGGGCTTCCGCTCGACATGGGCGGCGCGGAGGGGGAAGCCGCCCGCCGGGCGCGCGCCGTGGCGCAGACGGTCGCCGACGCCACGGGGCGCCCGGTCGAGCTGTGGGACGAGAGGCTCACGACGGTGCAGGCGCGCCGGTCCCTGGAGGCGAGCGGGGTCCGGGGCCGAAAGGGGCGCCAGCGCATCGACGAGGCGGCCGCGTGCGCCATCCTTCAGTCGTGGCTCGACGCGAAGTCCCATCCATGACGCCCCCGGCGAAGCGAGCCAAGCGGCGCAAGCGCCGCGCCCGGCGCGCCCGCGCTCCGCAGTCGCCGCCGGTCGAGGTGCGCGTCGACCGACGGAGGGTCTTGCGGTGGGCGGCGATCGGTCTCGGGGTCGTCGCCTTTAGCCTCTCCATATGGTTCTTCGTCCTCTTCCCCTCGCAGCGACCGGCGGGCCAGGGGCGCGCGGTCGAGGTGCTCGTGCCGCCGAACCCCTCGGCAGGCGAGCTCGCGACGACGTTGGCGGAAGCGGGCGTCATCGCGAGACCTCGCCTCTTCGCTCTCTGGGTGCGGCTGACCGGCGGCGCCCGCGGCGTCGTCGCGGGCAAGCACCTCCTCACCGACGACGCCACCCCACGCGAGGTGATGGCGCGCCTCGAACGACGGATGACGGTGGGGAGCGCCAAGGTGACCTTCCCCGAGGGCTGGACGCGGTTCGACATGGCCCGGCGCCTCGAGGAAAAGCGCATCGTGGGACTGCGGGAGTTCCTCGACGCCACGACGGACGCGTCCCTCCTCGGTGAGCTCGGCATCGAGGGCGACAGCGCCGAGGGGTTCCTCTTCCCGGCCACGTACGACCTGCCGCTCGACGCGGACCCCCGCGACGTCGTCCGCCGCATGAAGCACGAGTTCGATCGGCGCTGGGACATCGCGTCGCGCGCCCACGGGGCCGCGCTCAACGACGTGATGACGTCCGCGCGCATGAGCATCCGGGACGTGGTGACGCTCGCTTCGATGGTGGAGAAGGAGGCCGTCGTCGACGACGAGAGGCCCACGATCGCCAGCGTGTTCCTCAACCGCCTGCGCGATCCCGCGTTCAAGCCCAAGCACCTGGAGTGCGATCCGACCGCGAGCTACGGGTGCCTCGTCATGCCCGAAAAGGCCGCGTCCTGCGTCGAGTTCACCGGGAGGGCCACCGCCGCGATCGAGCACGATGCCGACAATCCGTACTCGACGTACACGCACGAGGGCCTTCCGCCGGGTCCCATCGCCAACCCCGGGGCGCGATCGCTCGAGGCGGCGATGTCGCCGTCCGCGACGCATTTCTTCTTCTTCGTGGCTCGGGGCGAGGGACGTCACGCCTTCTCCGAGACGTTCCAGGCGCACAACGCGGCCGTTCACGCGGCCGGCGCGCGCTCGACGCTAGGCTCGCGCTAAGTCCCCCCAGCGACACCCACTCGCCGTCTGCGCCGGAAGGCAAGGACCGCGAGGGCGGCGATGCCCGGCCACGCCACGGCCGACCTGCCAGGGCGGCCCGTCGTGCGGCAGCCGCATCCGGCCGAAGCGCTCGAGCCCGGGCCGCCGTCGACCGAGGAGCCGGGGGCGGGCGGCTCGGCTCCTGCTGGCTGCGTTCGGGGCGCATCTTGGGGCACGGTGGCGTCCGCGACCGCCCCCTCCTGGCCCGAGCCGGAGCCGGAGTCCGTCCCGGCGGACACGCCTGCACCGTCGCCGCCCATCGTCGCCGCCGCCGCGTCCGCGACCGCACCGCCGTCGTCCGGGCCGGTGGGGGGCGCGGCCGTCGTGCT
>DATGJA010000450.1:0-4243 GCA_035295445.1 Polyangiaceae bacterium | reverse complement strand
CCGACAGCTCCGCCAAGCCGCGAGGCGCCGTCTCGTTCCCCGCGTCGCCGGCGCGGGCCGCGGCCGCAGCGCGGGGGCTCGAGACATCGCGGAACCAGCCCGCCCTCGAGACCGCCGCGGTAAGCACGGCGCCCACGAGGAAGAAGGCGGCGGTGACGAACACACGCCGGGGGTTCAACGGATGCATCGGGACGACGTCGCCGGGACTGCTCGGCGGCGCGGGCGTGCGCTGGAGCGGCGGCGCCGTGTGGAGCGCCGACTCTCGGTCGTCGATCGTCGTGTCGACCCCCGAGGGCGGCCCGGCCTGAATGCGCGCCTCGAAGTCGGCCGGCGGGATCCATCGGGTCGTCGAGACGGACCCCGGGAGCAGCGCGGCGGGGTCGGAGACCTCGGTGCGGGTGGGCGACCCGCCCGGGGGGGCCGTCGTGCTCGGCGGGCGTTCGGTGGTCGATGCAGGGGCGACCCCCGCGGGGGCTTGCGTCTCGAGCTGCAGCTTTCCGGTCCGCTGCATCGAGGGCATCTGCACGACGCTCGCGTGTGCGCCCGCTCCCCGCCCGCTCAACGACGGCGGCGCGAGGATGTCCTGCGCGCTCAACCCGCTCTTGAGCGCGGCGTCGAGGAGCGCACGGCCGAGCGCGCGCGCATCGGGAGCCCGCTCTTCCGGCTTCTTCGAGAGGTTCGTCATGACGACCGCCGCGATGAGGTCCGGGACGTACGCGGCTCGAGCGATCCCCTTGAGTGCGGCGGGCGGGTCGTGGATCTGCTGGACGAGGAGCATGACGGCCTGGTCAGCGTCGAACGGCGTGCGACCCGAAAGCATCTGGTAGACCATGGTCGCGATCGAGTAGACGTCGCCCTGCGGCCCCACCTTCTCCCCTTGCGCCCCCTCGGGCGAAATGTAGCGCGCGGTGCCGAAGATGAGGCCCGCGGCCGTGGCCATCGAGTGCTCGTCCCAGTTGAGCCGGGCGATGCCGAAGTCGAGCACCTTGACGAAGTCCGGATCGTCCGCCCGGCTGACGAGCATGACGTTCTCCGGCTTGAAGTCGCGGTGCACGATCCCTTGCGCGTGGGCCTCGCCCGCCGCGTCGCAGAGCGCCAACGCGATGTGGATCACGCGCGGCAGCGGCATCGCCCCGCCCACGGCCGCGAGGGCGCTCTGCAGCGACATCCCGTCGAGGAACTCCATCACGATGTACATCGCCCCGTCGGGCAGCTGGCCTACGAGCAGCACGTGCACGACGTGGGGGTGCGCAAGCCGGGACGCCACCTTCGCCTCTCGATGGAAGCGCGCGACGAGGGTCTGGTTGGCCGAGAGCTCGCGATGGAGGATCTTGACCGCCACGTCGCGGTCGATGCCGCGCTGAAAGGCGCGATAGACGCGCCCCATCGCGCCGATCCCGACGAGCTGGCGAATCTCGATGTGCCCGAGGATCTCACGCCCCAGGTAGGGGTCGGTCGCAGCGCTGGCTGCGAAGGCGCCAGGACGTGCCGTCGACAGGGGGGCGCCGTCAATCGAGCAGAAGAGGGCGTCGGCGGGGTAGCGGGTGCCGCATGTCGGACACGCCTTCTCGCGGCCCTGCCCCTCGGAATTCACGCTCGTGATGGTACTTTATCCGGGCGTTGGCGCACGCGCCGCCCGCGGGTTGTTCCCACGGCGTCCTTTGCCTAAGGTGTGACCTCCTTGTCCGACGGGGAGACCTTCGACGCTGGCGCCGCGACCTGGTCGCTGGAGCTCCCTCAATTCGAGGGCCCGCTCGACCTTTTGTTGCACCTCTGTCAAAAGCACGAGCTCGACGTCCTCGACATCCCCATCGGCTTCGTGACCGAAAAGTACCTCGAGTACCTGGCCGTGATGCAGCTCATGCACCTCGACGTCGCCTCGGAGTATCTGGTCATGGCGGCGACGCTCGCCCACATCAAGTCCAAGAGCCTGCTGCCGGCCCCCCCCCCGGGGCAGGACGACGACCCCACCGACGAGGACGAAATCGATCCGCGCGAGGCGCTCATCCGGCGCCTGCTCGAGTACCAGAAGTACAAGCTGGCGGGCGAACAGCTCGCGGCGCGCGGCGTGACGGGGCGCGACGTCTTCACCCGTGGCGCCGTCATCGAGGAGGCGGCGGGCGGCGGGCTGCCCCCGCTCGTGCAGGTGCCGCTCTTCGCGCTCGTCGAGGCCTTCCAGCGCGTGCTCGATCGCGGCAAGGTCAAGCTCTCGCACGACGTGGTGGCGGACCGCATCAGCCTGAGCGACCGCATCGGCGAGCTCGCCGATCTGCTCGGCGCGCGACGCCGGCTCCCGTTCGACGAGATGTTCGACGGCCTGGTGACGAGCTTCGACCTCGTCATCACCTTCCTTGCGCTGCTCGAGATGACCCGGCTGCGCATGACGCGGATGACGCAGACCGAACCTCTCGGACCGCTGTACGTCGAGCTCGCGGCTGCGGAACACGCGAGCGAGCCAGTCGAAGAGGAGCGACCGTCTTGACCCGAAGCAACAGGAGCGCCCCGCCCCCCACCGACGACCTCGAGGGGGATACGCTGGCGCCGCCCGGCGGCACGGCCCCCGAGGCGGAGGATCCCGTGGAAGAGGCGCGTGAGCTCTCGCGCGAGCACCTGCGGGGGCTCCTCGAGGCGCTGGTGTTCGTCAGCGACAAGCCCGTCAAGAGCGCCGAGCTCGCCCGGCTGGCCTCGGCGCCCATCAAGCAGGTCAAGGATCTCCTCGTCGAGCTGCGCGCCACGTACGCGGACCGAGGCGTCGTGCTCGACGAGGTCGCAGGCGGGTGGCTCTTTCGCACGGCCGTCAGGTACGCGCCTTTCGTCCGCGAGATCACGAGCGAGCGGCCGGTGCGCCTCACGCGCGCGCAGGTGGAGACCCTGGCCATCGTCGCGTATCGACAACCGATGACACGCCCGGAGATCGACGAGATCCGCGGCGTCGACAGCGGCGCGACGCTCAAGCTGCTGCTCGAACGCGACCTCGTCCGGATCCTGGGCAAGAAGGACGAACCGGGTCGCCCGATCGTCTACGGTACGACGACACAGTTCCTGGAGTTCTTCGGGCTCAAGTCCCTAAAGGACCTGCCGACGTTGCGCGAGTTCACCGAGCTCTCGGAGGAGTCGCGCCGCGAGGCCGAGGCGGAGCTCGGAGACGCGCTGGGCGCCGCGTCCGCGTCCGAGGCTCCCGCCGCCGGAGCGACCCAGCCCTCCCCCGCCGATACGCACGAGGTGCACGACACGATCGCGCCACCCGCGCCGCCGTCGACCAAAGACGAGCTCGACGATCCCCCCGACGCCCCTTGACGCCGCGCCGACGCGCGACGCACTTGCGCCGCGCGCGCGGGCGGGCGATGGTCGGAGTTCGTGTCCCAAGCGCCTCCCATCTCCGTCATCCCGGATACGCAAGACCTGGTCCGAGCGGGCGCCGCGGCGTTGCAGATTCCGGCCCTCGACCACGGCGCGATTGGCAACGGTCGCGTGCTGGGACTCGTGTCGCCGACGAGCGCCCTCGAGTGGCTATGCATGCCCCGCTTCGATTCGCCGTCGGTGTTTGCGCGGCTGCTCGACAGGAAGAAGGGGGGCTCTTTCCGCCTCCTCGCCGGGGATCGAGAGGTGCGCGGGGAGCTCCGCTACCTGACCAACACGAACGTCCTGTCGACGCGGTTCCAGGCCGACGGCGCGGCATGGGAGGTCATCGACTTCGCGCCGCGCATCCCGGAGGGATTGAGCGTCCGCGTCCCGCTCGAGGTCGTCCGCATCGTGCGGCCCCTCGCCGGACACGCCAAGCTGCGGGTCGACTTCGATCCTCGCCCCGACTACGGCCGGGCAAAGGTCGAGCTCCGCGAGACCACCGACGGCATCGAGGTCCTCGGCGGGCAGTCTCCACTCAACCTCGCCACCAACGTGCCCTGCCCGTACGTGCTCGCCAAGCGCGAGTTCGTCCTCAACAAGCCCCTTTATTTCGTCCTCACGTACGGCCGCCGCGAGGGCGTGGCGACGATGGACCGGGTCTTCCAAGAGCTCGATTCGACCGTGGCAGGATGGCGCGCGTGGGCGAAAACGTGCGCGCTGCCGAACTTCGCGCCGGCCCATGTCCTGCGATCCGCCCTGTGCTTGAAGCTTCACGCGTACCACGACACCGGCGCGATCGTTGCAGCGGCCACCACGAGCATCCCGGAGGCCATGGGCACCCCTCGCGCGTGGGACTATCGCTATTGCTGGCTGCGCGACGCCGCGTTCGTCGTCGAGG
>DATGJA010000449.1:0-8480 GCA_035295445.1 Polyangiaceae bacterium | reverse complement strand
AAAAGGTGGAGTCGGCGGCCACGGCGCAGGCCACGCGTACGCCCGGGTTGACGCCGTCCGTCGACGGCTCACGCGATGCCGGCGGCGATGCGCGCGGCGGCGCAGCGGGGAACGGGGGCGCGGGGAACGACACGACGCGCGGCTTGCCGTCGTCGTCGAGGACCGCCTGGACGTCGCCGCCGCGTACGATGAGGGTCGCCGGTCCCCGCAGGGGCAGCTCGATCGGGCCGCGAAGGACACGGCAGGCCCTCGCGCCCCCGTCGGGCGAGCGCACGACCGCGGTGGCGGACGGTGGCGCGGAGGCGGAGGCGACGGGCGCGCCGACGACCGGCGAGGCGGGCGACGAGGCGATCTCGGGGACCGACGCCGAGGGGACGACGCTGGCCGGGGCCGGGGGCACGGGCGGCGCATCGGGCTTCTTCTCGCAGCCGGCGAACGCCAGGCAGAGGACCAACGCCGTACGGACGCGCGGCGAGCAGCTCATCCTCGAGTTCACCGCGCGATCGCGGCCACGCCCGACACGATGAGCGCGCACCCGACCCACTTGGCCCACGGCATCGCCTCGCCGAAGTAAAAGCGGCCCACGAGCACCGACAGGACGTACTGGGCCGCGGTGACCGGGGCGAACAGCGACATCCTACCCCCCATCGCGAAGACCTTGTTCGTAATGAGGAACGTCGGGAAAAAGCACACCGTCGCCAGGACGAGCCACCCGCTCAGGAACACGTTGCCGGAGCGCACGCCGTTGACCTTCTGGAAGAAGATGCCGAGGGCCGTGAAGGCGGCGGACAGGAGAGCGAGCGCGATTACCTTCGCGTCGAGCGAAAGGAGGGGACGCGCTTCGGGAATCGGGCTCGGCTGCATCGAAAGGGTCCTCGACGGCTCTTGACACAAGTCGCGCGGCGGGACAATCGCGGGCCCCGGCCCCCGCCGATGTCTACAAAAGTGGACGATACGAACCGGCCTGGGACCGACGAGGGCATCGCTTGCGCTCTCGACCCTGTCCGTTATGTTAGACGCGGCCATCTCGGGAGCCCCCTTGTCCGCGCGCCGACGCTTTCCCCTCGCCTCGCCGCTGGCGCTCCTCGTCGCGGCCTTCGCGCTGCTCGCCCTCGATTCGGGGTGTCGCGCCAAGGCGGACGCGGGCGCTCGCACGCTGAGGATTGGGTACTTCGCGAACCTCACGCACGCGCAGGCCGTCCTGGCGGTCGCGTCGGGGGAACTCGCGACCGCCATCGCGCCGCTGAAGCTCGAGGCCAAGGTCTTCAACGCCGGGCCCTCGCTCATCGAGGCGCTGTTCGCGGGGGAGATCGACGTCGGCTACGTGGGCCCCGGCCCGGCGATCGCGGCGTACGCGCGCAGCGGCGGGAAGGGCATCCGCGTGGTGGCCGGCGCTGCCGCCAATGGGGTCGTCGTCGTCGCCCGCAAGGGAAGTGGCATCACCTCGCTCTCGGACCTGCGCGGAAAACGGGTCGCGACGCCGCAGCTCGGCAACACGCAGGACCTCTCGGCACGCCACTACCTGTCCGCCGTCCTCAAAGAGAGCGACCTGGGCGACGTCATCCCCATCGACAACGCGGAGCAGGGCGCCATGTTCTCGCGCGGCGAGGTCGACGCCGCGTGGGTGCCGGAGCCCTGGGGCCAGCGTCTGGTGACCGAAACGGGCGCGACGATCATCGCCGAAGAGAAGGATCTCTGGCCCAACAAGGAGTTCTTGCTCACCGCCGCCGTCACCACCCCGGAGTTCCTGGCCGCGCGCGCGGACGTCGTCGCGACGGTGCTCCGGGTGCAGCGGGCGTGGACCAAACGCCTGAACGAGGATCCGGACCGGTACGTCAGCGCGCTCGGCGACGCGCTCTTCGGGCTCACCGGCAAGCGCCTCGGCCCCGCGATCCTGCCGCTGGCGCTCCGGCGGGTGCGATTCGTCGACGATCCGAGCCCCGAGACGATGGCCACGTTTGCGGCGTGGAAGGCCGACCTGGGGTTCGACCGGCACGACTCCCCGGGGGGCCGAGGCCCCGCCGACCTCGATGCGCTCGTCGACACGGCCGCCCTGCGACGCGCCAGCGCCGCGACGCCCTGACAAGGACCGGGACGAACCGTGATCACCGCGGCCCAGCGCACGACGCAGATCCTCCTGCGCCTCGCCGTTTGGGGGGCGGTGCTCGGCGCGTGGGAGGCCGCGTTCCGCATCGTCGGGTGGAAGCCCTGGGTGTTTCCGGCCCCTAGCCACGTCATCGAGGCGCTGGGCGCGCTCCTCGGGGTGCGGTCTCACCACGCCCTCCCCACCGCCATCGCGATCAGCGCCACGCGACTCGTGGCCGGGTTCACGATCAGCACCGTCGTGGGCATGCTCCTCGGCATCGCGCTCTGGCGGTGGCGCTGGCTCGACGGCACGTTCGGCGGCTTCTTCCTCGGCCTTCAGACGCTCCCGAGCGTGTGCTGGGTGCCGCTGTCGGTGCTCGTCTTCGGCCTCAACGAGACAGGGATCCTCTTCGTGCTGGTGATGGGCAGCACGTTTGCGATGGCCATCGGGTTTCGCGACGGACTGCGCACGATCAACCCGGTGTACGAGAAGGCAGGGCTGATGATGGGGGCGCGCGGGTACCGACTCTACGCGAGCGTGCTCCTCCCCGCGAGCATGCCCGCGTTCGTCAGCAGCCTGCGGCAGGGTTTCTCGTTCGCGTGGCGCTCGCTCATGGGCGCGGAGCTCATCTTCATGGTCCGAGGACATGGCGTCGGCTACCTCTTGCACGAGGGGCGGGAGTTCTCGGACATCGCGCAAGTCATCGCGACGATGATCGTGATGATCCTCTTCGGCATGCTCTTCGATCGCGCCGCGTTCGCGCCGCTCGAGCGCCGCGTCCACTCGCGCTTCGGGCTGCTCGTGACGCGGTGATGTATCGTCGGGGGCGTGGCCGAGGAGAGCAAGAAGACGCCCGGGGCGCTGGTCACCATCGGCTTCGTCGACGGCAAGACCAAGGACGGGCGAATCAAGGCGTTCGCCCCGCAGGTCCCCGACCTCGCCATCGAGAGCCCGCTGCCCGCCGAGTTCGGCGGCTCGGTCCAGACGCTCCTCGCGACCGAGCGCATCGCGTTCGTCGCTTTTCACGCGCAGGAGGCCGCCGGGCCGGCCAGGCGCGGACCAGCGGGGCGCAAGCGGCTTCGCATCCACGTCGCGGGCGGCAAGAAATTCGTCGTCGAGGTGGACCCCGCGGCCGCTTCCAACCCCCTCGGCTTCTACTGCAAGCCCGCGGACCCGGATTCGCCGTATCGAGACATCTTCTTCTACGCCCACGGCGTGAACCTCAAGGAGACCGACGAGCCTCTCGGCGCGATGCTCGTCCAGGCGGGCGTCCTGCGCCCCCCCGACGTCGAGCGAGGCCTCGCCAACCAGAAGGCGGCCCGCCCGACGATTGGTCAGATCCTCGTCGAACAGAAGCACCTCGACGCCGAGGCGGTCGAGCAGGCGGCGGCGCTTCAGCAGCGCAAGCGGCTGCGACTCGGCGAGATCCTCGTCCAGGCCGGGTTGGTCACGCCGGACGTCATCGACAAAGCGCTCGCGGAGCAGAAGCAGCGCGGCGGCAAGCGGATCGGCGAGATCCTCGTCGACATGAGCCTCATCACCGAGCAGGACTTGTCGTCCGCGCTCGCGGCGAAGTTTCACCTGCCGTTCGTCGACCTCGACGAGTATCCGATCAACGTCGCCGCCGCGGACCAGGTGGGCAAGGCCCTGATCGAGAAGTACCGCGTTTTGCCCGTCGACATCGACGCGCGCACGCTCACCATCGCGATCCACGACCCACTGGCCACCGACCCGATCGACGCGCTCCGCCTGCAGCTCAAGCGACGCATCGCCGAGGTGGTCGCGACGCGAACCCAGGTCCACAAGTTCGTCGAGAAGGCCCTGGCCCGCGACGAGAACGTGGTCGGGACCGAGACTGCCGTTGACGTCATCCTGCGCGAGCTCGCCGCCGAAGAGGAGGCCACGGCCCCCGAGCCGCTCCCGGCGGACGACGAGGTCAACGCGTCCGACAGCGCCGTCATCAAGCTCGTCAATCAGATCATCATCGACGCCTACCGCCAGGGCGCCTCGGACATCCACGTCGAGCCGAACGGCGCCGAGAACCGGTTGGTCGTGCGGTTTCGGATCGACGGCGACTGCGTTGCGTACCAAGAGCTCCCTCCGTCCCTGCGGAACCCGCTCGTGGCACGCCTCAAGATCATGGCGAAGCTCGACATCGCAGAACGGCGCAAGCCCCAGGACGGCAAGATCCGCTTCAAGGTTCGCGACCAGGCCATCGAGCTCCGGGTCGCGACGCTCCCGACCGTCAATCAGAACGAGGACGTCGTCCTGCGGATCTTGGCGGCGTCCAAGCCGCTGCCCCTCGACCGCATGGGAATGACCGAGCGTACCCTGCGAGAGCTCCGAGTCGCCGCCGAGAAGCCCTACGGGCTCATCCTGTGCGTGGGCCCCACCGGCTCGGGCAAGACGACGACGCTCCACTCGCTACTCGGACACATCAACACGATCGATCGCAAGATCTGGACGGCAGAGGACCCCGTCGAGATCACGCAACCCGGGCTGCGTCAGGTGCAGATGCAGCCAAAGATCGGGCTCACGTTCGCCGCCGCGATGCGGGCGTTCCTGCGGGCGGACCCGGACGTCATCATGGTGGGCGAGATGCGCGATCAGGAGACGGCGGCGACGGCGATCGAGGCGTCGCTCACCGGACACCTGGTGGTCTCGACGCTGCACACGAACACCGCGCCCGAGACGATCACGCGCCTGGTCGACATGGGGCTGGACCCCTTCAGCTTCGCGGACGCCTTGCTCGCCGTCCTGGCGCAGCGGCTCGCGCGCGCTCTCTGCAAGAACTGCCGGGAGCAATACCCGGGGTCGAAGGAGGAGTACGACGAGGTCGCGGGCGCCTACGACGCGGAGTCACGCGCGAAGAGGATCGGCGCGTACGGCCCGACGTTCAAGCTCTGGCGCGGCAGGGGGTGCGACGCGTGCCAGCACACGGGCTACAAGGGGCGGCTCGGCCTCCACGAGCTGCTCGTCGCCTCGGACCCCGTCAAGCTCGCGGTCCAGCGGCGATCGAGTGCCGAGGAGATCCGACGCCTCGCGCTCGAGGGGGGAATGAGCACCCTCTTGCAAGACGGCATCCAGAAGGCGCTCGCCGGCTTGACCGACGTCAAGCAGGTGCTGGCCGTCTGCAGCCGCTGACGGTCCGCAGGGGCCGAGTGGTAAAGTAGCGGCGTGCGGGTCCTCGTCGTCGAAGACAGCGAACGACTCGTGGAGGTCCTCACGGCGGGGCTCAAGCGCGGCGGACACGCCGTCCACGCGGTCCCGGACGTCGCGGGCGCGAACGCCGCGCTCCTGGCGACGCACTTTGACGTGGCCGTCGTCGACGTCGGTCTGCCGGACGGCTCGGGGCTCGACTGGTGCCGGTCGGCCCGGGCGCACGGACACGACGTGCCGATCCTCCTGCTCACCGCGCGCAACGCGCTCGGAGACCGGGTCGCAGGCCTCGACGCGGGAGCGGACGATTACCTCGCGAAGCCGTTCGCGATGGACGAGCTCCTCGCACGCCTGCGCGCCCTCGCCCGCCGCGGTCCGCGCTGGAGCGAGTCGGTGCGGCGCTTCGGCGGTTTGGCCATCGACCGCGACCGGCGGACCGTGACGCACGAGGGTGCCCGCCTGCCGCTGACCGCGCGCGAGTTCGACATCGTGTCGCTCCTCGCGTGGCGGGACGGGCGCGTTGCGTCGCGCGACGAGATCGTCGAGTCGGTCTGGGGCACCTCGTCGGACAAGACGATGGCGAGCTTCGACGTGCTCCTGGCCCGCGTGCGGCGAAAACTGGGCACGCGGGGGCTGGGCGACGCGGTGCGCACGGTTCGAGGGGTGGGCTACGCATGGGGCCTCGAAGTCTCGAAGCGCGCCTGACCCGCCGCCTCTTCGGCCTCGCGGGTCCGGTGCTCGTGGCCGTCGGGGCGTCGGCGGTCGTCGTCATCGACCGCGTCCTCGACGCGGGGGACACGGCCTCCGCGCGGGCCGAGGCGGCGGGTGGCCGCGCCGCACTGGAGCGCGAGCTCGCAGAGGGAGACGGTGCGGACGAGGCGCTCGAAGAAGTGATCGCCGCCGCGGGCGCCGAGGGAGTGCGCGTCGTGGCGCGCGCGGGCGGACGAACGCGTACCACGGCGGGCGGGCCGATCGTCCCCGCGCTGGTCGCCGGCGCGTGCGCGACCGTGCGGGACGAGGCGGGGGGGGCGTGGCGGGCCTGCGCGGCGGGGGACGAGGCGGCGTCCGTGGTCGCCACGATCTCGATCGACGGCCACCGCGCGGCGGTCCGCTTCCTGACGCGCGCCGCCGCGGCGGTCGTGCTCGCGGGGCTCGTCGCGCTGTGGATCGCCGTCCGGCAGGCGCTGCGCGCGCCGCTGGACGAGCTAACGGCCGTCGTCCGGTGGACCGAGCACATCCTCGACGTGGAGGCCCCCTCCCCTCCCCCGCCCGCGCAGACCCTCGAGGTCGCGCGCCTCGAGGCTGCGTTCGACGTCCTCGTTCGGCGCCTGCTCGATACGCTCGCGCGAGCGCGGGCCACGGCGGCCCACATCGCCCACGAGCTGCGCACGCCGCTGACGTCGCTCGGTGCGGAGCTGCAGGGATGGAGCGACGCCGACGGGGCCGCGGCCTCGGCGACGGTCGCGCGGATGCGCGCCGACGTGGCACGCCTCTCGGACGTGATCGACGCGATCCTCGTCCTGTCGGACCCACGGCCGGCTGCGCCGTCTTCCGGGGGCCTCGTGAACGTCGCCGACCTGGCCCGCGATCTCGTCCCCGAGGGCGCGCGCATCGACGCGCCGGACGAAGCGCTGGTCGACGTGGACGAGCGCCTGGTCACGCTCGCGCTCCGCAACCTCATCGACAACGCGACCAAGTACGCGGGCGGCGTCTCGGAGGTCCGCGTCTCGCGCGACGGCGCGGCCGTGCGCCTCGCCGTCCGCGACGAAGGCGACGGCCTGGACGAGAGCGCCCGACACCGGATGTTCGATCGCCACTGGCGGGGCGCCGAGGACGGCCGCGGGCGCGGGTTGGGCCTGGCGCTCGTCCGCGCGGTGGCCGAGCGATACGGCGGCCAAGCGGAGGCCCGGTCGGGTCCTGGGGGCCGAGGGCTCGACGTGTCGATGACGCTCGCGCCGCTGGTGCACTGGCAGGACGAAATCGGCCCTTCGACCGCGCCGGACCGCCGCCGTTAAGCTGCGGTTCAATCCACGCTCCTACGCTGTCGGCGTGGCCCCCCGCACCGTTCCGCTCGCGCTCGTCTCCGCGGCGTGGCTGACCCTCGCGGCGCCCGTCCGTGCCCAAGAGGCACGCGTCTCGATGGCCGACGCTCTGCGGGCGGCTCAGCGGGTCGCCCCCGAGCTCGTCGTCGCGCGCGCACGCGAGGGGGTCGCTCGCGCCGACGTCGGCGTCGCGGGCGCGTACCCGGCCAACCCGAGCTTCGCCGCCGGGACCAGCACGCAGACGGCGCGGTTCTCGGGGACGCTGTCGGTGCCGCTCATCCTCCTCGGGCAGCGAGGCGCGGCGGTCGACGCGGCGCGAGCGGACGAGGCCACGGTCCTCCTCGACACGCAGGTGGCCTGGAACGACGTCCGCCAGGCGACCGAGCACGCGTACGTGGCCCTCTGGCTCGCCGAAGGGGTCGCGGGGGCCCGGCGCGACGCGGCCATCCTCGAGGGTCGTCTCGAGGACGCGGTCATCCAGCGCGTGCAAGTGGGCGCCGCGCCGGAGCTCGAGGCCCTGCGCGTCCGCGCCGAGAGGGCGCGCGCCGAGGCCGACGTGATCGACGCGAACGCCGAGATCGTCGTGGCGTCCGCCGACTTGTCGCGGTGGATGGCGGCGACCGACGGCGCCGCCCTCCGCGCCTCGGAGGATCCGCCGGTCCCCGAGACCCTCCCCCCGCTCGACGTCCTCGCGGCGCGGATCGACCTGAGCTCGCCCGTCCGCCGCGAGCGATCCGACGAGCGCGCCGCCAACGTGCGCGCCGATCGGGAGAGGGCGCTCGCGCGACCGGCACTGTCGCTCGACCTCGGCGCCGACGTCGACGATCCGACGCTGCGCCCCGCCGACAACCCGGGCGCCACGCCTCCGGTCAACTGGCGCGCGCAGGTCACGGTGGAGCTGCCCCTCTTCAATCGACGCGGCGCGAACGTCGACCGCGAGCGGGCGGCCGGCGAGGTGGCCCGATCGCGCGCCGTCGCGGCGAGGGTCCGCGCGCTCGCCGATCTCACCGCGGCCTATCGCGCCTACGAGGCGGCCGGTGCGCGCCAGCGCGTCTTGCGCGAGACCGTGGTGCCGGCCGCCGAGGGGGCCGCCAAGGCGAGCGAGGAGGCGTACGCCCTCGGGCGGGCCCAGCTCTTCGCCGTCCTCGACGCGGAGCGCGTCGTCGTCGACGCCCACGTCACCGCGCTCCAGG
>DATGJA010000448.1:0-8004 GCA_035295445.1 Polyangiaceae bacterium | reverse complement strand
CTCGGCCTGGGCATCGGATCGCTCGTCTTCGTGTCGTTCGTCAACCTGGCGATCTTCGAGGTCGCGCTACGCCTCTGGCCGCATCGCGCGTTCGACCTCGGGTACGGCGCGCTCGGCTGGTTCGTTGCGATGGTCGGCTGGGACTTCGCGTACTACTGGCATCACCGCTTCGAGCACGAGGTCCGGCTCCTCTGGGCGTGCCACGTCAACCACCATTCGAGCCGCTACTACAACCTGTCGACTGCCCTCCGGCAGCCGTGGACGCCGGTCGCGGGGGTGCTCTTCTATCCCTGGCTTGCGCTGCTCGGCGTAGCGCCGCGGATGATCATGGTGTCCGCGGGGTTGAACCTCATCTACCAGTACTGGATCCACACCGAGGCGATCGACCGGATGCCCGGCTGGTTCGAGGCCGTGCTCAACACACCGTCGCACCATCGGGTGCACCACGGGACCAACCCCGAGTACCTCGACAAGAACTACGGCGGCATCCTCATCGTCTGGGACCGTCTCTTCGGGACCTTCGAGCCCGAGGTGGCCAGGGTCGTCTACGGGATTAGGAAGAACCTCGAGAGCTATTCGCTCCTCACCGTCGCGTTCCACGAGTACGGCGCGGTCCTTCGGGACCTGAGGCGCGCGCGGGGCCTGGGCGAACGGTTCGGGATTCTGGCGCGCGGACCCGCCTGGCGCGCGCCGTCGCTCGGCAGCGGGTAGACTCCCCCTGCCTGCCATGGGTCACGACCACCATCACGATCACGACCACGACCACGACCACCACGGGTCGTCGAGTCATGGACGCGCCTTCGTCGTCGGCATCGCGCTGAACCTGACGTTCGTCGCCGTCGAGGTCGTCTTCGGCCTGATCGCCCACTCGCTCGCGCTGGTGGCCGACGCCGGACACAACCTGGGGGACGTGCTCGGCCTGGCGCTCGCCTGGGGCGCGACCGCGCTTGCGCGGGTTCGCCCTTCTTCGCGCCGGACGTTCGGGCTCCGCCGGACGACGATCGTCGCGTCGGCCGCCAACGCCCTCATCTTGCTCTTTGTCACGGGCGGCCTCGCGTGGGAGTCCGTTCAGCGTCTCTTGGCGCCGGTCGCCCCGCAGGGAAAGGTGATGATCGTCGTCGCGCTGGCCGGGGCGGTCGTCAACGCGCTGTCGGCGGCGCTGTTCCTGCGCGATCGAAGCCACGACCTCAACCTGCGCGCCGCGTTCGTCCACCTCGCGTCGGACGCCATCCTGGCCGTGGGCGTCGCCATCGCCGGCTACACGATCCTCGCCACCGGGTGGCTGTGGCTCGACCCGGCGGTGAGCCTCGTCCTCGCGCTCGCGATCCTGGCGGGGACGTGGTCTCTCATGCGGCAGTCGCTGAACTTGATGCTCGACGCGGTCCCCGAGGGGATCGACCCGCAGAATGTCAGGGCGTTCCTCGGCGATTTGCCCGGGGTCGTCGAGGTGCACGATCTGCACATCTGGGCGATGAGCACGACGGAGACGGCGCTCACGGCGCACCTGGTGATGCCCTCCGGATCGCAGCGCCCCAATTTCTTGTCGGACGCGTGCCGGGAGCTTCACGCTCGGTTCTCGATACAGCACGCGACCCTCCAGATCGACCCGCAGGACGCGCCCGCGCCGTGCGCGCTAGCTCCCGACGAGATCGTCTGATGACGATTACTTCTTGTCGCTTGGACGCCGCTCGATGAGCCGCGCGTCGTCCTTGTGCCTGAACCACCGGCTCGAGATGTGCCGCGGGAGCGCCGACGCGTACAGGCAGTCGCGCAAGGCGTTCGTCTCCCACGCGACGTTCGAGTGATAGAGGCTCGTTCGCACGAAGACGGCTTGGGCGTGCGACATGTCGTGGCGCGACATCTCGCCCTCCTGGAGCTCGGACGCGGTCACGATGCCCGACTTGTCGAGATCCGCGCGCAGGGCGCTGCTGTTCGCGTCCGTCGTGGCCCCCTCGGTGTAGAAGCTCACGAGCTTGTGCCGCCGGTGCAGCGGCGCCCCCTTGCGCGCCTTTACCCAGTCGCCGAACACGTCTGCTTCGGCGTAGAGAGAGTCGAAGAGGTACGTCTCGCGGATATCGAGCCCGCCGTTCTTCAGTGCGCAGGCCGCCGCGTGGTAACCGCCCGAGTGCGCGCTCACGCACACCGTGCTTGGGCGAGCGTGGATCGGGTATCGCGCGTTGCCAAGCATCGAGTGGCCCTCGCGCGCGGCGGTCGTGATCGCCTCGCGAACCAGGCGCGCGAAGCCGCCGGCCGCCTCGAGCTTGCCGCAGGCCGAGTCCGCGGCCATGAGGGCGAGTTGCGGGACGATGAGGACCGCGTTCTGCCGGCTGTCGGCGAGCTGTTCGCGCAGCTCGTGGGCCTTCATGGCGCGTTCGGCGGTCGTGTTGTGGCCGTGGAAGTGGACGAGCGCCGCGACGCCCCCGTCGTCCTCTTCGTCGTAGCGGAAGTGCGCGGGCACGTAGACAATGACCGTGTCGTCCCGGTACCCGCCGCTTTCTGCCGGGAACGGCGAGCTATCGAGCCAGAGCCAGAACGTCGTGCCGCGGGCCTCGTGCTGGGTGACCGCCTTGAGCCGCGACTGGTCGTCGGCGCGCGCGGGCGATGCCCAGGCAACGAGCGGCGTCCCGGCGAGGGCGGCAATGAAACGGCGGCGGTGCATGCGTGCCCATCCACTGATGGCGCCACCCGGCCCGGAACGCAAGTCCGGCGATCTCGCGTGAAGGACGAGGCGCCCCACCCGAAGGCGCCAGGCACCCTGGGTCGAGGGCGCCGCGCAAAAGGCCGTCATTTCGGATGGAAGACGACCCGCCCCGTCGATGGACTCCCGCCCTCGGCGCGCGCGCCTAGTTCGGTCCAATAGACGTTCGCGTCGTCGACCGCGATTCCCGACGGACCGCTCACGTAGTCCTGGACGAGGGTGGCGCTTTCGTTGCAGCCCGCAACGGCGCACTTGCCGATCCGGCCCGCGCACTTGTAGATGACGGAGCGGCCCCCCCAGTACAGATCGCCGTCGTGAAGGACGAGCCGCCCCACCGGGGGCCAGGTTCCCTTTGCGAGAACGATGAGGGCATCGCCGCAACCACGTTTGTCGCACTTCAGGATCGCAGGCGGGCTCGCGTTGGCCCAATAGACGGAGGTTTCGTCGAGCGCGAGGGCTCCGGGACTTCCCTGACCGGTCGCGAGAACCCCGGCGGGCAGCGGCCCGCACGCGCCGCCCGGACACTCCGCGGGGCCCGAGGCCGCGACGTCCGCCGTTGCGTGTCCTCCTCTTGCGCAGCCGAGAGACGACACGAGAGCGGTCACCGCCGCGCGCCGCACAGCTTCTCCTTTCGGCGTTCGAGAGTCACCGAGGCATCGCTGAACATTTCCCATGTCGAGAGAATTCCAGCCACCCAATTACGACTCAACGGCGCCCTTCCCCCTCGCCTGCACGGCTTGCGTACCCAAAGCGCGTCGAGCAGTATGTCCGCCGATGCGGGCCATGGCAGTCGTCGCGAGCCTGGCACTCGCGGCCTGCGCGCCCATCGCCGGGCTCGACAAGTACTCGTCGGGTGAGTGCACCGGGGCCTGTCTGGACGCGACCACCGGCGCCAAACCGAGCGATACCCCCCGGACCGAGGGCATGCCGGGCATGGCGACGACGCCGGGACAGGGCGTCGATGCGGAAGCCGGCGCAACGCCCCAAGAGGACGCGCCGACCTCGCCGAACGGCGACGCGGACCAAGGGTCGGCGCCGGAGGGCGGCGGGACGGAAGGGGGCGGGGCCGAAGGGGCGGCCGCCGACGCGCAGGGCACCGACGGGGGAATGACGCGCGAAGCCGCCGCCGAGGAGGCCGGAGTCGACTGCGGGCCGACGGACACCCTCGCCCAGTGCACGGCCTGCGGCGCCGCGTGCGACACGACCCACAGCCTCGACGCGGGTTGCACGGCATCGGGCTGCGCCTACTCGGGCTGCTCGCCCGGCTGGTTCGACTGCGACCCGGCGGCGCCGAACGCCGACGGCTGCGAGACACCCTCCTCGCCCAGCAACTGCGGCGCGTGCGGCAGGGCTTGCGACAAGAAGACAGGGACCCCCTCCTGCACGGGCGCGACGTGCCGCTACGCGTGCAACACGGGTCACTCCGACTGCAACGCCGCGACGGCGCCCGACCTCGACGGCTGCGAGTGCGCGACCCCGCAGTGCTGCGGGACGGGCTGCCAGACGACGCACTCGAACGGGGTTGGGCAGAACTTCTACGACTGCCTGGCGCTCGGCACGTACAACGCGCTCCAGCAGCTCGCGGCGTGTGTGGCCTTCACGGGCGACGCAGCCAAGTGCATGAGCGTGAACATGCCGTCGTGTCCCGCGTTCCTCTTCAACCCGACGATGGCGGTGTGCAGCACGGGCTCGCAGTGCGACTGCTGGTTTCTCCCCGCGCCCGGCGCGACGCAAGGGACCGTGCAGGCAGCGACGGGCAGCGTCTGCGGCTGCCCCGTCAACAACAGCCCCACCTGGAACTGACGCCGGGCCGAAGACGCTTGCGGCACGCTCGTCGAACGACGCAACGCGCGGCCGCATCGGGGCGACGCGCGTAGCGAAAACGTCACAGAGAAGTGCCTTGCCGGCGCGAGGCCTCGGCAAGTATCTCGGGTGCGCGCCGGCGCGCCGGAGGGAGAGGTGATTCCCATGTATCGTTCCAAACGCGTCTGGATCGCGGTCGCCGGGCTACCCTTAGTCCGAACTCTCGCTTCGCTCGAGCGTGCGGACTAGGGTCGCTTTCGGGTGTCCTAGTCCGAACTCTCGCTTCGCTCGAGCGTGCGGACTAGGGTTCCTTCGCGCATCGCAGGCCAAGCATCGGGATCCGGTACCAGCCGGGGTGGTGGACGCGGTTGGTCGCGCGCAGCCCCTCGGCGTCGTAGTTGTAGGCGCCGCCCCGGATCGAGTGCTCGCACTCGGTCGGGATGGGGTTGGACCCCGTGAACCCCTGCTTGCCTTCGCGACGAAGCTCGTCGAGCGCGGTCGTGATATCCGCGCACGTTCCCGGCTCGCCCGCGGGGGCCGTCGCCCGCCGGTAGGCGTACGGGTCGTACTCGTCCTCCATCCACTCCCAGACGTTGCCCGCGAGGTCGTCGTGACCGAACGGTCCCCGGCCTTCGGGGTGCGTCCCCACGTCCTCGGGAAGGCCGCTCGCGAACACGGTTCGGTCGTGCGTCGGCGGCTCGTTGCCCCACGCGAACTTTCGGCCGTCGGCGTCGCGCGCGGCCTTTTCGAACTCGGCCTCGCGGGGCAGGCGCTTTCCGCGCCACGCGCAGTACGCTCGCGCGTCGTCCCAGGAGACCCCGCTGACGGGGCGTTGCGGCCCGTTGTAGCCCGGGTTCCTCGCGCGCACGGCGTCGGACTTGGGCCGGCACACCTTTGCCGCGACGCACTCGTCCCACGCGTCGTTCGTCACCTCGGTCCGGTCGAGCCAGAACGCGCGCAACGTGACGACGTGCGCCGGGTGTTCGTCCTCTTGCCCTCCCGAGTCCGCGCCCATCGTGAAGGACCCTGCGGGAACGAGGAGCATGTCCGTGGGCGCGGGCGCGGGCGTGGGCGCGGACGCCGGCGCGGGCGCGGATGGCGCGGGCGCAGGCGCGGATGGCGCGGGCGTGGAGGACGCCGCGGCGCTCGGTTCCAACGACCCCGACGACCCCCCGCGACAGCCGGCCGCCGCCAGCAGAGCCGTCGCGAAGCGCACCGATCGCATGTCTCGTCCGCCGCTCCAAGCCAGGGTAAAACCTCGACGTTGATCACCGTATCCCATCTGACCAAGCGCTACGGCGCCCATGTGGCGGTCGACGACGTGTCCTTCCGCGTCGGCGCGGGAGAGGTGGTCGGCTTCCTCGGCCCGAACGGCGCCGGCAAGAGCACGACGCTCCGCATCCTGGCGGGGTTCCTCCACCCGACGGCGGGGACGGCCCGCGTCGGCGGACACGACGTCGTCGACGACTCGCTCGAGGCGCGCCGTTGCATCGGGTACATGCCCGAGACGGCGCCGCTTTATCCCGAGATGCGCGTCGCGGAGTATCTCGCCTTCCGCGCCGAGATCAAACGGGTCGAGCGATCGCGACGCAACCGACGCGTCGAGGACGCGATGCAGAAGACGGGGGTCCTCGACGTCGCGAACAAGCCCATCGGGCATCTCTCCAAGGGCTATCGCCAGCGGGTCGGGATCGCCGACGCGATCGTCGCGGATCCGCCCGTCGTCATCTTGGACGAACCGACCGCCGGCCTCGACCCCAACCAGATTCGCGACACGCGCGCGCTCATCCGCGAGCTCGGGCGCGATCGAACCGTCGTCGTGTCCACCCACATTCTGAGCGAGGTGGAGGCCTGCGCCACGCGCGTGCTCCTGCTTCATCGAGGCAAGCTGCTGGCGGAGGGGCCCGTCGCCACGGTGCGCGCGATGCGACGGGGCGACGCCGTCGAGATCGCCGTGCGCGGGAGCGTCGGCGCGGCGCGCGAAGCGCTCGCCGCGGTGACGGGCGTCGCCGACGTCACGGGCGACGACACGAGCGAAGGCGGCGCGGATCTCGCGCGGCTGCGCGTCGCCTTCGCGCCCGCGCACGAGGGGAGCGAAACGACCGAGCGCTGCGTGGCCGCCCTGGTCCACGCGGGCATCGCGGTGAGAGAGGTTCGCGCAACGGCCGGGTCCCTCGAGGACGTGTTCGCGGCCCTCACGCGCCCGGAGGGCGACCGCGCCCTATGAGGTCGTTCTGGCCGATCTTCAAGCGCGAGGTCTTCGTCTTCTTCGTCACGCCGCTGGCCTGGGTGCTCATCGTCTCTTTCCTGGTCGTCCAGGGGATGCACTTCGTCCTGCTCGTGGACCACTTTTCCCGCGCCCCGGACATCGCGGGCGACGAGACGCCCCTGTCCGCGTTTTTCGGGAACACGGTGCTCCTCTACTTGGTTCTCCTCGTGCTGGTTCCGCCGATGACGATGCGCCTCTTCGCCGAAGAGCGGCGCATCGGGACCATCGAGACGCTCATGACCGCTCCCGTGTCGAGCCAAGCCGTCGTGCTCGCGAAATATGCCGCCGTCATGACCACCTACGTCCTGATGTGGCTGCCCACGATCCTCTATCTGGTCATCCTCGGCCGCACCGGGACGGTGGACTGGCACGTGGCCGCCAGCGCCTACCTCGGCGTCCTGCTGGTCGGCGCGGCGTACCTGGCGGTTGGGCTGTGCGCGAGCGCGTTCACGCGGTCGCAGTTTCTGGCCATGATCTTCACGGCGCTCCTCCTCTTGGTCCTCTTCGTTCTCGGGGTGGGCGAGTTCGTGACGCGCGAGGGCACGACGCTCCATGACGTGTGCGCGCACGTCTCGGTCTGGGCCCACATGAACGACTTCGCGAGCGGGGTCGTCGACTCGCGCAGGCTCGTCTTCTACGGCTCGATGACGCTCCTGTCGCTCTTCGTGGCGACGCGCGCCGTCGACGCATGGAGGTGGGGGTGAAGCCTCACGGCCTCCAGCTCGCGGGGGTCGTCGCGGCGGTGGTGCTCGCCGTCGTCGCCAACGTGCTCGGCGCACGTCACTACCGTCGCTGGGACTGGACCGCGGAGAAGCGGTGGTCGATCAGCCCCGCGACCGTGCAGACCCTCGAATCGCTGGAGCAACGGGTCGATCTGTGGGCCATCGCGGGACCGGGGGATCCGCTCGAGCCCAGCCTGCGCCAACTGCTGGTGGCGTACCGCGCCGGCTCTCCGCGCCTCGACGTGCACTGGCTCGACCCCGAGCGGGACACGGTGCAGCTCCTCGACCTGCAGCGCCGGTTCGGGCTCGCAGCGGGTCGCACCGAGGACGGACGGGTCGCGACCGACGCGGTCGTCATCGTCGCCAGCGGCGGAAAGCACTGGTTTCTGACGGCCCAGGACCTCTTCGAGCAGTCCGACGAGACGCACGTCCGGCCGCGCGAGGAGCGCGCGCTGACGCAGGCTCTGCGCAGCGTCGTGGCGGGCACCCAATCGAAGCTCTGCTTCACGGTC
>DATGJA010000447.1:0-18403 GCA_035295445.1 Polyangiaceae bacterium | reverse complement strand
ACCTGGTTCGGCCGGATCCCCCCCCGCCCGATCATCTGGCCGACGGTCGTGCGTGTCGTGGTGACGGACAACCGCGGCGACGAAATCGGGCGCGGTTTCGTGGAAATCGACGCGCCCCCGCCCACACCGCCACGGTAACGTCTCATCTTCGTTGCGAGAGTGAGACAAGCTTCCGTAAGCGACTGAGCCCGCTAGTCTAGGCTGACCGTGGTGTGCTGTCCGCAGTGTTCCGCCCCGTGCGACGCGGAACATCGCTTTTGTGCGTCCTGCGGCGCTCCTTTGGCAGGCCCCAAAGAAGATCCGGTCATCGGCGCCACCCTGCCCGGCGGATACCGGGTCACCCACCTCGTCGGGGTCGGAGGCATGGGCCGCGTCTACTGCGCCGAACAGGTAGCGCTCGGACGGACCGTTGCCGTCAAGGTCGTGCACCCGCACCTGTCCGACGACGAGGTCGCGGTCGCGCGCTTCCTCAACGAGGCGCGCGCAGCGAGCCGGCTCAGTCACCCCAACTCGGTCGCCATCTTCGATTTCGGCCGCACCGTCGACGGGCACCCCTACCTCGTCATGGAGTACTTGCGCGGACGGGACCTGCGGCGGGTCGCCGAGGACGAAGGCCCGCTGCCCCTGAACCGCCTCGTCGACATCTTGCGGCAGACGCTCGCCGCGCTCGCCGAGGCCCACGCGCTGGGGATCGTCCATCGCGACCTCAAGCCCGACAACATCGTCCTCGAGCCGCTCCGATCCGGCATGGATTTCGTCAAGGTGGTCGACTTCGGGCTCGCCAAGATCCTCCAGGACGGCTCTAACCCCGGTGCGCCCGAGTCGGGCGTCGCGCCCACCGGCACGGCCGCTCCGCTTACGCAGCCAGGCCTCGTCTGCGGAACGCCCGAGTACATGAGCCCCGAGCAGGGACGCGGCGACCCGCTCGACGGACGCAGCGACCTCTATTCCGTGGGAGTCGTCCTCTACGAGCTGCTCGCCGGGCGGGTCCCCTTCGTCGCGGACACCGCAACCAAGACGCTCCTGTTGCATCTGACCGAGGCCGCTCGCGATCCGCGCGAGGTAGCGCCGGATCGCGCCATCCCGGCCTCGTTCGCGGCCCTGGCGGTGCGATCGCTCGCCAAGACGCGCGAGGCGCGGATCCAGACCGCGCGTGAGTTCGTCGAAGCGCTCGATCGCGCCCTCGAGCAAGCGCAAGGTCCGCAGGCCGCCGAAGCCCCGCCCGCCGCCAACACGCGCTGTCGGGTTTGCGGCACGACGAGCCCCGTGCGACAGAAGTTCTGCGGCGACTGCGGCGCCTCCATGGCCGCCACGGGCGCGATCGCCCAGGCGCCCGCCACGACGCCGTCCCCCGAATCGCAGACGCGCCCGACGACTCCGCCTCGGGTCGCCCAGGCCGCCGAGGAGAGCCGCACGCCCCTGCCGTTGCTCGGCGCCGACGACGGCCTTCGATGGCTCGACGCCCGCTATCACGAGGGCGGCGCCATGCTCGCGGCGGCCCACCTGGTGGGCGAAGCCGGCTCCGGCAAGACGCGACTGATGACCGAAGCACTCGCACGCTGGGCGGCGCGCGGCGACCTGATCGTGACCGCGGGCCCGGACCCGAGCTGGGCGCGGATCGCCGACGGCGCGCTGCGGACCGTCATCCGCGGCCTCACGGGCGTGGGATCGGGCGTGGTCGAGCCGCGCCTCTGGGAGCGCGCGCCCGCCGACGCCCGGGCCGGGCTCCACGCGTTGTTCGAGACGGAGGAGCGACCCTTGCCGGCGGGTGCACGCCGACTCGCGCTCGCCGAGGCCCTTCGCTGGGCGCTCGAGCAGGCCGGGGAGCGGGCCGCGCCGGGCCTGGTGGTCCTCGCGATCGACGACCTCGACCTCGTCGACGGCACCAGCGTCAACGCCTTCGCCGATGTCCTCGCGGAGCCGCCGGTAGTCCCGGCCGTCATCGTGGCGACGTACTCGAGGGCGTCCGCCCCCGCCGGCGAGCCTCTCCCGGGCGAGGTGTGGACGCTCGGCGCGCTCTCGTACCGAGCGTTCGCCGACCGGCTACCTCCGCGGATCGTCGCCCCCGGGACACGCCTTTTGCCGCTCCACCTCGAGCAGCTCCTCGCCTGGGCGCGAGAGAGCGCCGAGCCGCCGCCGGCCCGGCTGGCCGATCTCATCGTCGCGCGCGCCGAGCGGCTGCCCGCCGAGGCGCTGCACACGCTTCAAGCGCTGGCCGTCTGGGGGGACGACGCGACGGTCGAGGTGCTTCGCGCGATGCTCGGCGGCGTCGATCCTCGGGGCGCGCTCGACGCGCTCGCGGCCGCGAACCTGGCCCTCGCGACGGCGACGGGGATTCGAGTCCCCCACCCGCTCATTCGTCGTGTCGTCTTCGCCAGCATTCCGGCCGGCCGCAAGAGCGACTTGTTCACCGCCGCGGCGCGCCTGCGTCCGGACGCGCCCCTCGAGCTCCGCGCCCGGCAGGCCATCTACGGCGGGAGCACGTTCGAGGCCCTCGCGCTGCTCGACGCGCTCGCGGCCCGCCGCGCATCCCAAGGGGACTTCGCCGGAAGCGTCGGTGCCCTCCGGCGCGCGCTCGACCTGGCGCGTCGCGAGCTGCACCGCGGGGAGCTCGACGACCCGATGACTGCGGTGCTGGTCTTCGCGCGCAAGCTCGGCGACGCGCTGGCGGCCCTCGGCAAGTGGTCCGACGCCGAAGGGGTGCTGCGCGAGGCGCTCGACGGGGCGCCCCCGGCCAGCGAACAACGCGCTCACGTGCTCGGGGCGCTTGCCCACGTCGCCAAAGCCCGGAGCCACCCGAACGACGCGCGCCGTTACCTCGAGGAGGCCATCCGGGTCGCACGACAGTCGGACGCGCGCGAGCTCATGCCGATGCTCGAACGCCTGGAAAAGGACATCGCGGTCGCTTAGTCCGCAGGCTCGAGCGAAGCGAGAGAACGGACTGAGACGCAAGACGAGCCCGCAGGCTCGAGCGAAGCGAGAGAGCGGACTGAGACGCAAGACGAGTCCGCAGGCTCGAGCGAAGCGAGAGAGCGGACTAGGGACACCGGCCGGCCCTCCCGCGTATCCTTGGCGCGCGGATGTCCGTCTCGATTCCGATCCCGCGGTCTGACGCTGCGCCCATGCGCCGCTTCTTCGAGCTCGACCTGCTCGACAACCGGTACCCCTCGCTACACGGCATGCGCGTCATCGGCATCCTCACCGTCGTCCAGCTGCACGTGACGTCGATCCTCGCCTTCGAGGAGAAGCTCCCGCTCAACTCCGTGTGGACGACCACGTCCATGTCGATTTTCTTCGGCATGGACCTCTTCTTCTTCCTCAGCGGCTTCCTCATCGGATCGATCCTGCTGCGCTCGGTCGAGGTCTCCGGCTCGCAGCACGTGCGCCGCTTCTATCTGCGCCGGGTCTTTCGCACATTCCCATCGTACTACGTCGTCCTGACGGGCCTCGCGCTCACCACGGCCATGACGGCGTCGCAGCGCCATCACCTGCCCTTCGAATATTTTTACCTCACCAACTACGTGAAGCTCACGCGCGAGGACGTCCTCATGCTCTGGGGTTGGTCCCTCGGGCTCGAGGAGCAGTTCTACCTCACCGTCCCGCTCCTTTTTTTTCTGCTTCACAAGATTCGCAGCGACCGCGTGCGCCTCCTCTTGCTCGGGTCGTTCTGGATCAGCGCGCTCGTGGTCAGGCTCGTCATTTACCTTCGCGGACACGACTGGACGCCGGTGACCCTCTACAACACCGTGTATTTCAAGACACACACTCGGTTCGACACGCTCATCGCCGGGATCATCTTGGCGTACGTCCAGAGGAAGTGGCACGTGGCCATCGCCCGGTGGCTCGAGGCGCCGATCGCGCGCGCCTTGCTCGCGCTCGCGTCGCTCTCGTGCCTATGGATCCTCCTCCAGCCGTGGATCTTCGGCGAGCGGTGGCTCTTGCTGGTGCGGGTCTTCGCGTGGGGGACGATCACGAGCCTCATGTACTTCGCGTTCGTTCTCCTCGTGCTGAACGGGGGGGCTGGCTGGACCCAACGCGCGCTTTCGGCCCCCTTCTTCCGGCGCGCGGCGACCCTGGGGTACGGCGTCTATCTCGTTCACATCCCCGTGTGCGATCACGTCGTTACGCCCGTCGCGAGGTGGCTCGCGAAGACGCACGACTGGCCGATGCCCGTCGTGTGGCCGCTCTCGGTTGCGCTGCTCTTCACGGCGTCGTTGTGCGTCGCGTACTTCCTGCACATCCTGGTCGAAAAGCCATCCCTGCGCATGCGCGACCGGCTCGCTCGCTAGCCCCCAGCTCGCCCTCCTAGTCCAGCGGCTCGCCGAAGCCCTTGGGGGGAAGCTTGCTCTCGTGGAACCCGTCGAGGTCCTCGACCACCCAGAGGAGCGAGGGGTCGTCCGGATCGCGATCGAACTCGAACCGCAGCCGTCTCGGGATCGCGCGCTCGTCTACCTGCAGCACGCGGACGGTCATTCCGCCGAGGGTCACGCGGTCGCCGGCGTGGAAGGGAGCGTGCAGGTCCCGAAAGAGATTCTCCGGGCCGACCGGAAAGGGCGGCACCTTCCCGGCGACGATGTCGATCGTGCGCTCGCCCGTTCGGAACAGGAGGCAGTGTCCGGGCAAGAACGTCAGGATGCGCCACCGGTCCGGCGCGTCCGATCCGAGGACCAGCGGCGCGAAGAGGGTAGCGGACGGCGAGACCGCGCGCACCACGACGACGGTCGACCGTCCTTCGGCATGGTCGCGGATCCACCTCATTCGCTTGTCGAACTGGATCGCGTCGTTCTTCGCGAGGCGCGTGGCGAGCCACGTGTCGAGCGGCGCGCGCACGAGGTGCGCGAAGGCGAGCAGGATCGCGACGACCCCGGTCAGCTCGGCGAGGCCCGCGCGCGGCTGCGGCGCCGGCGGGAACCAGGCTCGGTCGATGACGATCGCGATGATCGGGCTCACGCCGATCATGCAGACCGCGAGCAGGCGCGCGGACGGCTGGACGGCCATGACGGGGGCGAGCGAAAGGAGGGACCCGGCGAGCAGCCACGTCGCCCGCCGGCGCGGCTCGGGATCGAGGGCCCTCACCGACGCGACGACGGGCGCAACGAGGAGTCCCGCGACCACGCACGCCGCCCCCAAGAGGGCCCCCCATGGCGCGCCACCCCACGCGACGTCGTCGAGGCCCAGCCAGGCGTGATCGAAGAGCACGGCGAACCGGCGCGGTGCGCTCTGCACGTACTCGCCGAAGTGACTGAGCGGATCGTGGTAGAAGCCCGCGCCCCGGGCGCCATAGCCCATGGCTGAACGCGCCCACAGATAGCCGGCCGCGGGCAGGATGAAGGGCGCCACACCCATCGCGCGGCGAAGCGGCGGTCCTCCCGTCACAACCTCGATCGCGACAACGTACCCTGCGAAGCACAGCGTGTACTCGCCCGCGGTCATCGCGAGGGCAAAGAGGAGGGCGCTCGCGAGGGCGTGGGCGACCCGCCCGCCCTCGCGCCACCGGCAGTACAGGCCAAGCGCGGCCGTGCCGATGGCGGTCGACACGAGCACCTCACGGTTCGCCAGCCATACGAGAGGCAGCGCGTGGCAAGGCGCGAGCGCGTAGACCGCCGCCCCGAGGTTCGCGATGCGAGAGGGTAAGAGGCCCCGGAGGAGCGACCGCACCATAGCGACGCACGCGATCCACCAGAGGAGCGAGTGCACGTGGTGCCAGAGCGGGTGATGTCCGAAGACCCGATGGTCGGCCCAGAGGAGCGCGCTCGCGAGTGGACGAAAGAATCGCACGACGAGCGTCGGGTGCGTCCACCACGGCACGATGCCGCGCTCGACGAGCTCCTGGCGGTTCGTGTCGTTGATGAAATTGTAGAGGTCGAACGCGCGCGGGACGGGGGCCGCGTCCGTCGCCGCGGCGCCGGTGCCAGGGTACGTCCCGTACGTCATGGCGTACTGCGCGTAGTCGTCCAGGACGAAGGGCGCGGCGAGCGCCGGCGCGTGGATGACGAGCGCCAGGAGAATCGTCAGGCGAGCGAGAAGGGGGCCCGTCCGCGCCGAAAGGGCGAACGGACGAACCTCGCCGTCGGTGATGGCTCTCGTCGACACGCCCCGCTTAGTGTTGCGTTTTTACTACGGCGAGTCGGATCGAAGCGAGAAAGTCCGGACGAGCCGTACGCTACGGGTGGCGCGTAGGCTCGAGCGAGAACGAGAGTTGGGGAGGACTCTCTCGAAAAGGTCATCCCCCGCAAGCCCCATCGGGCCACGTCGTATCGTGTGCGACGAGCTCGGACCTCTCTGGGCGCTGATGGGCGCTCGGGGCCTGAAGCTCAGGCCGTGGCCGTATGGTGTCCTCCCGCGGATCCCGTTGCGCGAATTCCGTACCCGAAAGGGGGCGAATGTCTAAAGCCTTGTATCTTTTCAGGGCCGGTGACGTCTCATTCGCGCTTCGTTTGGGATTGGTCAAGGACGAGCGATGCAAAAGAGGTCACTAGAGGGGTAGTCCCGCGGGGGCGTGGGATTGAGGAGGAGCCGGTAGATGAAAGCCGTTACGTTTGGTGCGCTGACCGCATGCGTTGGAGTCGTCGCGGTAATTGCAGCATGCGGCGGCTCCTCCCCGGCTCCCTCGGGTGGGGGGGCGAACAACTTCGCGTCCACCGGTTCCGCCGGGGGGCAGAGCACCGCCGGCGCCGCCTGCGCGCAGATGTGCTCGTCGGACAACGACTGCTCAAGCTGCGGGAACGCCCCGGCCGGATCTTCCTACTGTTGCGACACCGCCGCGGGCGTCTGTGCCCTCTTGGGCGGCAACAGCTGCCCGGCCGTTAAGAGCAGCAGCGGGGACGGCGTCTCCAACCCTGGAAACGGGGGCAACAACGGCGGCAGCAACAGCGGCAGCGGGGGCGGCAGCTCGACCGGCAGCGGCGGCGGGCCGATGACGTGCACCCAGGACTCCGACTGCTCGGGCATGCCCGCAATGAACGGCGGAACGAACTGCTGCGACACGGCGATGGGAATGTGCTTCGTGTCGACCAGCTCGACGTGCCCCGTCGCTGATGCCGGGACGATGGGCGACTAGTTCCTGTTCGAGGGGAGCGGCCTCCGCTCCTCTCGAGACCTCCCCACCGGATCTGGAACATAGGACACACCCCACACCCCAAACCCCGGACCACCTGGTCCGACCTTTGGGGGAGCCACCGGCATCCCTGAGGATCAGGTCTTGGGGAACGGCTCGCGATCGGCGCCCTTCGGGTTCGACGCATCCGTTCCCTCGGCGTACTCCTGGCCGGCGGTCGTGACGACGAAGGGTCCGCCCCGCTCTTCGCTCACGACTTGGTCCTGGCGGTTGGCCCCGTCGTTTTCGCCGCTCGTCACCTCCTCGACGAACTCTTCGGCGAGCCCCTCGGCAAGGTCGTCGCTGGCGCGAGCCTTCTCGATGAAGCTCCGCGGCTCCGCGTCGGGCCGGCCGCTCTGCGCCAGGAGGTCGCGGGCGTAGGCAGGGTCGAAGTGTCCCGCGCGCTCCCGACGCCGCACCGGGGCGGCTTTGGCTTTCTTGGCCGACGGGCGCCGGGCTGACTTCTTCGCGGCCGCGGTCACCGCCGAACGCTTGGCGGACCTCTTCGGCGTCGCCTTGCGGCGGGCGGGCGCGGCGACCTTTCGGGACGACGACTTCTTCGCCACCTTGGAGTGTGACGTGGCCTTGCCCGGTCGGCCTTTGGGGGCTTTGCGCGTCTTCGAGCCCTTCGCGGTCTTCTTCCTCGCTGCCATGGGCGACATTCTACGCGACAAAGGGCGAGGGCCGCAGCGCAAGCGACGTCACGCTCCGAATGCGTGGCGATGAGCTCCGGGCTCGTCCTCTGGTCGGGGGGAGATGTCCGCTTCTCCTCCTTGTCCTAGGACGGCCACGGCTCGTGATAGGACACACGCGCGGAACGTGTCATTTTTTGGCGCTCGGGAAATGCCATTCATGTCCGCATGTGGCACTTCCTGGCGCAGGATGTCCGGCTATGCTCGCGAGCTATGACACCGGTTGACGCTACCCACACCAAGAGACGCCAGCGGAAGGACAGCCAGTGCCGGCCGCAGGACACCTTGCGAGGGCGAGCGGCTCGATGAAGACGCACCCGGTCCTTTTTCTGAACCGTCCCCTTGCCCCACTGCTCAGCCGTGCCCGAAGCGCCCTCGGGTCGACGCAGCGCGAGCTGGGGGATGCGCTCGGCGCGTCGCAGCGGACCGTCGCCCGATGGGAGGCCGGCAGATCGTCGCCGACGATCGACGGCGTCCGCCAGCTGGCCGCGTTGGTCTACCCTCACGACAAACCCCTCGCCGAGGAGATCGCCGCGGCGGCGAGCTCCACCCTCGAGGGGCTCGGCCTCGTCGAACCGCCCGCACCCTTGGCGCCGCCGCCGCTCCCCGCCTGGATTATCGTCGACGCCGTCGTTTGTTCCGCGGCGGACGCGCTCAAGGTCGCGCCCGAGGTCGTCCGCCCGGCCCTTCTCGCGGCGTTCCGAAGGGCGCGCGAGCTCCGTCTTTCCTTCGAACAGGTCGAGGAGGCCCTCGCCCCGCCGGCGCGCGTGCGCGCTCAGACGCGGCTCGCCAGCGACACGGACGGCAGCCGCGTCACCGCCGATGAGCCGGCGGGATCTCGCCGCGCATCTGCAGCGCGCGCATCTCGGGCCGGGCGCCCGCCGCGGTGAGCGCGGCCTCGAGGGCGGGGTCGCCTTCGACGAAGACCAAGAGGGGACCGTGCCCCCGAGCGCACGTCGCTCGGAGCCAGTCGAGGATCGCCCTCGCGTAGACGGGCGCCCGCACCCGAAAAGGCGAAGCGCCCGGCAACTCCGCGTCGTAGCCGACGAACCCCACGGGTTGCCCGGCGCTCTCGGCGCCAGCCACGACGCGGCCGAGGGAGCGACGCGACGCGATCTCGCCGCTCGGCAGACCGAGCGCGTGTTCGTACCGGGCCTCTTCGACCTCGGCGACGGGGCCGACCGCCACCTCGGCCGCCGAGGGGAGACGCTCCACGTCGAGCCATCGTACGCGCATCGACACGGACTCGTGAGCGACGGCCATCCCGCACGACTCGTACAGCGCGCGCGCCGCGGCGTTCTCCCGCTTCACGTTCAGCATCCACCGGTCGAAGCCCGCGGCCCTCGCGCGCGAGGCGAGGCCCGCCATGAGGGCTCCGCCGGCGCCGGCGCGTCGCTTCGCCGGATCGACGATGACGTGGACGACGTGAAACCACGCGCCGCGGGGCCGCCCCCACGCGTAGCCGACGGGGCCCACTTCGTCGCACAGCACCATCGCCCCCGGGACAATGGTCTCGGCGAAGCGCGCGGGCGACGGGGTGGGATCGGGGACGCCGAGCTCCGGGAAGAGGCGCGCGAAGAAGGCGTAGTCCGCCTCGCACGCGTCGCGGGCGCGAAAGGCCGGCGGGGAGCCTGCGCGGGGCCGCGCCGTCACGGGTGCTCGGCGGCGAACGCCGTCAGCGCGTCGAGGCCGACGAGCGAACCGGTGTGGCCGAACGCCATCGCCTTGATCTCGCCCTGGCGCGGCGCGAGGCGTCCCGCCAGTGCGGTGAGAGAGGCGACGTTCTGCGCCGAATCCTTGGAAAAGAGGCGAACCGCCTTCATGAGCGTCCCGGTCTTCGAGGCGCCGGCGCTGTCGCCGAAGAAGAGGACGCCGCGCGCGAGATACGCCGCAGAGCCTGGCGTGTGCCCCGGGACGGAGAAGGCCTCGACCCGCAGGTCCCCGACGGTGACCACCTCGCCGTCGTGGAGCGGGTGGGCGATCTTGGCGGCGTTGCCGACGAGGGGAACGTCGGCCTCCATCGCGTAGACGTCCGCGCCCGGAAAGAGCTTGCACCCGGCCGTGTGATCTCCATGACCGTGCGTGAGGAAGATCGCCGCCACCGACGACGCCGTGAGATTGCGCGCCGCCAGCGCCGCGAGCAGCGCCTCGCCCGACTTGTCGTTGCCCGCGTCGACGAGGGCGACCTTCCCCGGCCCGGCGTCGACGAGGAACACGTTCACGAAGCCGTCCTTCACGGTCTGCACGCCGTCGACGACGTTGCCCTCGACGATCGGCTTGTTGTTGCCGAACGCGAAGTACCAGACCATGCCCGCGAGGACGACGAGGAGCGCCACGACGATGCCCACCCATTTGAGCGCGCGCTTCATGGCGCCCGTCGTACCGTACGGACACGAAAAAGGCGAACGGCGACCGTACGCCTGTGCCGAGGGGGACGGCCGGGGACCATCGGACTGACTCGCGGTGGCCAGCGCGTGCATAATAGTGGGGGAAAGCTCATGCCTTTGCGCACGAACACGGCGGCGACCGCGCTCGGCGCAATCCTCTGCGCAGCACTCTCGCTCCTCGGCGCTTGCGGGACGGACTCGTCGGGTGCGAAGGGCCCCGACGCGTCCGGCAGCTCGCCGAACTGCGCGCCCAGCCGCGCGAGCTGCACGAGCGGGGGCGATTGCTGCTCGGGATCCTGCTCCTCGGGTCAATGCACTTGCATGAGCTTCGCCGCCCTCTGCCACGGGGACGCGGATTGCTGCGAGGACCTGGCTTGCGATCACAACGGACGGTGCTCGTTCGGTTGTCGCTCCGACGGCACATCGTGCACGACCGGCGGCGCGAACTGCTGCAGCGGCGCCTGTGTCGGCGGCATCTGCGGGCCCCCCCGCTGCATCACGACCGGCGGCTCGTGCGACTCGAGCGGTGATTGCTGCGACGGCCTGGGTTGCGTCATCGAAGGGGATGCGGGGCGCGGCGCCTGCCAGCCGGGCTGCGCGGGCGCGCTCGGCGCGTGCGGCGGAACTGGCAAGGCGCCCTTCTGCTGCTCGGGCACGGCTTGCGCGGCGGGTGTCTGCGTCGTCGCCTGCCGCGGGACGGATTTGAGCTGCACCCACGACAACGAGTGCTGCGACTCCTTCGCGTGCGTCGGCGGCAAATGCCGCGCGTGTTCGGGTTCGGGCGGGACGTGTGCGAACTCGGGCGACTGCTGCGCCGGGACGTGCCAGCACAAGGAATGCGTCTGCCAGGCGAAGGGCGCCTCCTGCGCGAGCGACGCGGACTGCTGCGCGCGCCTGCACTGCATGGGAGGCAGCTGCGCGTGCCAGGACGCCGCCGCGACCTGCGCCTCGGACGACGATTGCTGCGAGGGCCTCGCGTGCCACGAGGGACACTGCGGCGCGCTCGCCTGCTTGGACACCGGCTTCACGTTGCCGCAGGCACTGTCGTGCACGGGCTGCTGCAGCGGGGCGTGCGGGAGCGATCGGCAGACGTGCTGCGCGCAGATCGGATGGGGTTGCGACGCCCGGCACGGCTGCTGTAGCACGGACTTCTGCAACGCGAGCGGCGCGTGCCAGGCATGCCTGTCCGACGGAACGGGCGCGTCGTGCACGAACGACGGCCAGTGCTGCTCGGGGCACTGCGAGAGCGGAGCCTGCTGCAGCGGATCCTATAACGCCCCCGGAAGCGTCCCGAGCGTCCCCGACGCCGGCGGAGCGCCCGTCGCGTGCGGAGGCGCCTTCTGCTGCGCCGGACTCGAGTGCTGCAACGACGGGTTTCCGCCGCGCTGCACGCAGAAGAACGGCACGACGTGCACGAACGACGCGGATTGTTGCCAGTTGAACGCAGACGGAGGAGGAGCGAACGGCGGCTGCCACAACGGCGTGTGCTGCTTCACGGCGAGCCCCTATACGCGATGCGTCGCTGATTCGGACTGCTGCCAGCCGGCCCGGTGCGCGGCGCAAACCGGAAAGTCGGGGCCGCAGGTTTGCTGCTGGCCGAGCGGCATGTCGTGCACCGACTTCATGTGCGGCAACTGCTGTAGTCCGCCGCCGACGCCGCCCATCGGCCAGACGGCTACCTGTCTCTAGAGTCCCTGACCCATCCCGCTAGTTGATCCGCTGGCACACGCCCGCGTTGCATGCCTCGAGGGCGCAGCAGTCCGTGGACGTCGCGCACGAGCCGCCGGCCGGGGCGCATGCACATTGACCCGCGCTGCATACTCCCGAGCAGCAATCGGAGGACGTCGAGCAGGCGTCTTGCCACGCTGTGCAGCACGTGTGCGCGGCGCCGCACTCGTCCCGGCCGCAGCACTCGCCGGTGCCCGTGGAGGTGCAAGCGCTGCCGTGAGCCACGCAGCAGCGGTCCACCGAGCAGGTCATGCCCGCGCAACAATCCGCGGCCGTGGTGCAGCCGTAGCCGTTCTCCGTGCAGCAGGCGCCGTTCGGGCCGCACGCCAGGCCCGGGCAGCAAGGGATGGTCGCGGAGCATCCTTGCGCAACGACCGAGCAGCACCCCGACGTGTTCGAGCACTGGCGGCCGTCGCAGCATTGCGCGCCGCTCGTGCACGCCGCGCCCCCTTGCCGGCACGCGACGCACTGCCCGCCGTCGCAGATGAGCCCCTGGCAGCAATCCGCCGAGGAGCTGCAAGCGCCGGCCGTCGCGCAGCACTTGCTCGCGGCACATTGACCGCTGCAGCAATCGAGCGGCCCGGAACACACGTCGCCAGTCGCGTGGCAAACGGCCGGGTGGCAAGCCCCCTCGACGCACGTCAGGGCGCCGCAGCAATCGGAAGCGGCCGTGCAGGGTCCCGCGGTGTTCGAGCAACCGCAGTGACCACCGACGCACGGCTGGCCGTCGCAGCAATCGGCGCCGGCCGAGCAGGTCGCGCCGGCCTGTCCGCACGTGCAAGCGGCGAGCGAGCACGTCTTGCTGCAGTGGTTATTGAAGCACAGGACTCCGGAGCAGCAGTCGGAGTCGCTCGCGCACGACGCGCCCAGCGCCCCGCAGCCCCCCTGACACGTGCTGACTTGCGGTCCGCGTCCGGCGTCGCCCAATGGACACCCCAGGCCGCCGCAGCAGTCCGAGGATGCCGCGCACGTCTGGCCGGCTTGCTTGCAGGGAGAAGAGCCCGGCGGCGGCCGAGGGACGACGACACCCGGAAGGCCCACGATGGATCCGTCGCCGTTCGAGCACCTCGCCGACAAGATGGCGGCGAGCGCCAAGAGGAGAAGGCCCGACGGGAAGGCGGCGCGCTTTGCCACTCTTGTCGCAACGTTATCACCTCGCGTGCACTCCACCGCGCGCACGGAGTCACCCCAGAATGAGATGCGCAAGCGAGGGCGGCCTCGCGCTCCCACAAAACCGAGCGGGTCCGGAGACTTGTCTCGTCACCGGACCCGGTCGGGGCGGCGGGATTCGAACCCACGACCCCTTGACCCCCAGTCAAGTGCGCTAACCAGGCTGCGCTACGCCCCGATCCACCCGAGCATCTCGCGATACGAGGGGCGGGAGCCGCAACGTAGTCGAGCCGCTCGAGAGCGCAAGGGCGAGGCACCCGCAGCGCAGCGTTTTTCCCTCTCTACTCCTTCGTTTGCGCGTCGAGGTAGGTCACGTACGGGGCCATCTGCGTCTCGGTCAGCTCCGTGCTCGCGTCAGCACCCTCGTTCGTCGCCATCTTCGCGAGGTCGACCCGCGCGACCCACTGCAAGCCCGCGTCGACGACGAACCCCACCGGACCGCTGCTCGTGTTCGACGTGGTGACGGCGATGCCATGGGGGTCGCCGAGGTTCGAGAACGACGTCTGGGTCCCGCCCGGCAGGGGCGGCATGAGACCGTGGACCCACGCCGTGCTCCCGGCGTTGGCCTGCGTCAAGTTGGCCACCGCCACGTCCTGACTGTGCTCGCCCTCCCAAAAGGCGAGGTGGCTCGTGTACTCGATGGCGACCCCTTCCAGAGACAGGCCCGGGATCATCTGCTGCGGCGCGGTGACCGTCTTCGCGGCCTTGTTGAACTGGGCCTTCGAGAAGTCGATGACGCTCTGGAGGGAGGACCCCTCCGACGGGATCACGGCCACGCCGCTCGTCGGGTCGATGGCCGCGGAGTCCGGCTCCGTGCCCACCGGCGCGTTGGGGTCGGCGAGGGGGCCGAAGTTGCCGGCGTCGTCGGGGATCCCCCACGCCGGATTCTCGTACGTGTAGACGGTGTCGTCGCTCAGATCGATGACGCTCAGCCCATCCGTCATCGCCCCGCCGTCGGGCCCCACCGGGCCGTTGCAAGACGACGGCATCACGACCGAGCCCCCGTCGCCGAGCAGCGTGCTCGCGCTGCATTCGTAGAAGGGCGCGATGATTCGCTCGTGTACCGAATCGAACCCGAAGTTCTCCGAGGGAGGCGCCTGGATCACCTTCGTGATCGACTGCGACCCGAGGTCCACCAGCGCAAAGCCGTTCCACACGCTGAGGATGGCGCGCTTGTTGGCGCCGTCGAAAGCGATGCCCGTGACGTAGCCGCCCCCGCCGGAGAAGCTCGACTGCCCGTAGACGCTCGGGTCAAGGTCGACCACCTTGGTCACCTTGTCCATCGTCGGGTCGATAAACCAGATCATCGGCACCTGCGTCGACGCCGCGATGACCATCGACGCGTCCCCGCCTGTGGCCGTGGCGAAGCCCGCCACGCCGGCGTCGTCGACGCCGAGGTCGATCGTCGTGATCAGCGCCGGCGCACCCTGCACACCCTGGCCCGCCACGCCAACGTCGACCACCGAGATGACGCCGTGACCCGATGTGTTGAGCAGCGACTGGGGCAGGTACATCTTCTGCTTGCCGTTGATCGTGACGATGCCGAAGGCGCCGGTGCCTCCCGCGGCCGGGGGAGGCGTCGCGACGGCGGCGTCGGGCTTCGACGGGTTGCCCGAGTCGAAGTGGCATCCCCCCGCCGCGCCGAAGGCGGCCAGGGACACGAACGAGAAGACGGCCGTGGAGACCGAGCGGATACGCATGGGTCGAGACCCTCCCTTCAGAGTCCGAGGAGCTTGGGGATTGGACGGCGCAGACTGACCGATCATGCATCCTACATTTGGATGACACGAGCGGGTCGCCGTTTTTGTTCTTGGACGGTCAGGGGGCCCGCGGGTCGAGGCGAATTGCCCCCGCCATCGCCCACGGCAACGTCGCGAGCGCTTCCCCCGAGACGGCGTCCGGGGAGACGGCGAGGACGGGGGCGAGGGGCCGCTTACCGGTGGCCAGGACGACGAACGCGTCGGCCTCGCGTACTCGCAGGACGAACGACACGTCCGCGGCCAAAGCGCCGCTCGCGATGACCTTCGGCGCGACGGACTTGACCTCCGGCCGGTCCTGCGACGAGACGCGCACCACGCTCACCTCGTCGACCGCGACCCACGGCGCGCTCTCCACGTGGACCCTCACGTCGACCGCCCCCCCGTGCGCCACGCCGCCGATCGGCGCCCCGTTGGCGGAGACGCGGAGCATCGGACCGTTGGTGAGGACCACGTCGCGCGCCACCTTGATGCCCCGCACCAGATCGCCGGTGCGCGACGCGTCCCACGTGTCGAGGTGCCCGTCGTCGGGGACGCGCACGTACGTGCGCGGGTACCCCGCCTCCTGTCCGACGATCCCGTGCGTGTCGGTATCCGCCGTCGGCGTGACGACGTGCCCGGTGCGCAAGAGGGCCAGGTAGTCGCGAAAGACCTTCGCGCGTCCCTCGACGTTGCGGCCGTTCCAGAGCTCGATGGCGTCGAACGTCGCGTCGTAGCCGGCCCCGGTACCCACGCCCAGCGCCGGATCGAAGTGCAGCAGATCCAGGTAGCCGTTGCTTCCCGAACGAGGGTGGTTCACCTGAATGACGAAGTCCCCCGGGAGCGTCCGGCGGAGCTCGTCGAAGACCTCGTGGGGCTCGCGATCCCGGACAGGGGGGGCGCCGCCTCGCGGCGACGACGGCGACGGCGCCATCGGGAAGACGTTCGCGTGCCCCCACGGATGGAGGCTCGCGTCCGTGGTCAGCTCGTCGCCGCCGATCGAGACGAGCTCGCGCGCCAGACCCAGATCGCGCACGAGGGGCTCGAGGTCCGAGACGACGTTGTGCTCGCTGGCAACCGCGACCTCGACCCCCTCGGCCACGTTCGCGATCACCCGATCCCGGGTCGCCACCGGCGCGTCCGCGCTGACCATCGTGTGCTGGTGGAAGTCGCAGGCGAGGTAGCCGGCCGTATCGACGACCCGCGTCGGCGTGAGCGAGATCTCGGCGCGTTCGCCCGCAGCGAGCCCGCGGTCGATCTGGGCCAGCGTGTACTCCGGGCCGCGCGACGCGGTGATGCGATACGCCCCCGGCGACAGCTCGACGTCCGCGATGCCGTCGGCCGTCGTGACCTGGTTGCGCGCGGGGCCGGCGGCGTGCATCGGCCCGAAGTCGGGCGGGGGCGCGCCGTCGGTCGATTCGAACGTGACCTTGCAAGGGCCCGTGGCCCCCGGCGCACCGCAAGCGACGCGCACCCCGGCGGATCGAGTGACGAGGAGCTCGCTCGCGACCGTCTCGCCCTCGCGCACGGCCACGGTGACGGGCTGCACGCCGGCGCGCCCCCCTCCCCCTGCGTACGCCAGCGACCACCTGCCCGCAACGAGCGACCCCGAGAGCGCGGGCGGCGAACCCCCGGCGTGAAGGGTCATCACCTCGGTGCCTGCGACATCACGGATCGAGAGGCGGGCGTCCGCCGGCACGCCGAGCAGGGCGTGCCCGTCCGCCGAGCGAAGGTGCACCTCAACCGCGCCCACGCGCTGCCCGGCGGCCTGCGCGAGCTCGGCGACGAGGCTCGATGTGTCGGCCCGCTGCCCGACGACCAGGACGCGCGAGTATTCGACGCTCTGCCCCGGGGCGAGCCGGACGTCGCGCCGTACCGCGGTGTCGGTCCAGCCTCCGCCGCTCACCGCCTCGATGGAGCCTTCGGTGGAAGTCATGGCGTAGCTCGTGAACCGGCCGACGCCGCCGACGAAAGGGCCGGAGGAGGGCCCCTTGAAGCCGCGCGGCCTGCCCGGCGCGACCTTCTCGGCCCCGCCCCACTGAATCGCGTCGCCGAGCGCGGGGAGATCGAGCGTGGCTGCGCCCTGATTGGACAGCGTCGTCCGCAGGAGCAGCGCGCGGTCCGGCGCGCCGAGCGTGTACCTGGTCGTCACGGCGAGGCGCGCCTCGTAGAGCTCGTGGCCCGTCGCTTCGACCCAGGCGCTGCCGTCGCTCGACGTGCCGGTCGTGATGGTGTCGTAGATCCCCTGCCTCGGGAACCTGCCGAAGAACGTGAACACCTGTCCGAGCTCGTCGCGGCGGTCGTGCGCGTCGGCGGCGTCGACGAGGTTACCGCCGCTCTCGGCGAACCCCGCGCCCGCCCCCAGGCGATCGATGACGAACGCCACCTCGTCGTTTTCGAGCAGCACGTCCCCGGCGCTCCCGATGGCGTTCGGCCCGCCGAGCCGGTCGCCGTCGGCCATCACGCGGACACGCGCAGGCCTCGCGCCGCCGTCTCCCGAGCGCGCCGGGGTCGAGGGGCCGAGGATCAATCCGTAGCGAGCCGCGGCGCGGGGCGAGACGTGGATGAGCGGCGTCACGTCCGCGGGCGCCGGACACCCCAAGGCGACCGACCCGACCAGCAGCGCGAGCGCGGTGCGTCGCATTTCTTGGGCTCATCCCGCCGGTCTCAGTCCCCGGGCCACTGAGCTAGGAACCGGGCCAGCGCCTGCGCCTTGGGGACGAGCGTCGCCACCTCGATGTGTTCGTCCTTGGTGTGGAAGCCGCCGCCTCTCGGGCCGAGGCCGTCGATCGCCGGGATGCCGAGGGCGGCGGCCGTGCTCGCGTCGCTTCCGCCGCCGACGAGGGGCGCTTCGCTGCAGCCCAGCCCGTGCGCGCTGGCGCACGCCGCGTACCTCACCATGAGGCGCTCGTTGGCCTCCGTCCGCTCGAGAGGCAGCCGCGCAATGCCGCCCTGGAGGTCGATCCGGACGCCCGGCACGGAGGCCGCCGCGTCGTCCGCGATCCGGCGCATCGAGGCGACGAGGTACTCGCCGTCGACCCGCGAATCGAAGCGCAGGTCGATCTGCGCTTCGCAGTGGTCGGGCACCGTGTTCTTGCTGTGCCCTCCGAGGACGCGCCCGACGTTCACCGTCACGCCACGGTCGTAGTCGGTCAGGCGCTGGACGCCGTCGACGAGCCGCGCCATCGCCCAGATCGCGTTGGCCCCCTCCTGGTGGGCGTTGCCCGCATGCGCGGCGCGCCCGTGCGCCGTGGCGATCACGGCTCCTGTACCCTTGCGGCGGGTGATGATGGCGTCCTGGCCGCGTCCGGCCTCGAAGACGAGGCACGCGCTCGAACCGCTGATGGCCGCGGCGATGACCCCCTGCCCCTCCGGAGATCCGACCTCTTCGTCGCTCACGATGACGACGCGCAGCGGGGCGACGGCGTCGAGCCCCCCCGAGGCGGCGAGGGCCCTCATCGCGAACGCGACGACGACGAGGCCGCCCTTCATGTCGAGCACGCCGGGCCCGCGCGCGAGCGCGCCGTCGCGGCGGTAGCCCTCGAAGCTGCCGGGCGCGAACACCGTGTCGAGGTGACCGATGAGCGCCACGGC
>DATGJA010000446.1:0-7372 GCA_035295445.1 Polyangiaceae bacterium | reverse complement strand
CGAGCATCGCGGCGCCAAGATGTGCAGCCATCCGTCGAGCCTCGTCGTATGCTTATACCGTGCGGCAACGCTGGTGGGTGTGCGCGCCGGCGTGCGTCGTCGTGGGGTGCGGCGGATCGATCGCGCCCGAAAGCGCGACGCCTGACGGCGCCGTCGCGGCGGAGGCCGCTACGGGGCCCGAGGCGGGAACGCGCGGCGAGGGCCAGGTCGTGTTCGATGCGCCGCCACCCGGCGACGCGGAGCTCGCTCCGCGAGACGCGGGGTACGTCGATGCGACGGTCGCCGAAGGCGGCGTCGCGCCTGCCGACGCGATGTTCGTCGAGACGTCCACCCGTCCGCGCGCCGACGTCTGCGTGCCGGCCACGTGCGCCTCGCTGGGGTACGAGTGCGGAGCGGCCGCCGACGGGTGTGGCGGCGTGCTCCAGTGCTCCTCCTCGAGCTCCGGCGCGTGTCCACCGGGCACGTTTTGCGGTGGGGGCGGGTTCAACAAATGCGGAGCGGGCGGCGCGTGCCCCGGGCACGTCATCGAGACGCCGCTGACGTGCGAGACAGCGAGGCTCGACTGCGGCCCCAGCGGCGATGGCTTCGGGGGGCTGCTCGATTGCGGGACGTGCCCGCCCGCGCTCGTGTGCTCGGCGAACAAGTGCGTGCCCAAGGTCGACTCGGGACCTTGCGTGCCGGCCACGTGCGCCGATTACGGCGCGAACTGCGGGAGCGTCGGCGATGGGTGCGGCGGCGTGCTCGACTGCGGCGCATGCCCATCTCCCCAGTGTTGCGGGGGCGGCGGGTCGCGCCGCTGCGGGGGCGCTTGCGCCGACGTGCCCGTCTCGATGCAGGCCGATTGCGGTGTGCAAACCGTTTGCACGCCCGACGTGCCCGACGCGGCCGTCGCGGACTACTGAGAGAGGACGATCAAGCTGTACGCGCCGACGCCCACGTTGCCGTCGAACGGCATCCCCTGGTTGCCTCCGCCGCCCGCCGTCGTGTCGTAGCCCACGTTGCCGAAGTCCGCGGCGTAGGCGGCCCAGTCGCTATTGAAGCGCAGATACCACGTCCCCGCTCGCGGAAAGCCGACGTCGTAGCTCGCGAAGGGGAGGGTCGAGAAGTTCGCGACGACGACGACGTCGTCGCCCGGACCGCCGATGTCCCAGCGGTGGAACGCGACGACCTTCGCCTCTTCGTTGACGTGGAAGACGTTGACGTGCTCTCCGCACAGGCCGCGCGTGTTGCCGTACCCGTTGCGGCGAATCCGGATGAGATCGCGGTAGAGGTCACGAATCCCCGAGAACGTTCCCGCCTTCGTCCAGTCGAGCGGCTGCTTGTCGCTCCACGTGGTCCACTCGAGGAACTCCTGTCCCTGGAAGATCATTGGGATTCCCGGCGACGTGAACACGATCCCCGTCGCCAGCGTCGACCGCTTGCGGGCGTGCCAGCCCGCGGCGTTGCCCCGCCAGACGACGTCGGGGAGGCGCAGCTTGTCCGCCTCGTCGTGCGATTCGACGTAGATGATCCGCTGGAAAGCCCCTGACGCGTTGTAGCTCTTGGCGATTGCCGCCGCGACGGCGCGCATGTCGCGGGTGGCGTCATCCGGCGAGACCACGGCGGCGCGGACGGCGTCGCGAAAGATGGGGTCCCACTGGGCGTCGAAGCCCGCGCCGCCGGCTCCGCTGGAGCGGGTGATCCAGTCTTCGTTCTGGAGGTCTTCGGCGATCGTGATCTTCCAAGGCTGGTCGGCGTTCTTGTCCCGGTTGATCCACTGTGCGAGTGCCCAGCCTTCCGGGTTTTCCCCGCGGTCGCGGCCGTCTTGGTCGACGATCCGGCGAATGTTCAGCACGGAGTCGAACCGGAGGCCGTCCGCCTGGTACTGATGTAGCCACATCATCGCGTTGTCGCGGAGGATCTGGCGCACCTCAGGCCGGCCGAAATCGGGACGATTCTTCGTGCCCCAGGGGCACGCGGCGCGATTGTCATTGTAGAGGTAGATGCCCCCGTAGTCGCCCTGACTCCAGCCGTCGAACTGCCAGAGGCAATCGCCCAGTCCCTCGGGTCCGAAATGGTTGTAGACGACGTCGAAGACGACGGCGATCCCCGGCCCGGTCCCGTCGCCGTGCGCGGCCTGCACGAACCGCTTGAGCACCTGGGGCTCGCCCTCGGGCTTCTCGTCGCTCGTGTACGCGTTGTCGAGCGCGAAGAGGAGCGCAGGGTTATATCCGAGCGACGTCTCGGTATCGAAATCCTCGGCGGGCATGACCTCGATGGCATTGACCCCTAGGTCGCGCAGGTAGTCGAGTCGCCCGATAGCCTCGTCGAACGTCCCGATCGCGTTGGGCTGGGCGTTGAACGTCCCGACGTGCAGCTCGTAGATGACCATCTCGTTCCATGCCGGCATCGAGAAGCTGCCCTTCCACGCGAAGGTGTCGTCGGCGGTGATCGAGTCGCCGGTGCTCGAGGTGGCGTCGCGGCAGTACGGGTCCATCTTCCAGAACCGGGGGCCGCCGCCGTTCTGGATCAGGAGCTTGTAGCGGACGCCGGCGCCGACTCCCGGGACGAAGCACGACCAGTATCGGAAGCCGGTGCTCGAGGGGTCGTTCTCATCGCGGGCCATCCGCACGGCCCCGTCCTGCCAAGGGGGCGTTGTGAACTCGCCGGCCACCCACACCGCGCTCGCGTTGGGGGCCCAGACGCGGAAGGTGCACCCTCCGTCGTGGAGGATGGCCCCCATTCCGGGGTGCTGGCTCGGAGCGGGCATGGGGGCGACGGTATCATCTGCGCGCGGCAAGATCGGATCGAGGTCGCGGTTGACGCCGAAACCAGCCCCCCGCCCCCTCCGCGTCACGCCGCCGCCGTCTGCGCGGTCTTCTGTGCGGAGGCAATCATGCCCACCTCAAACACCGAAACGCTTGCCCACGTCCCGACATTCACGGCAACGCCCGCAGCTCGGATCGCCCTCTGGGTCTCCACCGGCCTCTTCTGCGGCGCGTTCGCCCTCTCGGGCGCGATGTTCCTCATCGGTCCACCCGATGTCGTGACGAAGTTTCGCCACCTCGGTTACCCGGACTACTTTCGACAGCTCCTCGGCGTCGCCAAGTTGCTCGGCGTGGCGGCGCTCGTCCTTCGGCCGCCGAGCCCTATCCTGCGCGAGTGGGCGTACGCGGGCTTCACCTTCACGTGTGTCGGCGCCGCGGTGTCGCACGTGATGAGCGGGGACGCGGTGGGGAAGGCGGTCGCGCCGCTCGTTGCGCTCGCGCTCCTCGTGACCTCCTACCTTCTACGGCGGCGGGTCCGAGCCGCTTGATGTCCCTCGGAACGAACGTGGAGACGCTCATGCGAAACATCGCCCTGCGCCCGATCTGGTTCAGCCTCGTTGCGGCGACGCTCCTTTTCTCGATGCTCGGCGTCCGCGGCCTGTTCGATCCCGTCCGCTCCTCGGCGGTCCACGAGATCATTCTCGGCTCGAACGCCGGCGTGACCGTCGCCCGCGTCGCCTTCGGGGGGCTCCCGCTGGCCCTCGCCCTCATCTTTGTCGGCTGCCTCGTCTCCGAGGAGCGCGTGCTCGCCGGCCTCTCGGTGCTCGTCACCGTCGCCGTCGTCCTCACCGCCGCGCGCCTACTCGGCGTCGTCCTCGACGGACCAGCGCCGTTTACGATGCACGTGCTCAAGCCCGAGATCGGGCTCGTCGTCGCGTCCGCGACGGCCCTTGCCCTCGAGCGCTGGCGCCGGCGGACCCCGCGCGACGACCAGGCTGCCGCGGTCCATCGCTTGCAAGCGCGCGAAGGATCCTCGTGAGCCCATCCGATTCGGCCGATCCCGTCGCGACGTTCGAGGCGCATCGGGCCTCTCTGTTGGCGCTGGCCTATCGGATGCTCGGGGACATGGGACGCGCAGAGGACATCGTCCAGGAAGCGTGGCTGCGCTGGCAGGCGCACGCCGAAGCGGTCCAGGTGCCCAAGGCGTTCCTCGTCACCGTGGTGACACGCCTGTGCCTCAATGAGCTCGACTCCGGCCGCGCCCGCCTCGAGGAGAGTCGGAGCGATCGCCTCCCCGAGCCGATCGATTTGCGGCAAGAGGGGCTCGCGTCGGTCGAGTCGATCGACCGCATCTCGATGGCGTTCCTCGTCGTGCTCCAAAAACTGACTCCGCCGGAGCGCGCCGTGCTCCTCCTGCGGGAGATCTTCGAGTACGACTACGCCGAGATCGCGGCGCTGCTCCACAAGACCGAGGCCGCCTGCCGGCAGCTCATGCGCCGCGCGCGGGAGAACGTCACGGCCGAGCGGCGCACGCTGGCGTCGATGGACGACGAGCACCGCCGCCTGCTCCGCGCGTTCCTGGTCGCCGCCCGCGGCGGAGACGCGGAGGCGCTGACGAAGCTCTTGGCGGACGACGCGGTCGTCATCGCCGACGGCGGCGCCGAGGGGGTTCGATTCGGTCAGGTCCGGAACCTCCCCCGTCCGCTCTTGGGGGTCGCGCGGATCGCTGCGTTCTTCGCCTCGGTATCCAAGCGCGCGGGACCCTTCGAGACGCGCGAGTGCGACCTGAACGGTCAACCCGCCATCCTTGCGGTGCGCGACGGGCGCGTAGTCGCGGCCCTTCTGCTCGTGATCGCCGAAGGCAAGATTTGCCAGGTCTTCATCCAGGCGGACCCCGCGCATCTCGGACGTTTAGGGGCGAACTAACGCGGACCGGGTCACAGCCGGTCCACGTGGCCGGTCCCTCCTGTGGAAGGAGTCACTCGCCATGCGTTTGTTGGTATTGGGCGCGACCGGCCGAACGGGCGTCGAGCTAATCGATTTGGCGCTGCCAAAACACGATGTGACGGCATTCGTGCGTTCGCCGGCAAGAGTCACGCGGACCGACGGTCGCCTCAGGGTGGTGAAGGGCGACGTGCGCGACAGCGAACAGCTGGCCGCGGCCCTCGCCGGACACGACGCCGTCATCTCGGCCCTCGGTCCTAAGGTGGGGGACGCCCTCTTCGGCACGACGCCGATGAAAGACGCCGCGGTGAGCACGCTCGATGCCATGCGGATCGCTGGCGTGCGGCGGTTTCTCGTGGTCTCGTCAGCCATCCTCTTTCCAGGCGGGGGCATCGCCGTCGGCTTCTTTCGCGGGCTGATCGGACATCACCTGGTCGACTCGAGGCGCATGGAGGAGCTCGTCGCGCAGAGCGCCGTCGAATGGACGATCGCCCGCCCGCCCCGGCTCGTCATGACGCGCGACGAGGGCTACGTGGCCGAAGAAGGCAAGCTCCCCGGCGGGCTCACCGTCCGCGCCGCGATGTCGTGGCGGGCCGTCGCCGCGTTCTTGCTCCACGCCGTCGAAGGCAACCTCTACCCGCGCCGCGTCGTCGGACTGGTGAGCCACGCGGCATGAGATTCACCGCCCTCCGGCTCGTGACCGCGGACGTGGGGGTGCTTGCGCGCTTCTACGCTGCCGTGACCGGCGTCGCGGCGGTCGGAAGCGACGAGTACGTCGAGCTGCGGGTGGCGGGCGCGACGCTCAGCATCTGCAGCGCTTCGGCAGGGAGGCTCTTCTGCGGCGGCGCGGTTCCGGCCATGAATCGATCCGCGATCCTTGACTTCGAGGTCGAGGACGTGGACGCGGAGCGCGCGCGCCTGGAGGGCATCGTGCTCGACTGGGTGCTTCCGCCCGCCACTCAGCCTTGGGGCAACCGGTCGATGCTATTCCGTGACCCCGACGGGAACCTCGTGAACCTCTTCGCGCGCGCTCCCGTCATGGCGGTGCGGTACTGCCGGACGTGCGGGTAGCATCTGCGATTTCGCTACCCGGCCCAGGTACGAGCGCCCGCGCGGTCCATCTTTCGTGTAGACCTTGGTCCACGGATCCGCCGAACCCTTACGCGCCGCCGAAGGCCGGCCCCCGCGACCCTACGAACGAGGGCCGTGCGGAAGCGCCTTACGTGCCGCTCGGAGTCCTCACCACCGCCAGTGGGGTCGCCGTCGGCATCTTCGCCGCGAGCGACGTGGCGACCCGGTTCATGGGACTCGCCTATCGCGCGGGCACCTTCGGTGCGCAGCCTCGCCTCGCTTTCCTAGTCGCTACGTTGTTCGCCGGCTCTGGACTCCTCCTGGGGCTCGTTGCCGCGGGCGTGCTCTTCGGCGTCTGGCTCCACCGCGCGGTCAGCAACCTGCACCGCCTCGGCCGTGTGGGGATGGCGTACTCGCCTGCCCGATCGGTCGCGTCCTTCTACATTCCGTTCGTGAATCTCGTTCGACCGTACCGGGTGATGAAGGAGCTTTGGCGAGCCACGGAGCCCTCCGCCCCTGCCGACGGGGGGGGCTGGAGGGTCGAGATGGCGCTCACGAATCAGGTCGACGTCTGGTACGGCTGCTGGATCGGAAGCGTCTTCGCGTCGGGCATCTCGAACACGGTCGAGGGCGCTTCGAGTGGCCCGAACGTCCTAGAACTTGCCGGACCCACGATGCTTACGGTGGGCGCGATCGCGTGCATCCGAATGATGCGAGCCATCGAGGCAAGACAGGAGAGCATCGCCGTGCGTCGATCGCGTGCTCGACCACCGAGCGGTTGACGGTCACTGGCACACCACGCTGCCCGGGATCGAGCACGTCCCGTCGCGGCCGCATTCGGCTGCGACGTCGCATGTCGCCGTATCGTCGGTGGGACAGGGCTGGCCATCGGGGATGACGCGCGGGCAGACTCCGGCCTTCGAGCAAGTGCCGAGCACGCACGCGGGAAGGCCGGCACCGCACTTGTCGCCCGGCGAGCCGCCGAAGGGAACGCACGTCGAGGTCGCCCGGTCGCACGTGAGCCCGAAGTCGCACGGCGAGGAGTAGCCGCTGGGTGTGCACGGGGCGCCTGCATCGGCGCGCGGCGCGCAGGTCCCGCCCCGGCAGGGCAGGGCTTGCGCGCACTCCTGGTCGGCGGAGCACGTGGCGCCGAGCGCCTTCTTCGCCTCGCACACGTGATCGCTCGGGGAGCAAGCGAGGTCGGTGGCGCACGGCACTGCCGCCGAGCAGGGCGAGCCGGCGGCGGCGTGCGGTGCGCACGACCGCGACGTGCTCCCGGAGCAGAAGAGCCCCGGCGTGCACGCCGCTTGCGGGTCGGTGCCGCACGCCTGCCCGGCGCTGAGGCTCGACGCGCAGACTCCGCACGCGGGGTAACCCCCGTCGGGGAGCTGCACCTGGACGCACGTGCCGCTCCGGCACTGCCCGCCGCCCCCGGGGTTGCACGGGGCGCCCGTGGGCAATGTGCCGGCTGGGGGAAGGCGGCACGGCGTCGTGCAATCGGCGCTTAAGCCGTCCGCGCATGCCTCGATGTCGGCAGCGGTGACGGTCATTCCGGGGAGCGACCACTGGATGACGCAAGCCTGCCGCGCCCGCGTGGCAACGTCGGGCGC
>DATGJA010000445.1:0-6914 GCA_035295445.1 Polyangiaceae bacterium | reverse complement strand
AGGGGTGTCCTTCGACCGGTCCTTGCGGCTCGAAGCGCGTGAACGTGAACTGGTCGACGTACGTCTGCAGGGGCACTCCGTACTGCAGTCCGATGCTCACGCTCATCGCGAAGCAGTTCATGAGGCTCCGGAACGCCGCGCCCTCCTTGTGCATGTCGATGAAGATCTCCCCGAGCGTGCCGTTCTCGTACTCGCCCGTTCGAAGGAAGATCTTGTGCCCGCCGACGCGCGCCTCCTGCGTGAAGCCGTGGCGCTTCTTCGGTAGGCGGGCGCGCTCCCCGTACTGGCGCGTGTTGGGCGGTGCGATCCGAAGGGCGAGCTGCCCGTCGGCCGCGGCGGTCGGCGGCAGCGGCGCGAGGAGCGGATCGGGCGCGGCGGACTCGATCGGGTGTGTCGTCCGAACTCTCGCTTCGCTCGAGCCTGCGGACGTCGGTACGAGCGTGTCTCCCGCGCGCGCGCCTGCTTCCTTTTCCTTCTTCTTCTCGCCTGTCGACGACAGCGGCTGGCTCGCCTTGCATCCGTCTCGGTACAGCGCGACCGCCTTGAGCCCCAACCGCCAGCCTTCTTCGTAGATGCCCTGGACGTCCTCGACCGTCGCGTCGTTGGGCAGGTTCACGGTCTTGGAGATGGCGCCGCTCAAGAAGGGCTGGACGGCCGCCATCATTCGCACGTGCGACATGGGCGCCAGGAAGCGCTGGCCGTGCTTGCCGCACCGATTGGCGCAATCGAACACGGGGTAGTGCTCTTCGCGCAGATGCGGCGCACCTTCGATCGTCATCCGGCCGATGATCGCGTCTTGCGCCTCTTCGATCTGCGTGCGCGAAAACCCGAGGTGCTCGAGCAGCGAGAGGCCCTTCTGCGCCCGGGCGCCGAGTCGCTCGTACGCCTCTTCGCCGAGGATCCACGCCGCGAACGCGCTGTCGAGGTCGAACACCCCGGGCAGCGCAGCCTCGACCTTCGACATCTCGGCGTCGGTCAGACCCTTCTCGCGCAGCGTGCGCCGGTTGACGTGCGGGGCCGCGAGAAGCGTGTTCGTCCCGGAGACGTAGGCGACGATCTCCTGCGCCTCGCGCTCGCTGTAGCCGAGGCGGCGAAGGGCTCCGGGCACCGTCTGGTTGACGATCTTGAAATAGCCCCCGCCCGCGAGCTTCTTGAACTTCACCAGGGCGAAGTCCGGCTCGATTCCGGTCGTGTCGCAGTCCATCAGGAGCCCGATCGTGCCCGTCGGCGCAAGCACCGTCGCCTGCGCGTTCCGATAGCCGCTCGTCTCGCCGAGCCGTACGGCCTGGTCCCAGTCGTCGCACGCGGCGCGGTAGAGATCGACGGGACACGCGTCGCGGTCGATTTCGTACGCGGCGTCCCGGTGCATGCGCATCACCCGCAGCATGGGTTCGCGGTTCTTCGCATAGCCGGGGAAGGCGCCCTTCGAGGCGGCCATCTCCGCGCTCGTCCGGTACGCGTGCCCGCACATGACGGCCGTCAGCGCCGCGGCGATCGCGCGTCCTTGCCGGCTGTCGTACGGCACGCCGAGCGACATCAGCAAGCTACCGAGGTTCGCGTACCCCAGGCCGAGCGGCCGGTAGTCGTGGCTGTTCTTCGCGATCGTGGCGGTGGGATACGACGAGAGGTCGACGAGGATCTCCTGCGCGATGAAGAAGACGCGGCACGCGTGGCGATACCCGTCGACGTCGAACGAGCCATCGTCCCGAAGGAACTTCGTCAGATTCACGCTGGCCAGGTTGCAGGCCGTGTCGTCGAGGAACATGTACTCGGAGCACGGGTTCGAGGCGTTGATCCGCCCCGAGTTGGGGCACGTGTGCCAGCGGTTGATCGTCGAGTCGTACTGGACGCCGGGGTCCGCGCAGCCCCACGCCGCCTCGGCGACCTTTTGCCAGAGGTCCTTGGCCTCCAAGGTCTCGCAGATCTCGCCCGTCGTGCGAAAGCGCGTCTGCCACTTCGCGCCGGCCAGGGCCGACCGCATGAACTCGTCGGTGACGCGTACGCTGTTGTTCGAGTTCTGCCCGCTGATCGTGTGGTAGGCGTCGCCGTTGAAATCCGCGCTGTAGCCTGCCGCGATGAGGGCGTGCGCCTTTTGCTCCTCGCGCGCCTTCCAGCCGATGAAGCCGACGATCTCCGGGTGGTCCATGTCGAGGCACACCATCTTCGCGGCGCGACGGGTCGTCCCGCCGCTCTTGGTGGCCCCGGCCGCGCGATCGAACACCTCGAGGAAGGACATGAGGCCCGAAGAGGTGCCGCCGCCCGAGAGCTTCTCTTGATTGCCGCGGATGGAGCTGAAGTTGGACCCGGTGCCCGACCCGTACTTGAAGAGCCTCGCCTCCGACTTCACGAGGTCGTAGATGGACATGAGGTCGTCCTTGACGGACTGGATGAAGCACGCGGAGCACTGCGGTCGCTCGTAGGCGACCTTGGTTTCGACCACGTCCGAGGCGTCGGTGCTCCACGCCCAGTTGCCGCCGGAGCCGCCGATGCCGTACTCGTGCCACAGGCCGAGGTTGAACCACACCGGCGAGTTGAACGCGCCGTACTGATGGACGAGGAGGAACGCGAGCTCCGACTCGAAGGCGTCGGCGTCGGCCTTGGTGGCGAAGTACCCGGTGAAGTCGTCGGCCGCGCGGCGGATCGTGTGGGCGAGGCGATGGACCACTTGGCGGACGCTGGTCTCGCCCTTGTCCTTGTCGCCATGAAGGCCGGCCTTGCGGAAGTACTTCGAGATGACGATGTCGGTGGCGAGCTGGCTCCAGGCGGCCGGCACCTCGGCCCCGTCCATCTTGAAGACGATGCTCCCGTCGGGGTTGGTGATGGTGCTCGACCGGCGCTCGTAGACGACGGAGTCGAGCGGATCCGCGCCCGCGGCGGTGAAGCTGCGCTGAACCCGGACCCCTCGGGCTCCGCGCGTGGTCCTCGCCTTCGGCTGGGTCGCTGCGGACGCGGCGACCTCGCCCGGACGGCGCCGCGAGGCACCGCCGTCGGCGGAGCGCCTCTTCGGCTGTCCAGGGGCCTTTTCTTTCGCGCCGACGTCGGCTTTCGTCGTTTTCGCGTGACCGTTCCGCATTCCGTAGTCCGCCGTGTTGGCCATTGTAGTACGCCTCCGAAACACGCCTCGCCGCCCACGCCGACGAGGTCGTCGGCGCGCGCCGCGAGGGACACGAGCCCACCCGGCCTTCGTGCTGCGGCACGATGGCAACCCGCGGTGCAGCTCTAGAATTGGTCGTGACCGCGTGTCCGCGTTTGAAGCTCGCCCCGGTCTCCCAGGGCAAAATTGCCCATGAGCCATCGACCCACGTCGGCCCAAGTGCCGCCCGCAGGTGGGCCCGGTAACATTGCGTTCAGCTCGGTGTCAGCTCAGCTGTGGGGCCAATCTCCCTCAGGCCGTTCAGCACCGAACAAGAATCCAGTCTACGTTGCTACTCCAGCTTGAGCCTGGCTCGGCGTTCAGTATCTCAGCGTCTCGCGCTCGTGGCGCCGCACGTTCGCGAGCCGCACCCGGAGTCTTTGCTTTTAGCCCCAACATCTTGTGTCTGTCCAGGGAAAAGCCGCTAAATCTTGTGGCTACATCGCCGTCCATGGAGGCCAAGCAAGAGCTCTGAACCCCGCCGGCACCCCCCTGTGGAGAACATTTGGGCAAGCCTGTTGGCGTTCTGGGGCCGAGCTGTGTTCACCAAGGCCCAGGAGTTCAGTGCTGTCGCGGACTTCGAGCGCCGCCGCGCGCACGACTCGAACACTCTCGGGCGCCGAGCGGACCGACGCGCGAGTCAGCGAGGAAGATGCGCGTACCGACGCGATACCCCCGTGTGTCCCGCGTATTCGCGTGCCTCCCTCGTGGACCGGCGCATCGGTCTGCGGGACTCGCTCGCGCGTCCAAGTGACGCACGCGCGTACCCCGAGGGAACGCCCATCTCTCACGTTGACACGTGCGTCCGTCGCGCGGGCACGCGAGCGTGCCAGCGACGTAGACGCGCGCGTCTCGCGGTCATGCACGCGAGTCTCACGGCAACGCGCGCCCTCCACGGGGACCAATGCACGAGACCGGAAGACGCGCGCCCGCATCCACGAGCAAGATGCGCATGTCCACGAGACACGCGCCCGCGTCCCGCACGTGCAAGCGCGCGAATGCGTCCCAGGTCGATCGATGTACCGAGACGGCCCCGATCCCCGCGAGAACCCGTGAGAAGGTCGGCCGAAAGGCGCCGGCCTTCTAGGGCATCATCATGGAGACGGGGGCGATCCATACGATCGAACCCGAGCCCGTCGAGTCGCCGTAGTCGTCGCCCACGAACATGCGCCCGTCCGGAGCGAACGTCACCGCCGCGGGCCGGCCGTGCGACTGGTCGTTATTGCCCCAGCCGGTGGCGAAATCCAGCATGCCGTCGCTGTTCGGGTCCGTCGTCGCCGCATCGAGCTCGGTCGCGGGCAGGGGGATGCCGCTCATCGGATCGAGCGGGATCGCAACGATCCGCGCGCCCAGGAACGAGCCCACGATCCCGTGCAACGTGACGAAGACGCGGCTACCCCAGGGGGCGGGCCATTTGCCCCCCGAGGATTCGAAATCGAGTCCGAAAGGCGTGTGGCCGATGAAGAAGCCGACCTCCTCCGAAGCGACCCCCGAGCAATCCGGCGCTTGGTTGCTGTCCGCGTACGAAATGCCCGCGTACGCCTGGTTTTTGGTCGCGCAACAGGGGAAGCCCCAGTCGGTGACGGGCGCACCCACCACGATCGGGACGAGCTTCTCGCGGCCGTAATCCGGCGTGTACGAGTAGTCCTTTGCCAGCTCGGCCGCGATGCAGACGTTGTGCGTCGGCTCGCAGCGGATCGCGATGGGGTTGCGCAGGCCGACGGCGACAGGCGTCAGCGAGTTGTCGGCGTTGAGCTTGTGGACCGAGCCGAGCACCGGCCGCGTCGACACGCACGAGTCGCCCTGGCTGCCGCCGTTCGTGATGAAGATGGTCCCGTCCTGCGCGACGTCCATCACCTTGGGCCAGTGTCCCCCGTCCTGCCGGAAGTACTGCCCCACGTCGACGACGAGCTCGGACGGGCCGGAGGGGGTCCGGTCGCCGGCATGAAACGCCACCCGGCGGATCGTCGTGTGGTCCTGATAATAGAAGTAGCCGCCGGTGAACATCAGACCCTGCGTGTTCGGCATGTTGTTCAAGAACACGGTCGTGCTGTCGGCCACGCCGTCGTGGTTGTCGTCCGGCAGGACGTAGATGCTCTGCGTCGGGTCGCCTCGTCCGCCCGTCGTGCCGGCGTAGGGTGCCGCCGCGAAAAGGTCCCCGTCCGGGGCAAAGCGCAGCTGCCGGATCGTGTGGTGCGACGCGAAGTAGTGGGCGCAAAAGCCCGAGGGGAGCTTCAGCCAACTCGAAAGATTGGGCCACGAGGGATCGCCGCCGGGCATCACCGCCGCACCCGCGTCCGAGAAGACGACCGATCCCGGAAGCGAGCAGAACGACCCGGTCGGGGGCATGGCGTCGGGCGCGACCGTCGGCGCGGCCTCGGGCATCGGGTGATTGGGGGAATCTGCTCCTCCCCCCGTCGACGCGTCGACGCCGGCGGCCCCGCCGTCCGCGGTCGATCCATCGGCGCGCGCACCGCCGTCCGGCTTGTCGGAGGACGACGAGCAAGAAACGAACGGGATCGGAGAGAGGACGAAGGTCGCGAGGGCGATGGCTTTGGAGAAGGTGGTCTTCAAGAGGCGTGCTCGTACGGTGAAGGGTCAGCTACTTTAGCCCAAAAATCGCGCTCGACAGGCCCTCCGGGTCAGAAGAGGCGGGCCGCCGTGTCGTCGGCCCAGAGCCAGGCGGACGAAGGGATGCGCGCGCGGGCCCCCTCCCGAATCAGTCGGTTCCTCGCTTCCAGCCACCTCGAAGCTTTGGACCGCGCCGGCGTCCAACCGCCCGAGGAAAGCCCGAGGTCCCCGGCGGCGGCGTCGAGGTCGAGCCCCTCGGCGAGCCGCAGGCCCAGCATGATGCGCTCGCGCAGGAGCGTCTCTGCGTCGAGGGCCTCCTCCTCTTGGAGGGCGGGCAGGGGGGTCGTGGTCATGTAACGCAGCGGGTCGACCTCGTTGCGCCAGCGCGTCCCGCGCGCGGGGCCCCCGCCGGCTCGGCGCACGAACCCGTAGGCGCCGCACCCGAGGCCGAGGTACTCGTCGCCCCGCCAGTAGCCCAGGTTGTGGCGCGAAGCCTGTCCCGGCCGGGCGTAGTTCGATATCTCGTAGTGGAGAAGGCCCCGGGCCACGAGAAATTCGTCGATGGCGACGAACGAGTCGGCGACCATCCCGTCGTCGGCGAGGGGCAAGCGGCCGCGTTTTGCCAGCTCGCCGAAGCGAGTCCTCGGCTCGATCGTCAGCTGGTAGCACGACAGGTGCTCGAGGCCCTCGTCCGCGAGCGAACGCACGTCGTCGCGCGCTTGCGCGGGCGTCTGGCCCGGGAGGCCGAAGATCACGTCGGCCGACACCCGGGGGACTCCGGCGCGGAGCGCCGCGCGGACGGCCCTCCGGGCGCCCTGGGCGTCGTGCAAACGCCCGAGGAAACGAAGGCGCTCGTCGTCGAGGGCCTGCACCCCGATCGAGAGTCTCCCGACGCCGACGTCGACCAGCGCGCGCGCGCGGTCCTCGTCGAGGGACGTCGGATTGCACTCGACCGTCACCTCGACGTCGTCACGCGCGCCGAAAGCCGCTCGCACGCCGCGGAGAACCCGGCCGAGCTCGAGAGGCTCCCAGAGGCTGGGCGTCCCGCCCCCGAAGAACACGCTGGCGATCGGGCGCCCCGGCAGCGCCGGCGCGCGCGCTTCGAGCTCGCGAAGGACCGCGTCCGCGTAGCCCGCGTGGTCGATGGGTGCGACGTCGCTCTTGGAGGACGTCGCGCCGACGTAGCTCACGAAGTCGCAGTACGGGCATT
>DATGJA010000444.1:0-2838 GCA_035295445.1 Polyangiaceae bacterium | reverse complement strand
ATCGGTCTCGACACCGACGAGGTAGAGAAGGTGCACCTGCGCCCGAACGACGAGCGCTGGCGGCGGGCGTACCAGTACATCGCCTCGCGCCCCGAGCTCGAGGACATCGTCATCAGCGGCGGCGACGCCTATCAGCTCCGGGCCGCTCACATCGCCGAGATCGGCGACGCGCTCCTCGCCATCCCGAACGTCCGACGCATGCGCTTCGCGACCAAGGGCCCGGCGGTCATGCCGATGAAGATCCTGACCGACGGGGCGTGGGTCGACGCGCTCGCGCGCGTGGTCGAGAAGGGCAGGGCGCTGCGCAAGGACGTCGTCCTCCACACGCACTTCAACCATCCGCAGGAAATCACCGGGATCACGGAGGAGGCGATGGGCCGCCTCTTCGAGCGGGGCATCGTCGTCCGCAACCAGAGCGTCCTCATTCGCGGCGTGAACGACACCGCCGAGACGATGACGCTGCTCGTGAAGCGCCTCGGACACCTCAACGTGCACCCCTACTACGTGTACTTGCACGACATGGTGCAGGGGGTCGAGGATCTTCGCACCAGCGTCGACACGGCGATTCACATCGAGAAGCACGTGCGCGGCTCCACCGCCGGGTTCAACACGCCGACATTCGTGGTGGACGCGCCGGGTGGCGGCGGAAAGCGAGACGTCCACTCGTTCGAGTACTACGACCGCGACACGGGGGTGAGCGTCTATGGGGCGCCCAGCGTCAAACCCGGGCGGCTCTTCACCTACTTCGATCCGCTCCACCAGCTGGCCACGCACCAGCAGCGCCGCTGGGGGGACGCCGCAGAGCGGCAGGCCATGATCGACGAGGCGATCGCGCGAGCGCGGGGTCGGGCCAGATAGCTGCGCCGGGAAAGCGCACGGGCGACGGCCGTTCGGGTACAACGGCGTCGATGGATGGGCGCACGGCGGCCCGGGCGCGGCGCGCGTTCGCGCGGGCGGTGACGCTCTCGCCGGGTCCGGCGATCGTCGTCGTCGACGTCGCGTTGCGCGGGCACCTTCTTCGCGACTACTCGCGGGCCGCGCTCGCGGAGTACGCGGGCTATGCCCTGCTCTCGGGGTGTGGATGGGCCGCGCTCGTGGTCGCGGCGGCGCGGCGCGGGCACGCGTCCCGCTGGGGTGCGCGCGCGCTCGTGGCGGCGCTCGCGGTCCTCGCCCTCGGAACGCAGGGGCAGGCCTGGGCCCGGTACGGCTCGTACCTCAGCTGGCAGACGGCGCTCTGGGGGACGTCGCTCTGGCCGTTCGTCGGGCACGCGCTCCCGGCCGATCGCGCGCGCGCGGTGGGATGGCTCGCGGGGCCTTGCGTGGCGGTGCTCGCCGTGGTGGCCGCGGCGGCGCGCCTCGCGCCCCCGCGGCGGCGCTCGGGTCGCTCCGCGTTTGCGGTCGCCGCGGTCTGCTTTGCGCTCGTCGCCCTGGCGGCTCGGCCCCGCGCGGGATGGACGAACGGCGCCCCGCCCGACGCGCTGTGGCTGAACGCGGTGAGCGCCCTGGCGACGTCGCGAGTGACCCACGAGGACATCATGACGGAGCTCGCGTGGCTCCCCGCCGCGCGTCACCCGGCCCATGTCCCCGCGCTGCATGGGTCCCCCGCGCGCGCCCGGAACGTCCTGCTGCTTGTCGACGAGTCGCTGCGTGCGGACGAGGCCTGCCTCGGTCCGGACGATTCGTGCGCGACGATGGCGCGGACCCGGGCGCTCCTGCCGAATCGCTTCGAGTTCCGCGTCGCGCGCGCGCTCGACTCGACCACGGCGCTCTCGGTCGCAGTGCTCCTCGGAGGGGTGCCGCCGTCGGAGCCGCGGGCGCGCCTGCTCTCGACCCCGTGGCTCCCCGAGTACGCCCGCGCCGCCGGGCTGGACGCGGCGATGTGGACGTCGCAAAATCTCCTCTTCGCCAACTACGGGCGTCTGCTCGAGGGTCTCCCGTTGACCGCGCAGGTCAACGGCACCGAGATCGAACCGTACGCGACGTACGAGACGGGGGCGGACGACGCGAAGCTCCTCGAGCGTGTGCTCGGGGAGCTTACCTCGCTCCGCGAGCCCTACTTCGGCGTCGTGCAGCTCGCCAACACGCACTTCCCGTACGTGGTTGACGCGCGCGACCTGCCCTTCTCGAGCGGCGCGAGCGGGCGGGCCGCCGACGCGTACGGGTCCGCGCGGCTCCGCTATCAGGACTCGCTGCACCGCCAGGACCTCCTCCTGGCGCGGTTCTTCACGGAGCTTCGATCGAGCCCGCGCGGCGCGCGAACGGTCGTCTTCTTCGTTTCCGACCACGGCGAGCAGATCGGCGAGCGCGGGCAGATCGGCCACACGAGCGGCGTCTACGACGAAGAGGTTCGCGTGCCCATGTGGATCGACGGTCCCCCGGGCACACTGTCGGATGCAGAAGAGGAGAAGCTGCGCGCGCTGCGCGACACGCCCGTGACGGAGCTCGAGGTCATGCCGACCGTCCTCGACCTCATGGGCGTGTGGGACGATCCCGCGATCGCGGCGGCGAGGGCGCGCCTCGCCGGTGTGAGCCTCCTGCGAGGCGGACCGCCCGCCGACCGCGCCGTGGTCCTCACGAACTGCTCGGAGATCTACTCCTGCGCGACCAAGAACTGGGGCGCCGTCCGGGGCACGCGCAAGCTCGTAGGGTCCGGGGACGCACCCGGGGCGTGGCGCTGCTACGACGTCGCGACCGACTCCGGCGAGAGGCATGACCTCGGCCCCGCGGCGTGTGGGGACCTGGTCGCGATCGCGCAGGGCGAAGGACGCGGCGTGCCGTGGTGAGACGACCGCGCGGGCGCCTAACTAAGCGGAGCCCGACCGACGCATCGGGCCGTGC
>DATGJA010000443.1:0-23587 GCA_035295445.1 Polyangiaceae bacterium | reverse complement strand
GGGACTCAGGTCGAGCAGCGCGGTGACGGCCACCGGTTCGGTGCCGACGTCGATTCTCCCCGAGGGGTCGCGCACGACGACGTGGATATCGATGGGGTCGATCGGCCAGTGAGCGTCTCGGGGCGTGAGCTCGACGTCGGCGCGGAGCTCACGCTGCGCGAGAAAGAGGCGCCCCTCGCCCCCCGGGGGCTGGCCTGGCGGCCGCTGCTCGCCCGTTTGCCCCGCTGTCCCGGCCTCGCGCACGTGCACTAGACGCACGGTATGCTCTTCGCCCGGCCGCAGGGGTCCTGTGACCGCGGCCCAGTAGAGGGGGACGTCCGCGCGCCCGGTGAGGCGGGTGACGTTCTCGTACGCGACCTCGAGTCCCGTCGGGTCGGAGAGCGCGACGCTCGCGCCGCGCGGCAAGACGATCGCGCCGTCTCGCGCGACGAACGCTCGGTCCGGCAGCTTGTAGCGTGCGATGCGCACGGGGTGCGGCGGCGACCAGTCCCCGACGATGCCCTCGGGGCCGACGGCGCGCACGCGCACCCAGTAGCTCGCGCCGGGCGACGGCTCGGGGGCCAGGTAGCGCGTCTCCGTGGTCGTGGCGCGCGAGACGACGTGATCCATGGCAGCGTCGGTCGCCACCTCGACCCGGTAGCTCGCCGCTCGTGCCCCGGCGACCCAGCGAACGTCGAGCGTCGCGGGCGCGCCTTCGACGACCAGGGGAAGGGGCGTCGCCGCGCGGTCCACGCCGGGGGCAGCGGGGATCGCCAGGCTCTTGTCCGGGTCGACTCCCTCGCGCATGAGGATTCCGGCGCCGTCGTGGACGGGAAAACCCTGGCCGTTGGAGCCGACGACGAGCGCGCCTTCGTAGATCCCCGCGGCCGTCGTCTCGCCGTGGACCATCACGTGGAGCTGCCCGCGCCAATCCGTGAGGGTGCCGGCCCGCGTCGAGACGAGGAACGCGAAGCGGCCCTTGGGGCCGGTGGGCATGCGCACTTCGACCTCGCCCTCGGTGAGCACGAGGTGAAAGCCCCGCGTCCAGCCGTTGATCTCGTTCGGGAGTCGGCCCGCCGGCAGCAGGCGCGCGCTCGCTCCAGGCTCGAGCGTGAGCCGAACGCCATCGGGGAGCTTGAGCTCGAGCGGCTCCGTCCCCGTCACCTCCGCCTCCGTGCCCATGCCGAGGACCTCGCCCGGTGCGGCGTCGTGCCAATCGGCGGTCGCGTTCGGGCGGGACCGCGCGGTGCCTCGCGCGATGGTCGCTCCGTCCGACGCGGCCTGGGCCTCGACCGGCCACCCCAGCGTGAGCGATGCCGCAGCGATGGGCGCGCCGAGCACCGCCCTCCCGAGACGTCTCCGCACGACCGCAGAGTGAACGGCCAGACGTCGGAGCGCAAGGGGTGACGACCCGGCCTTCGGGGGAGTTCTCACCGACGGAGCACGCCGTCCCACGACCCCGCGAGCTCGGCGCGCGGCGCTCGAACACGCCGCTCGGCCTCTGGAAGCGTGCGTACGGCCCGGGGGTCGACCCTTCTGCGGCTCGCGTCGATACCGACCGCCCCGTCGAGCGCGAGGGCGAGCTCGCGGACGTCCGGGCACCGCTGCGCGGGGTCGCGCAGGAGGGCGCCGTGCACGACGCGAGCGATCGCCGGAGGGACCCACGGCGCCGCGTCTTGAAGGTGCGGCGCCTCGCGCGCGGTGATCTCGAGGACCAGGCCCATGAAGGACTTCACGTACGCGAAGGCCGGCGCCCCGGTGAGGGCGTGGTAGAGCGACATCGCGAGGCTGAAGACGTCGCTGCGGGCGTCGACGTGCTTCGCGCTGACGGCCTGCTCGGGCGAGACGTACTGGGGCGTCCCCATGAACCGCCCGGTCGCCGTGAGGCCGCCGGTGGACGGGCTCCTCGCCGGCACGCCCGTGGGCGTCTTCGCGAGGCCGAAGTCGCTCACCTTGACGACGATGGTCCCCGCCGAGATGTCGAGGAAGAGATTCGACGGCTTGACGTCGCGGTGGACGACGCCCCGGTCGTGAGCCGCGGCGAGACCCTCGCACGCCTGGACGAAGAGTGCGACGGCGACGTTGGGCTCGAGGGCGCCGGCGCGGTCGAGCGCGGTGGCCAAGTCCTCGCCGGCGAGCAGAGGCATGACGAGGTACGGGACGCCGCTCTCCGCGTCGACCCCGTGGTCGATCACCGGGACGATGTGCGGATGGCGCAGGGCCGCGCAGACCTCGGCCTCGCGAAGGAAGCGCGCGCGGCGCTCTTGGGCGGAGTCGGGCTCGGCGAGCGCCTTGAGGGCGACGCGGGCTCCGGACGGGTCGCTCGCCGCGTAGACCGTGCCCATCGAGCCGCTCCCGAGCACCCGCTCGAGGACGTACCGACCGCCGACGCGCGCGCCCGGCGGGAGGATGTCCACGCGGCGCTCCACATGCGAACCGTAGCAGGGGGCGGCCAGTCTGGTATGGAGCCGTTTCGTGAACCGCCGCCCGTACCGTCGCCTCGGGCTCGTGGTCATCGCCTTCGTATCGCTCCTCGCGCTGATTGCCTGCAAGGAGCGCCAGCAATCACCCGCGGGGGCGGCGTCAGGCGGGGAGCCGGCGCGCGGCGGGGCAGCCGCGGCTCCCGCGGGTCACGTGGAGGTCGTCCCCGCCCCCGAGTACGGCGACGTGGCCCCGCTCGTGCGTGACGCCGCGGCCGGCCAGGCAGCCCGCCACCGCAAGCTCCTCGTCTACGCGGGGGCCACCTGGTGCGAACCGTGTCGCCGCTTTCACGCGGCGGCCGCGAGCGGCGAGCTCGACGCGGCCCTTCCGGATTTGACGTTGTTCGAGTTCGACCTCGACAAGGATCGCGACCGGCTGAAGGCGGCGGGCTACGTGTCGTCGTACATCCCTCTCTTCGTGGTCCCCAAGGCAGACGGTTCGTCGTCGGGCAGACAGGTCGAGGGGGCCATCAAGGGGGAAGGAGCCGTCGGTTTCCTCGTGCCGAAGGTCCAGGCGCTTCTCTCCGAATCCGGTGCGCACTAGCCGCTTCCGCGCCTTCGAGCAGGCTGCTTTGCAGCAGCTAGAGGGGTGTTGGTCCGATCTCGCTTCGCTCGAGCATGCGGCCTTGGTCTGGCGATTCAGTCCGATCTGTCGCTTCGCTCGAGCGTGCGGACTACCGCAGCGCGATGCGCGTGCGCAGGACGAACGTGCATGCCGCGAAGACGACCGCGGCGAGCGCGACGACCATGGCTTCGACGCGCCGAGAGCCGCTCCCCGTCGGCCCAGCCAACAGCACGAACGCAGCGTTGTTCGCGACGTGAGCCGCCATCGAGGGCCGTATACCGTCGAGGCGGACGACGACCCAGCCCAGGAACAGTCCCAGCACGAACGCCTGCGGCCCTTGGACCGGGTCGAAGTGCAGGAGGCCGAACGCAGCCGCGGTCGCGACGATGCCGGGCCAGCGGCCCCAGCTCGCGACGAGGCGCGTCTGCATGAAGCCGCGGAAGAACGTCTCCTCGCCCAACCCCGGCGCGACGGCCACCGCGACCACACCCGCGACGGCACCGCCGGGAGCATGCTGCAGGGCGTTCCCGATCTCATCCATCGCCTCGCTGCGCAGGCCCAACAAGTCGGACGCGGTCGCGCAGCAGACGCTGAGCGCGAGCGTTCCGACGGCGGCGGCGAGGCATCCCCAGGGGCTCGCGGCGCTCGGCCCCGCGTGAAGGCCGGGCGTTGCCCTTCGTCGGCGCCACAGGTCAGCTGCGGCGACCGCGAGCGCGGCCAGCACCGCCGCGCTGGCGAGGGGCGCGAGCAAGAGGCGCCCGGCGGGCGGCATCTCGCGTCGGGCGAGGTAGCGCGGTCCGATGGCTACGACCTGCGCCACGACCACCGCGATCGCGGCGAAGAAGTAGGCGAGCAGGACAGGCCACCCGCGCGGGCGTGTCTCGAACAAGGCTAGTCGTTTCCGGCGCCGTGCGTGGGACCGGTGTCGGAGAGGCGATGGACCTTGATGCTGCCCGGCCGCTCGGACTCAAACCAGGGGGATGCCGTCACGCACCCGGTGCACACGAAGCGGTAGAGATTGGCCGCGCCGTCCACGGCGAGCGCGAGGGGCGCCCCGTCGTATGGACAGAGGACCGGCTGTCCTGCGCGAAACTGGCTCCAGGCCTCGCGCAACTCGTCGAGCGAAAGGGGCGCTCCCGGGCCGGCCTGCTTGCCACCGTTCATCCGAGTTGGTCTTACCGTGCATGGGCGCCGGCGACTAGGGGTGTCCCTGAGTGAAGCGCCTTGAGGAAGCGCCGGTCCGGGGGCTACAAGGGGTCATGGCGCGCGGTCGCAGGGTTCTCGTGGTCGGCGCGACAGGTCGGCTCGGAATCGCCATCGCGCGGTCGCTCGCCCATCGCGGGGATCGCGTGGTCCTCACCGCGCGCAGCGTGGACAAGCTCGAAGCCGTCGCATCGCTTGCGGCGGAGGTCGGCCCCCCCGGGTCGTCGGTGCCCCCGTTCGTCGCGGCCGACTTGGCCACCCCCGACGCGGCCGACACGATCGTCGCCGCGATCCGCAAGACGGTCGAGCACGTGGACGACGTGGTGCTCGCGTGCGGGCCGTTCCCCCGCACACCCTTCGACGCCCTCTCTCGGGAGGAGCTCCTTCGCACACTGCACGTACACGCGGTCGCGCCGCTCTTGCTCGTGCACGCGCTGGCGGGCCAGCTGGCCGAGTCGCGCGGCGCCGTCGTGGCGCTGACGGACGCGGGCGTCACGCGTCCGTACACCAATCACATGGCGTACCTCACCGCGAAGGGCGCCCTTCAGACCGGCTTGCGCGCGCTGTCCATGGAGCTCGCGCCGGAGGTGCGGGTCAACATGGTTGCGCTCGGCATCGTGGCCGACCCGGAGGCCGACGCCGACCCGCTCCGAATGCACAGGCTCGCGACGCGCTCCCCCCTCGGGCGCTTCGGCACGCCGGACGAAGTGGTCCACGTCGTCCTGGCCCTTCTCGACTCGACCTGGGCCACCGGCGAGATCTGGGGCGTCGGACGCTAACAAGTCCTGAACGACCAGAGGCGGACCGTCGCTAATCCACCTTGCGTCGTGAGAGCTGCTGGCGGGCGGCGGTGGCGACGGCGCCGGTCACGTTCTTGCTCCGGGCCAGCGCTTTGAGCTCGTGCTCGCGCAGGTGCATGATGAGCTTCGCGGCGAAGGCGAAGGGCGTGCGCGGGTTCTGCACGAGGTTCAGCTTGATCTGGTGCGATCGCGCCCACTCCCGATCGAGCGCGATGATCCGCAGGACGTCCTCGCTCACGTTGCGGCTCGCGCTGATGCGGACCACCTCGTTCTCCTGGATGCCGGGGCTGCGAATGGCCGCCTGGGCGACCAGACGGTTCGAGTCGCGCACGAGCAGGAGGCGCTCGGCGGCCGTCCCGAGCATCGCCCTCCGGATCTTCTGCGAGATCGTCAGCGCCGCGAGCTGGGCGTGGAGCGGCAGGAACTTGTCCTCCACGACCTCTTCACCCGTCGCGTCGTCGATGTGGTGCGTGTCCTCGAGCGTCGGATCGACCGACGCGGCATTGGCCACTTCTTCCGTCTCACGAAAGAGCACGTCGTCGGGCGTGGGGTCGACGCTGGCCTCGGCGATGAGCTCCTGACCAATCGCCGCCGCGGCCTCTTTGTAGGCCGGTATTCCCTTGAGCTCGATCTTGTTGCGAACGGCCAGCTCGAGGACGCGGTCGGCCGTCGACATCCGCGTCGCTTTGTTCATGTAGAGGCGCTCGATGATGGCCGGGTGGGCGAGGAGCCTCTCCTCGTTGGTCGCGACGAGCTCCGCGACGGCTTCGCTCGCCCCCGCCGCGACGCTGGCCACCGTCTCCGGCGCGATGGACGCATGCGCCAGGATCTTCTCCATCACGGTGGCATTTTGCGCGTATCGCGGCGCGATCGCTCCGAGCACCCCGGCGGGCAGGGCCCCGGCGAGGGCCCCCGTGAGGAGGGGTGCGGGGAGCTTGTCGAGCGTCGCCCGCGCGATCGCTGCGATCTCCTCCACGTCGGACTCGGCGAGCAGCGCGACGACCGTGAGGGCGTCTCCGGGCTTGAGTCCGGGGGCCACCCCGCGCGCCCCCATCTGGCGCATCGGAGGCGGCGACGCCGGGTCGAGCAGCCTTCGCGCGCCCGGCGGCAACTTTTCGAGATCGACGGGGGGCTCCACTAGGATTGCTGTCGAGGGCGGCAGTGCTTATCTTCTATGCCACGAAGGGGAGCCATGGGCGTCTTCGATTTCGTTCGGAACGGCGTGCGAGAAATGATGGTCGCGCGGCCGGACAACTTCAAGAACCTGATCGTCTACAAGCATCCCGATCAGAACATCCCGATGTACTCGCAGCTGACCGTCGACAGCGACGAGTGCGCGGTCTTCTTCAAGGACGGTCGGGTCGTCGGCGTGCTGCCGCCGGGCCGCGTGACCCTGCAGTCACAAAACATCCCATTTTTGAACCATCTCATCACGAGCTACACCGGCGGCCAGGTCTTCGTGACGGAGGTGTATTTCGTCAAGACCGCGCCCGTCCGCAGCCTGCCGTTCGGCGGACCCATCGGTGAGATGATCGACCCGCTCACGGGCGAGCAGGTGCAGCCCCGCATCTTCGGGGACATGAGCGTCGTCGTCGTCGACCCCGTGCGCTTCATCCTGGGATACTCGGGCCAAGCCGCCACCGGGGACAACGACTTCGTCCTGTCGTGGATCAAAGGCCTGTTCATGAACGGCGTGAAGACCACGCTCGGTGAGCTGTGCGACGCCGAAGGCAAGAGCCTCCTCCAGGCCGTGTCGCTGACGACGCGCCTCGCCGCCGCGTTCGTGGCGCACGCGCCGGACCTCAACGACATCGGCGTCAAGATCCTGCAGGTCGGGCAGTTCAACATCAATTTCGGCGAAGAGGATCGGCAGCGTCTCGTCGAGGCCAACTCCGAAATCGCCAAGGCGCAGCGCGAGGTGCGCGTGAAGCAGATCGGCGTCGCGGGCGCCGCGGCGGACGCGCAGGCGCGCCAGTATCAGCTCGATCAGCAGTTCGCCCAGGACTCGCGATACGTGAAAGACCTGGCCGGAAGCTACCAGGGGTACGCCGTCGGCCAGGCCGTGATGGGCGCAGGAAAGGGGATGGCCGAACACGGCGTCGGCGGGGGCGTCGCGGGGCTCGGCGCCCAGATGGCCGTGGGCATGGGTGTCGGCAACGTCATGTCCGGAGGGATGGGTGCGCCCGCACCAGCGCCCACGTTCTCGCCGGGCGGCACTCAAGTTACGTGCGGCAAGTGCGGCGCGAAGCAGCCCGGTGGAAAGTTCTGCGCGGACTGCGGCACCCCGCTCGTGCCGCAGCGGAAGTTCTGCAGCAGCTGCGGGACGGAGCTCTCCGGCGGCGCCAAGTTCTGCGCGAACTGCGGCACAGCCGCGGCACTGGGATAGGTTCTAAGCGGTCCCGCGCCGCGTGAGGTAAGCTCACGTCGTGGGCTTGCGAGCGGTCGTCGTCCTCGTCGCCTTCTCCGCTCTGCGCGACCCATCGTGCGGAACCAACACCACCGCCGGGGGCCCGAACGCGCCGTGCACGCGCACGTCGGACTGCGAGAGCACCCTCAGTTGCATCGGCGGGATGTGCGCGCAGGCCGATGCAGCGCCGCAGGCGCAGCCCGCGCGCGACGCGGGGGCGTCCGATGGCGCAGGAGCCGACTAGGTCGACCCTCGACGTCCGTCGGGAAATTCGGCAGTGCCCGACGTGCGCGCGGCGCTTCTCGCGCGACGCGTCCTTTTGTCCGTTCTGCGGAGAGAACCTCGTGGCGAGCGCCTTCGACGCGGTCGCCGACCCCCTTGTCCAATCCGTCGTGGACGGCCGCTACGAGGTGCTGGAGGTCCTCGGGGAAGGCGGTATGGGACGGGTCTACAAGGTCCGTCACCTCTCGCTCGGCCGAACCTTCGCGATGAAGGTGCTGCGTCGCGATCTCGCCCGCGACGACGAGCTCGCCGCGCGCTTTCTCCACGAGGCTCGCGCCACGGCCGCGGTCAAGCACGCCGGAATCGTCGAGATTACGGACTTCGGCCACACCGCGGAGGGACTGCCTTTCTTCGTGATGGAGCTTCTCGTCGGGCAGACGCTCGGGGAGCTCATCGCCGCGGGCGGTCCGGTCCCGGCGGGGCCTGCCGTGCGAATCATTCGCCAAGTCGCGGCGGCGCTCGGGGCGGCGCACGCCGCGGGCGTCGTGCATCGAGACCTCAAGCCCGATAACGTCTTTCTGCTCGGCGACGTGCTCGGGCCGTCGGTCGAGGTGCGCGTGGTCGACTTCGGGGCGGCCAAGATCATCGGGTCGAGCCGCATCACTCGAACGGGCGTGGTCTTCGGTACGCCCCACTACATGTCCCCCGAGCAGGCGAGCGGCCGAGAGATCGATCATCGCGTGGACGTCTACGCGCTCGGCATCGTGATGTACGAGTCGTTCACGGGTCGCGTTCCGTTCGAAGCCGACACCTACATGGGCGTCCTCACGCAACACATGTTCGTCACGCCCTTGGCTCCGAGCCAAGTGACGGCGGCGGCTCGCGAGCTCGGCGCCCTCGAAGAGATAACGCTCCGGTGTCTCGAGAAAGACCCGGGTCGGCGGTTCGCCTCGATGGAAGACCTGGCGAGCGCCCTCGATCGCGCCGTTCGCTTCCGGGAGGACGGTTCGGCCGAGGTCGCGCCTCGATCGAGCCGGCGGCCGCCGCCGAGCATGCGTTTGCCCCTCGCCGACGAGCTCGAGCCGCCGGGCGCCGACGAGCTGCGCGCGTGGCGGCCCGACGGACGAAGACATGCCGCGATCGCCGCGACGGTCGTTGCGGTCGCCGCCGCCGTCGGGGCGGGCGTGGTGATGGCGAGGTCGCGCCGCCCCGCGCTGCCGGTGGCCGTGCCCGCCGTGCCGACCCCGTCCGGCGCGGCGCGGACCGTCCCGCTCCCGGTTCCGGAGCTCGAGCCCGCGCGCGGCGCGGCCCCCGCGCCCGAGTCCGCGCCCACGCCTGCGCCGGCGCCTCCGCGCCCCCCCCCGCGTTCGCCCTTGCGCGTCACGTCGGACGCCGGATCGCCCCGCCCCCCCTCTTCCGACGCGCCGGTGGACGATGTGGGCGACCCCTTCACCACCAAGCTCTAGCCGGTCGGGCTTCGAAATCCGGTTTGCTTGACACCCCGTGTCTGGCCCTTCCATGCTGACCATGAGCCCGTGGCAAAGCAGAAACTGCTCCTCGTCGACGCGGACCCGCGAAGCGTGCGCGTACTCGAGGTCAGCCTAAAGAAGTCAGGGTACAGCGTGACCACAGCGACGGACGGTCTCGACGCACTCGCCAAGATCGAGTCGCTCACGCCGGACCTCGTCCTCAGCGACACCCGCCTGCCCAAGCTCGACGGATACATGCTCGTGCGCAAGCTGAAGGAGCGCCCGGAGTGGATGGGAATCCCCATCGTGTTCCTGACGAGCCAGAAGTCCATCGAGGACAAGATCCGCGGCCTCGAGCTGGGCGTCGAGGACTACCTGACAAAGCCCATCTTCGTGCGGGAGCTCATCGCGCGCGTCAACCTGCTGCTCGCTCGCCGAACGCAAGAAAACATCGCCGCGAGCCGGACCACCACCACGGGCCGCACGCGCTTCAGCGGGTCCACGCAGGACATGGCCGTCGTCGACCTTCTGCAAACGTTCGAGGTCTCGCGCAAGAGCGGCGTCGTGCACCTCAACGGGTCCCAGAACGCCCATATTTACTTTCGCGAGGGCAAGGTGGTGGACGCGGAGCTCGGCCGCCTTCGCGGGGAGGAGGCCATCTACCGCGCCCTCATCTGGAACGAAGCGACGTTCGAGGTCGAGTTCAAGACGATCGCGAACGAGGATGTCATCGGCGGGTCGACGCAGGCCGTGCTCATGGAGGGGATGCGGCGGGTCGACGAGTGGGGTCGCCTCTGCGAGCAGCTACCGCCCCTCAGCACGGTGTTCGAGATCGACCACTCGCAGCTGCTCGACCGCCTCAACGAGATCCCCGACGAGCTGAACGGCATCCTGCGCCTCTTCGACGCTCGGCGCACGCTGTCCGAGGTGGTCGACGACTCGCCGTTCGAGGATCTGTCGACGCTGTCGACCATCACGAAGCTCTATTTCGAGGGGCTGCTGGTCCCGCGCCTCGACGACAGCGCCGACGTGGGCGAGACGGTCCCCGCCGCGGTTCCGGAGCGTGACAGCGCGAAGGTCCGGTCCCCCTCGAGCGGCGACATGGCGGTGGTCCCTGCGTCGGACGGTTCGACCGTCCGTCCGTCCGGGCCGCCCCCGGCCCCGTCGATTCCGCCCCCGGCCCCGGCGCCCCCGCTGGCCGCGGGACCGATGGCCAACGGCGCGGCGGGTCCGTCGAACCGCCAAGACGACGCGCTCTTCATCACCAAGACCGGTCTCGGAGGACCCGTGCCGGCTCCCGCCTCCGCCTCGTCGGAGAAAGCGCCGGCGACGGAGCCCGGTCCGCCCGTGGTGCTGGGCGCTCCCCCCGCCGCGCCGAGCGACGAGCAGGTGATCCGGCCGTCCCGTCCGATGCGGATCGAGCAGCCACTCGCGTCGATGCGCGCCCAGGAGCCGTCGTCCGAACCTCGCGCGCTCGAGGCGGCGCCTGTCGACGACGATCTCGACGACTCGGCGCCGCAGATTCCTCGGACCATCTCGCCGGCGGCCAAGTGGATCGTGGCTTCGGCGCTCGTCGTGGCGACGGCGCTCCTCGGGGTAGGCGCCATGCGATCCTGGAGGGCGAAGCAAGCAGCGGCGGAGGAGGAGCGCGCGCGCGCCGTATCGGTGTCGCACGCGCCGAAGCCCACCGCCGAGCCGGCGGCGACCACCCCGCCGGTCACCCCGGCGCCGGTCGAGGCGACGACGACCGCGGCGACCTCGATCGCCGTCCCGCCCCCGGTAGCTACGCCGGTCGCACCGCCCGCCGCGAGCGCGCTCCCCACCGCCGCGACGACCCTGCCCGTGGCGCCCGTCGTTGCGCCGCCGCGCGTGGTTGCACCGCCCCCGCCCGCCCCGACTCGCGTCGTCGAGAGGCCTGCCGCGGAGAGGCCTGCGGCTGCGCGGCCGGAGCCGGGGGGCGGCTCGTTGGTGAACCAGGCGCAGCGCGCGCTCTCGCGAGGGTCGACCGAGCGCGCCGTGGCGCTCGCGCAGCAGGCGGTCGCCGCAAACCCGGGTGACGCCGACGCGTGGTTGACGCTCGGAGCCGCGTACCAGGCCTCCGGCAACCCGGCGGCGGCGCGCGGCGCGTACCAGAGCTGCGTCGCCCAGGCGCACTCGGCCGACGTCGGCGAGTGTCGAATGCTCGCCGGCCACTGACTCTCGTCGAATCACGAACGCAGGCGCGGATCGAGGCGGGCGCACACGAGGTCGATGAGCAGGTTCGTCGTCACGACGGCCACCGACGTGACCACCACGCACGCAGTGATGACCGGTCCATCCCGGTTGAGCATGGCCTTGACGCTGAGTTCGCCGAGGCCCGGCCACCGGAAGACGGTCTCGGTCACGACGGCGCCACCCATCAGCGCACCGAAGTCGAGCCCGACGGCGGTGGCGACGGGCACGAGCGCATTTCGTAGGGCATGCTCGACGACCACGCGCCAGTCGCTCGCGCCCTTGGCGCGTGCCGTCCGAACCCACCCTTGGCGCAAGAGGACGATCATCTCGTCGCGGATCAACCTCGCGTAGTACGCGGCGCCATAGATGCCGAGCGTCATGGCCGGCAGGACGATGCACCGCAGGTGGTCGCCCGCAGTTGCGCCGAAGCCGTCGAGCGGCAAGAGGCGCAGACTGCGAGCGAACACGTATTGGAGCAGCAGCGCGACGAGGAACGTCGGCGCGCCAATTCCAATGAGGACCGTCGTCGACAGCGACCGATCGATCCACGTTCCGCGCTTGACGGCAGCCAGGACCCCAGCGCCCAGGCCGAGCGCCAGCTGGGCCAAGACGCCGGCGAGCGCCAGGGCGAAGGTGCGCGGCAGCCGGGCGGCGACGATCTCGGCGACCGACTGACGCATCTGGAAGCTCTTACCGAAGTCGACGTGGACCGACACGGGACCGAGCGGCAAGAGAGTGGCGCACGTCGCGTGGGCGTCGTCGCGCGGATCCTCGCCGAGGGGTCGGCCGACGTGGACGAGGCGCCGCCAGAAGCGCGCGTAGCGCACGATGGGCGGGCGATCCAGACCTAGCTCGGTCCGGATGCGCACGACGTCGGCCGGACGCGCCTGGGGCCCGGTGACCATCCGCGCCGGATCTCCCGGGAGCAAGTCGTTCAACGCAAACACGACGGAGACGACGGTCCACACGACGACGAGGCTCCAGAGCAGCCTTCTGGCGACGCGCTTCAAGGAAGGAGCCTCCCGACGGCCCGCTCGAGGGTGTCGCTCTCTCGGTCGATCCATGCCCGCGTCGGGTCGCCCCCGCCGATCAATCGGCTCTCGAGGTCGCGCACGTAAGGCTGCCGCAGGTAGTAGCCGTGGTACGTGAAGGCGAAGGCCCAGGGTGCCTCGTCGCAGAGGATGCCATCCGCCTCGCCGTAGAGGGCGCGCCGTCGCGAAGGGTCGAGCTCCGTGCGCGCGCGCGCGACGAGTTCGTCGAGGCGCGGGTTCGAGTAAAACGAGACGTTGTAACTCACCTCGGGTCCGATCGACGCCGTCGTGAAGAGCGGATCGTAGAACGAGCTCGGGTCGGGAAAGTCCATCTCCCAGTTGGCCTGCGAGATCGCGGCCCCGCCGGGTCGTTCCTGCAGCGCGAGGAACGCTGGCCAGCTCATGAGCCGGAGGTCGAGGTGCAAGCCGATCCTCGCCAGGTCCTGCTGGAGGAGCTGCGCCGTGAAAACGAGCAGCCCCTGGTCGTACAGGGGATAGACGATGGGCTCGGGCCATCCGCCTTTGCCGGTGACGGGGTCGTAGGGGTAACCCGCCTTGCGCATGTGCTCGAGCGCGGCGGGGTAGTCGTAGCCCTGGCCGCGAACGTCGGGGTCATAGCCCGGTACGTCGGGCGGCAAGAGCTGCGTCAAGACCGTCAAGTAGGCTGGTTTGAGGAGGCGGTAGTGCTCGCGATCGATCGCCGCGGCCACGGCGCGGCGGATCTCGATGTGATCGAACGGGGGCATCCGCGTGTTCATGGCCTCGCCGTACACGCGCGTGTTCGCCTCGACTCCACCGAACGGGGCCCAACGGGGGTCGGCGGCGAAGCGCGACTGGTCGGGCTGCGTCATGTCGCGCAGGAGGTCCTGCCGCCCCGCCTCGAAGCGGAACCGCTGCGCGAGCAGCGGGACGTTGAAGGTCCATTCGACCGCGTCGAGGTGCGGCAAGCCGGGGCGAAAGTAGGCCCCGTGGCGCACGAGCCGCAACGTCATGCCCCGCTGCCAGCCGGCCGGAGGGAGCCTGAAGGGACCCGCCCCGCACGGCGTCCACCGATCGTCGTAGAGGGCGCCGGCGCTCCGGCATACCGGGCGCAGCGTCGGCATCGCCAGCATCGGGAGAAACGTGGCGTCGGGTCGTTTCAAGTGGAACGAGACGACGTAGCGGTTGTCGACGACGACGCCTTCGAGATGGTCCTTTTGGCGAGCCGTGAACGCCTCGAACCCGACGATCTGGTCGAAGTAGCTGGCGTTCGGGTTCGGCGTGGCGGGCGCCAGCGCGCGCTCGGCTGATCGCTTGACGTCGTCCGCCGTGAGCTCCGATCCGTCGTGCATCGTGACGTTCGGGCGCAGGCGGAAGCGCACGGTCCGTCCCCCGTCGGCCACCTCCCACGTCTCGGCGAGCTCCGGAACGACGTGACCCTTCTCGTCGTAGTCGACCAGCCCCGCGAAGATCAGTCGTTGGGCCTGGATCGCGAGGCCGTCGGTGGGTCCGGCCGGATCGAGCGACCGGACGTCCTGGAAGGACGCGAGGCGCAGCGTCCCGCCCGGACGGGGGCGAGCGTCCTGGCCGTGTGCGGCTGCAATGGGAGCCGTGAGCGTCTCGCCGCAGCCCCACGGAGCGCAGACCGAGGCCGCGGCCCCGACGACGCACGCCTTCGATGCGCTCCGGAGCACGTCTCGCCAGGGCTCGGGACGCACGGCTCAACCCTCTCCCGGGTCGAGCGCGTCGCGCAGGCCGTCCCCGAGCAAGTTGAAGCCCCAGACGGCCAGGAGAATCGCCGCGCCCGGCGCAACGACGAGCCACGGCGCGGTCGCGTAGTAGTCCTGTCCCTCGAGGAGCATCCGGCCCCAGGTGGGGGTCGGGGGGGACTCTCCGGCGCCGAGGTAGCCAAGAATGCTGTCCGCCACGATCATTTGCCCGAGCAAGACGGTCGACGTGACCACGAGGAGCCCCGCGACGTTGGGCAGGACGTGCTTCACGACGAGCCTCGCGCCCGGTTGCCCGAGCGCCCGCGAAGCCTGGACGTAGTCGAGCGCGCGGACCTGCATCGTCTTGGCGCGAAGCATGCGCGCGATCCCGAGCCAGCCGGTCGCGCCGAGGGTGATAACGATCGTGACCGCGGTGGCTCGGTCGAGTGCGGCGCTGACGGCGAGCACGAGCAGAAGGAAAGGGAAGGCCAGCAGGGCGTCGACGACGCGCATGATCAGCCCGTCGACGTCGACGCGCGGGCCCACGAAGGGGCGAACGGCCGCGACGACCACGCCGGCGATCGCCGCGACGGCCCCCGTGATCGGACGACCCGCGAGCATCGCAGCGACGGCGCCCACGCACCCCACGAGCACCGGCCACGGAACCCGTGGACGCGCTCCTTCGTACCAGCCTGCCGTGATCCCGACGAGGGCGCCCGTCGCGCTCGCGATGAGCGTAGCGGCCGAGGCGACGACGAGCGTCAAGCGGGCGCCCGAAGCGAGCCGCGCGAACACGTCCCGAAACAACCGGTCTGCGCCGAGCGGGAACGAAGCGCTCGGTCCGACGGGCCGAGCCCCGCCCGCGATGCCGTGGACGAAATCGCTCTCCAGCGGTCCGTGGCGGGCGAGTCCGGGTCCCGCCACAGCGAACACGACGAGCGCCGCGACGATGACCGCCCCGACGAGGGCCGAGCGGCTCCCTGCGAAGCGCGCGCGGACGTGGGCGGCGAGCACGCTACCGCCTTGCCCCGTCGGCCAGGAAGGCGGTCACCGACGTGGCGAACTCCAGCGGGCACTCCTCCGCCGGCGAGGCGCCGCAGTCGAACACCTCGAAGCGCGCGCCGCCGAGCTCACGCGCCAGCCTGCGGCCTTGCTCGAGGGGAGAGTGGCGATGGCCCCGACCCCACGCGATGAGCGTCGGGGCGGTCACGCGGGGGACGCTGGCCGTCAGCGGGCGTGTGTCCAGCATCGCGCGCATCGTCGCGTAGGCCGCCTCGCGCGCCGCCGGCACGTCGAAGAGCTCGAAGAGATGATCCACGCGCCGCGACGCCCCGCCATGCCCGTCCGGATGGCTCCGCCCGCGGTCGCTCGCGAGGAAGCGGCTGCGGAAGAGGGAGCGCCCGTAGAGCTGCTTGAAGAGCAGCGGTCCCAGCAACGGGACGGTTGCGATTCGCGACAGCGTGTCGGGCCGTGGTGGGTAGACGAGCGGGTTGACGAGCACGAGCTTGTCGACGACGTGAGGGTGCGCGGCCGCCACCGTGAGGGCAATGGCGCCCCCCATCGCGTGACCGCAGAGGGACACGCGCCCCAGGCCGACGGCGGCGACGAGGTCGACAATGGACTCACAGAATGCGTCGAAATCGTACCGGTAGCGGCTCGCGGGCGGCTTCTCGCTCTCGCCGAACCCCGGCAGATCCGGGGCCACGATGCGGAATCGCTCCGAAAGACGGGGCAGGACGTCCTCCCACGCGACCCGGCTGGCCAGGTAATCGTGAAGGAGCACGAGCGGCGGTCCGCTGCCGGCCTCGACGAACCGAATGCGCGCGCCCCGCGCGGCGACATCGCGAATCGTGAGCTCTCGGGTTCCGCGACGCTCGTCGTCCATGACGCGTGCCTGCGGAACATAGGCCGCCGCACGAGCGAGCCGCAAGCGAGAGGACGCGGCGGACCGCGAGAAGGGTTTTCGGTCGATGGGACTTACGGCGGCGTAGCTCGAGGGGGAGCGGTTTGGGTCGAGGGCCCAAACGACAAACTTGGGACGGCTCCCTTCGGAATGAAACTGGTCACGCTCCTAGGACATATCGTGTCATGGGGATGATCTAACCACGCGAAACGAGTTCCATAATGGAAAAGCGCAAAAAAAAGCAAAACGATGGATTGACCACGATCTTTTGCCTGGATTAAGGTCGCTAGCGTTCGAGCTATCGTGCGGCGTTTGTCCGTCATAGCAGCTCGAAAGACAAGAGGACGGCATCGGGTCGTGCGCGGGCACCAGGGTGGCCCGGGCGAGGGCCTGCGACGCCGTGCGCGATGCCCGCAAGGAGCCGAGCATGGACCCGAAGCACGACCCGAACGACGCGCTGCACGAGGGCGGGGAACAGCAGACCGAGGGGGCGTTGGCCCTGGAGTCCGAGCCGCTGCCCGAGCCGGTGACACGCGAGCAGCGCCGGTCGCGCCGCAAGCGAGCGGTGCGGGCCCGAACGATCAGCGTCAAGCGAATGACCAAGCGCGAGCTCGAGCTCGGGCGGATGCTCTACCCGGATCTCGAGGACTCGAGCCGACCCGAGGTCCGGTCCGACTGCGTCGGCGGCGCGAGGCCCTGCCCGTACGTGTCGTGCAAGCACCACCTCTACCTCGACGTTTCGGCGCGGACGGGCGCCATCAAGCTCAATTTCCCCGACCTCGAAGTGTGGGAGATGACCGAGACGTGTGCGCTCGACGTCGCGGATCGCGGCGGAACGACCCTCGAAGAAGTCGGAGCGATCATGAACCTGACGCGCGAGCGCATCCGCCAGGTCGAGGTCAAAGGCCTGGCCAAGCTCGCCGCACTGCGCGACATGATGGCGCTTCGCGACTACGTCGACGAGGGGCCCATGGGCAAGCGGCGCCTGCCCGTGATCGACGCTCGACCCGAGGGGGAGGAGGGCGATGGCGATGAATTCGACGACGAGGAGGACGCGGCCGAAGCCGTCCCCGGGGACGCCATCGATCCGGACGCGCTGACCCTCACCGACATCGACCTCGAGTGAAGCCATTGACCGCCAGCGAGCCTCGGGTTAGCTGCGCCTGGCGATGGCGATTCGCACTGCGCTGATTTCGGTCTCGGACAAATCGGAGCTCTTGCCGTTCGCGCGGGGCCTGGCGGACCGGGGCGTGCGCCTGCTGTCGAGCGGCGGGACGGCCGCGGCCCTGGCCTCCGCGGGCATCGCCGTGGAGACGGTCGAGAGCTACACCGGGTCCCCGGAGGTGATGGACGGACGCGTCAAGACCCTCCACCCCCGAGTGCACGGCGGCATTCTGTCGCGCGGCGAGCGCGATCGGGCCGACCTCGATCGTCTGGGGGCGCGCGAGATCGATTTGGTTGTGGTCAATCTGTACCCCTTCGAGCGCGTCGCTGCCGACCCCGCCGCCTCGCGCGAGCAGATCGTCGAGAACATCGACATCGGTGGGCCGTCGATGGTGCGCTCGGCGGCGAAGAACCATGACCGGGTCACCGTGGTGTGCGATCCCACGGACTACCCACGGATTCTCGAGGAAATCGCCGCTCACGGCGATACTACCTCCCGCACGCGCGCGGAGCTCGCGGCCAAGGCCTTCGCCCACACGGCAGCCTACGACGGCGCGATCGCCATGGTTCTATCGTCGCGCGAGGACGGGTCGAGCGAACCGTTCTCGCGGTACCTGGCCCTGTCGTTCGAGCGCGCCTACGGCCTAAGGTACGGGGAGAATCCTCACCAGACGGGGGCTTTCTACGTGCAGCGGGGCGCTCCGGCCGGCTCCCTCGCGCGCGCGACCGGCCTCGGAGCGGGGGGCAAGGAGCTGAGCTTCAACAACCTGGTCGACGTCGACGCGGCGCTCGAGGCGGTGCGCGAGTTCGACCAAGCGGCGGCCGTGGTGGTCAAGCACACCAACCCATGCGGCGTGGCGACCGGGCCGACCCTGGTCGACGCGTACCGACGCGCCCGGGAGGCCGACGCGCTCAGCGCGTACGGCGGGGTCGTCGCCCTCAACCGGGAGGTCGACGACGCGACTGCGCGCGTGCTCGCCGAGACGTTCATCGAGTGCGTCGCGGCGCCGGGGTTCGCGTCGGCGGCGCTCGATGTCTTGCGGGCCAAGAAGAACCTGCGACTCCTGGCGATCGGGACGTGGCTCGCCCCAGACCACGCCGGCCTGGTCTACAAGCCCGTGGGCGGGGGACTCCTCGTTCAAGACCGCGACGCGACGGGCGCCGGCGAGGTGGCTGGCGGTCGCGTGGTGACGAAGCGTGCGCCGACCGAGGCGGAGATGGCGAGCCTCGAGTTCTCCTGGCGTGTGTGCAAGCACGTCAAATCGAACGCCATCGTCCTCGCGCAGGGTCACGCCACCGTGGGCATCGGCGCCGGGCAGATGTCCCGCGTCGTCTCGGTGCGGATCGCGTGCGAAAAGGCCGGCGAGCAGGCGCGGGGAAGCGTCCTCGCGTCGGACGCCTACTTCCCCTTTGCCGACGGGGTCGAGGCGGCCGCGCGCGCCGGGGTGACCGCCGTCGCCCAGCCGGGGGGCAGCGTGCGCGATCCAGACGTGATCGCCGCCGCCGACGTGGCGGGGATGGCGATGGTCTTCACCGGGGTGCGCCACTTCCGGCACTGACGAAAGCGGCGCGGCGTTCGTGCGCCGTTTTCTTGGCCCGCGTCGTCGTCCTGTGGCTACTGCTTGGACACGATGAGCGCGATGACGGACACGTGCAGTGTCTGCGGCAAACAATTCGACGTTCAGTTCCGCTTTCAAATGGAAGAGCGCGACGGGGGCTTCGCCTTTTATTGCTCCCACGACTGCCACGGCAAAGCGGTTCGCGGGGAGACAACCGGCGGGGCCACCTGCTCGGCTTGCAACAAACGCTTCGTCGTGGAGCTCGTGTCGCAGGTCGTCCGTGTCCACGGCGAGCTTCGCCACGCCTGCTCGGAGGGGTGCCGCCGCCAAGTGCTCGCCGAATCCGAAGGCGCTCGCCTCGGCGCTCTCGCGGCGTCGCGCGCCACGCAAGGCCCGGTCGAGCCGCGTGCTGCCGAACCGGCCGCCGCGGCGACCAGGTCGCCCCAGGCGCCCACGCTTCCCGCGCGTCTAGCGGTTTTCAACCACAAGGGGGGCACCGGCAAGACCACGACGTCGGTGAGCCTCGCCGCCGGGCTCGCCGCTCGCGGGCTGCGCGTTCTCCTCGTCGACACCGACTCGCAGGGGAACGTCGCGGTGTCGCTCGCCGTCAAGCCAGAGAGGACGCTCTACCACGTCCTCGTCATGGGGTTGGCGCCCCAGCAGGCGGCCGTGCGGGTGCGTCCCAACCTCGATCTTCTGCCGTCCAACGAGACCCTCGCCGCCGCGGAGCTCTACCTCGCCGGCCGGCAGAATCGTGACCGTGTCCTTCGCGATCGACTCGCGCCGGCGTTCGAGGGCTACGACGTCGTCGTGCTGGACTGCTCGCCGTCGCTCTCGCTCATGAACCAGAACGCGCTCGTCGCGTCCGACGGAATCATCGTTCCGGTCGCGTGCGACTTCCTTTCGCTCGTCGGGGTGCGGCAGGTGGTCAAGACCGTGAAGAACGTCAACGCGCTCCTTCACCACCCCGTCCAGATCACGGGCGTCCTGCCGACTTTCTACGATGCGCGCGCGAGGATCTGCCGGGACGCGGTGGACGCGCTTCGCGAACACTTCGGCGAGCGCGTCCTGCCGCCCGTGCGCTCGGCGACGCGCCTGAAGGAAGCGCCGGCCCAAGGCAAGACCATCTTCGAGTTTGCCCCCGAGTCGAACGCAGCCGAGGACTACGAGCGCATCGTGGACGTGCTCGTCCGAGGCGGCCGGCTCGGAACGACGGGGGGCGAATCGGGCGCCGAGCTGGCGCGTGCGATGGGGCTCTAGGAGGCATCGATGGCGGCGCGAGACGAAGAGAGCGGACTCGGTTCGGCGCGTGTTCTCGACGCGGACGAGGTCCAGGGAGTCCTCACGGGAGCCTTCTACGCTCCGGAGCCGAGGAGCCCGTCGCGCGGCCGGAGGTCCGAGCCGAAGCCGACCCACTACAAGGTCATTTGCATCTCGCTCTACACGAAGGACCTCGACCGGCTCGATCGCCTCGTCGACGAGCTCAAGGGACGGGGCCTGACGAAGGCCAACCGCAGCGCGCTCATTCGCGTCGCTCTCGACCAGCTCGATCTCGACAAGGTCCCGCGCGGGATGTAGCCGCGCGGGAGCGTCACGGGGGCAGGCGCGCCCAGAAGTCGGCCATGTCGGCGGGAAGTGGGGCTTCGATCGCGAGCGGCTCCCTCGTGATCGGGTGGGTCAGCGCCAGCCGGAACGCGTGGAGCGCGTGCCGCGGCAGCTCGAGGCGAGCCAGGTCGGCCTCGGTGAGCTCTCCGTCCGCCGCTCGCGCGAACGCTCGCTCGTCCGGGCCGTAGAGCTTGTCGCCGACGACGGGCGCGCCAAGCGACGCGAGGTGGAGCCGGATCTGGTGTTGCCGCCCGGTCTCCAGCAGGCACCGGACCATCGCGTACGTCCCCCCCGCGGGCGCGGTGCGGACGTCGACGACGTCCACGACGGTCGCCGCCGCAAGTGTGCCCGGGCCGTCGGCGAGCTGCATCTTCACGCGCAGGCGGTTCTCCGGGTCGAGACGCATGCTTCGCTCGAATCGAAAGGTCCGGGCGCCGTCCCCGCGATCGGGGGTGCCCCATGTGATCGCCAAGTACGTCTTGTCGACCCCTTCGCGCAGCTCGAGCTGGCGCTTGAGGGCGCGGTCGCAGGCGCGCGTCTTGGTGAGGAGAATGACGCCGCTCGTTTCCCGATCGAGGCGGTGCCCCAGCGACAGGAAGGCGCATTCGGGACGCAGCCGGTGGACCCGCTTGATGAGCGTGTTCTGGTAGTAGCGCGCCGTGGGGTGGACCGGCAAAAGGGCGGGCTTGGCCACCGCGAGGAGGTGGTCGTCCTCGTAGAGGACCGGGATCTCGAGGGGGGTCACCTCGTCGTCCCACGGGGCGCGCCAGAGGAGCACGCGCTGCTCGGCCTGCACCCGGTCGTTCGGCCGGAGGCGGCGGCCCTCGGGGTCGTACGCGCTCGCGCGGACGATGGCCTGCGCGCGCGTGCGGCTGGTGCGGTGCAGCTGGCTGTGCACGAAGACGTCGAGCCGCTGGCCGGCCACTTCGGGGGGGACCCGGAACACCGAGACGACGGACCCCTCCGGGACCTCGGGCGGCCGGATCCATCCCCCGGCGGAGGCCCTCAGCCGCGTCATGGGCGCTCATCATAGCCGGGCCCGTGGTAGATACCCGCCCGCATGGAGATCGCGTTCGTCACGACCGAGCTTTCCCCGTTCGTCAAAGTCGGTGGGCTCGCGGACGTCTCCGCGGCGCTGCCCAAGGCGCTCCGGGCGCTGGGTCACGCCGTGACGATCGTCGTCCCCCGGTATCCGGACCTCGAGACGCAGGGCCTGCTGCTCGCTCGGCGGCTGACCCCGCTGCGATTCTCGTTCGACGGTCGGGCGTTCGAGGCGACCCTGTTCGACGGAAGGCTCGCGTCGCAGGTGGATCTGGTCGTGGTCGACGTCCCGGGGTTCTTCGACAGGCATGGGGTCTACGGCGAGCGGGGCGAGGACTATCCCGACAACGCCGTGCGTTTCGCGGCCCTGTCGCGCGCCGCCGCAGAGCTCGCGCGAGAGCGCGCCGCGAGCGGGCGCGCCCTCGACGTGGTCCACTGCAACGACTGGCCCACCGCACTCGTCCCCGAGTACTTACGCTCGATGGTCGCCGAGACTCCCGCGCTCTCCGCGACGCGCACGGTCCTCTCGATCCACAACGTGACGCACCAGGGCATCTTCCCGAAGGACGCCCTGCCCTCGGTCGGCCTCGGCTGGGACGCCTTCCGGGTCGACGGAATCGAGTTTTACGGCGGGATCAACGTGCTCAAGATGGGGATCCTGTCGGCGGACGCCGTGACGACGGTGAGTCCGACGTACGCGCGCGAGATCCAAACGCCGGAGCTCGGGGCGCGCCTCGACGGCGTGCTCTTGCAGCGCGGGGAGAGGCTCGTCGGGATCCTCAACGGCGTCGACTACGCCGTGTGGAACCCGGCGACGGATCCCGCGCTGGTCGTGCGCTACGACGCAGAGGGGTTCGGCCAGAAGGCGCGGTGCAAGGTCGCGCTCCAGAAAGAGCTCGGCCTGCCGCTCGAGCCTCAGGCGCCGCTGCTCTTGTCCCTCGGCCGCATGGTGGAGCAGAAAGGGACGGACCTGGTGGCCGGCGCGATCCCCCGCTTGCTGCGCGCGACCGACGCGCAGATCGTCGTCGCCGGCGACGGCGGCGCCGAGATGGTCCGGGCGATCGAGGCAGCGGTGGCCAAGGGGGGCGGCCGGGCCGTCTTCGCGCGGGCGGCGAGCGAACCGCTCGTGCATCGCATGCTTGGCGGCGCGGACTTCGTGCTCGTTCCGAGCCGGTTCGAGCCTTGCGGTCTCGTGCAGATGTACGGGCAGCGCTACGGCGCCCTCCCCGTGGCGCGCGCGACGGGCGGTCTCGCGGACACGATTGTCGATTGCGACGCCAAGCTCGAGACGGGAACCGGGTTTCTCTTCCCCGATCCCACGGTCGCCGATCTGGTGGGCGCGGCCGAGCGCGCCATCGCCGCGCGCGCGCTGCCCCGATGGCAGGCGCTCGTGCGACGCGTGATGCGTCTTGACCGTGGCTGGGAGCGCGCGGCGCGTCGCTACGAGCAGCTCTACCGGTCGCTGGGGTCGAAGTAGACCTTACGAGGGTCGGCAGTGCCGACGGCGCGCAGCGCCCGGGCCAGCCAGGAGGCCCGGAGGGCGACGCGCGACGCGGCCGCGGCCTGGTGTGCGAGCGCGAGGACCACGAGCGCCGTGCCTCCTCGTCCCCCCAGGCGGGCTGCGACCGCCGCGCCGCCGGCCACGGGAAGGAGAGAAGCGCCGCTGCGCCACGCCCACGCCCACACGACGGCCGCCGGGTGCCGCCGGAGCGCCCGGCCGGCCGTCACGAGCGCCGGCAGCGCTGGGAGTCGGAACCGCAGCGCGGCGGCGCGCGAGAGATCGTGGAGCACACCGAGGACCGCGACAGAGAGCGCGAAAGGCAAGGCAAGCCCCACCCCGAACTGTTGCGCGCGCGCCTCGCCCAAGGCGCCGCGCGTCCACGCTTCGCCGAGGCTCTGCGCCGCCCAAGCGCCCGCCGCCGCGAGGCCCTGCCCGAGGCCCAGGAGGACGAGCAGGATCGCGAAGGCGGGAAAAGCCTGTCCGGCGCGCAGGAGCGCCCTCGGCAAGCCGAGGGGACCGCTCCCGCCTGCGCGATGAATCATCGTGGCCAGCAGGCACCCCAGCGGCACGAGGCCCGCCACGCTTCCTGCGATCAGGATCGCGGCCGCGGTGCGGGCGGCCGCGGTGGCGCCGTGTGCCTCGTGCCAGAGCGCGTCGAGGAGCGCCAGCCCCCCTTCTCGCCAGAGAGGTGCATCCCCGGCGGGCGCGCGTCCGTACACTGCTTGGGCGAGGGTCACGAACGGGCACGCCGCCAAG
>DATGJA010000442.1:0-3162 GCA_035295445.1 Polyangiaceae bacterium | reverse complement strand
CCGGTGTTGAAGGAGGCGACCGTGCCGAGTCCGAACCCGGTCAAGAGCGTCCTCCCGTCGTCGGCAAGGAGGATGTTGGCCGGCTTGACGTCGCGGTGCACGGTCGCCCGCGAATGCGCGTAGTCGAGAGCGCTCGCGATGGGCCGCAGCAGGGCGATGATTCCAAGCGGCTCGTAGCGCTGACCGTCGCCCATCATCTGGTCGAGGGTGCGGCCAGGCACCAGCTCGGTCACCAGGTATGGCGACTCGCCGTCGTATGCGAGCTCGTAGAGCCGGGGGATGGCCTCGTGCTCCAGCGCGGTGTACGAGCGCAGCTCGAGAAGGAAGCGTCGCGAGAAGCTCACGTCGCGTGCCACCGACGCTTCGATCGTCCGAAGCGCGACGCGACGTTTCAGCTTGGGATGCTCGGCCTCATACACGGAGCCCAGGCTGTCGCTTTCGAGCTCGCGCAGCAGCCGGTAGCCGCCCACGTTTTGATTGCCGTTGCCTGCCGCACCCGGTCGAGCGCCGTTGGAATGCGGCCTGTCCTCTCCCACGAACCCTGAACTTTAGGCCACCGGCCGGGGCCGAGGGAGTGGGAAGCCGAACACAGTTTCGGAGGCGGGGCGCCCGCTTCGTCGCCTATCGTTGCGCTTCAGGCGTCGGCGTGGCGAAATGGCAGACGCGCCAGCCTTAGGAGCTGGTGCCCGAAAGGGCGTGGAGGTTCAAATCCTCTCGCCGACACCAGGCTGCGGCTTGAAGTTCTCGATCTTCACGGGCTCGATCCGGTCGGCCGTGCTGAAACCGAAGATCTGCGACAGGAAGTAGAGCTCGCCTTCGAACGAGCGCCGGATGTTCTTGTCCTGGCGGAAACCGTGCTGCTCGCCCTCGAACGCGACGTACGCGTACGGAAGCTTCTTCGCCTTGCACGTCTCGACGAAGACCTCCGCCTGGTCAGGCGGGACGATCTCATCCTCGAGACCCTGAAAGAGGATCACCGGGCACCGCATGCGGTCGGCGAAACGAATGGCCGACCGATCCAGATAGAGGTCCGCCCGCTCGGGATACGGCCCGATGAGCGTGTCGCAGTAATGCGACTCGAACTTGTGGGTCTCCTTGATGAACAGCACGAGGTCGCCGATCCCGAAGTGGCTCGCGCCCGCGTTGTAGAAATCGCGCTTGGTGAGCGAAAGCAGAGTCGTGTAGCCGCCGGCCGACCCACCCGTGATCGAGATGCGATCGCGATCGACGAGGCCCTGCGCGACGAGGTGGCGCGCGGCGTTTATGCAGTCGTCGACGTCGACGACGCCCCACCGGCCGTTGAGACGCTGGCGGTACGCGCGACCGAATCCAGACGAGCCGCCGTAATTCACGTCGACGACCGCGATACCACGGCTCGTCCAGTACTGGTACTCGAACGGATAGGTCTGGCCGGCGGACCCCGTCGGGCCGCCGTGGCAGTGGACGACGAGCGGCGGCTTCTCGCCGGCTGGCGCCACGTAGTCCTCGTTACGCGGCGGGTAGTACGTCGCGTGGGCGGTAAGGCCGTTCTCGGTGTCAAACGTCACCGGCCTCGGGATCGAGAAGCACCTGGAATCGATGTGAGCCGGGTTGGAGACTTTGACGACCTCTTGCGCAAGCGTCTCGAGGTCGACCGTCAAAACGCGCTCCGCGTGGGTCGCAGACCCGGCGAACATCGCTGCGCGCCTCCCGCTCACCACGATGTTGTGCAGGCTGTTGTACAGCAGCTCGATCGGCGTCAACCTGCCGGTCGCGAGGTCGAGCCGCCCCAACTTGCTGCCGGACTGCTCGCCGTAGATGCACAGCAGGTCTCCCTCGGCGCTGAATCCGTACCACCTCTGGCCGAACACCCACTGCGGCGCCGCGAACTCGGCGGAGCGCCGGCACACCGGCTCGTCACCCTCGCCCCGGGCACGATAGACGTTCCACCAGTCGTTGCGGTCCGAGATGAAAAAGAGCTCGCCCTGCGGCGACCATTCGGGCTCCACGATCGACTCGTCCCGCCCCCCCGCGATCATCCGCGAGGCGGCCACGCGGCCGCCGGCGTCGAGCTCGCCGACCCAGAGCTCACTGCCGTCCCACGGCATGTTCGGGTGGTCCCAGCTCACCCAGGCGACGCGCTGGCCGTCGGGGCTGAGCTTGGGCGAGGAGTAGAAGTCGTGGCCCGCCGCGAGGGTGAAAGTTTCGCCCGACCCGTCCAGGGCGATCGACACGAGCGTGTTCACCGCCTCGCTTGCGCCCGTCGTGTGGTCTTCGCGCACGGCGACAAGCCTGCCTCGGGGCGCGTCGACCTCCATGTCAGCGTGGCGGATGTCCGCGTCCGGCGCGATCGGTCGCGGCGCGCCGCCGGCGTCCTGCCGGTACAGCCGCTGGTCCTTGAAGTTGGTGAAGTACACGGTGCCGTCCTTCACCGCGAAATGTCCGCCGCCGTACTCGTGGACGCGGCTGCGCGCGTTGAAGCCCGGAGGCGTGACGTCCGAGATCGAACCGTCAGGGCTGCGCTTGCACACGACGATGCGGCCGCCCTCGGACGGCCTGAGCTCCGACCAGTACAGGTCCTCGCCATCCCATCGGACCATCTGGTTCCTGGTGTGGACCGTGCCCTTGAGAAGCAGGTCGGGGGTGATGGGCGACCCCCACGAACCGTAGGGCGCGACCTTCGGCTCGGTCACCGGGAGGGGCGTCGCACGATGAGCGCGTCGCCCTGGCCGCCTCCGCCGCACAGCGCGGCCGCGCCGATCTGCAGTCCGCGGCGCTTCAGCTCGTGGGCGACGGTGAGGACAAGCCTTGCGCCGCTCGCGCCGATGGGGTGGCCGAGCGCGACCGCGCCGCCGTTCACGTTCACCCTGTCCTCGTCCAGCTCGAGCATCCGCGTCGTGTTCAGCGCGACGGCGGCGAAAGCCTCGTTGATCTCGACGAGGTCCAGGTCGCTCCTTTCCAGTCCCGCCTTCTTCAAAGCGTTGCTGAGCGCGAGCGCCGGCACGGTGTGCAGCCACGCATAGCGGTCGGCGCTCATTCCATGCGACACGATCTCGACCAGCGTTTCGAGCCCGAGCTCGGCCGCCTTCTTCGCCGACATGACCACGACCGCGGCAGCGCCGTCGGAGATCTGCGACGCGTTGCCGGCGGTGATCGTTCCATCCTTGCTGAAGGCCGGCGCGA
>DATGJA010000441.1:0-16657 GCA_035295445.1 Polyangiaceae bacterium | reverse complement strand
TGCGTCGGGGGGCGTCGGGAGAGTCATGGGCGGGGGACTTACGTGTGTTTGCCGGAACGTCGCCCGAGTGTTACGTTTTTTTGCCCGATCGCGCACGCGGTGGCGCGATCCCGCCGGATGCTCCAGGTCGAACAGCTTATCGAACGCGTCAGGACGTACCAGCCCACGGTCGACTCCGACCTGATCAAGAGAGCTTACGACTACAGCCACCGGATGCACGCCGGGCAACGACGGAAGTCGGGCCAGCCGTACATCGTGCATCCCGTCAGCGTCGCGGCGATCATCGCGGACCTGCGGCTCGACGCCGCGAGCGTCTGCGCCGGCCTGCTCCACGACGTCGTCGAGGACACGCTCGCGACGACGGATGAGCTGAACAAGGAGTTCGGCGGTGAAGTCGCCGAGCTCGTCGACGGCGTCACCAAGCTCTCGAAGATCAACTTCACGTCGAAGGAGGATCGCCAGGCGGAGAACTTCCGCAAGATGGTCGTCGCGATGGCGCGGGACATCCGCGTCCTTTTGATCAAGCTTTGCGACCGGCTCGACAACATGCGCACGCTCGAGCACATGACGCGCGAGTCGCAGGAGCGTATCGCCCGCGAGACGCTGGAGATCTACGCGCCCCTCGCGAACCGGCTCGGAATCCAGTCGTTCAAGAGCGAGCTCGAGGATCTGAGCTTTCGGTATCTCGAGCCCGACGTGTTCGCGGACCTCGTGGCGAGGCTCACGAAGACCCGCAAGGAACGCGACAAGTACATCGCCGACGTATGCCGGACGCTCTCGAGCCGCCTCGCCGAGCAGGGCTTCGCGGCCGAGGTGACCGGTCGAGCGAAGCACCTCTACAGCGTGTATCGCAAGATGAAGGCGCTCGACGCGGGGCTCGAGGGGATCAACGACCTCATCGCGTTCCGCGTCCTCGTCGAGAGCGTGGGCGACTGCTACGCCGCGCTGGGCGTCATCCATTCGCAGTGGACCCCCGTGCCGGGGCGCTTCAAGGACTACATCGCGCTCCCCAAACCCAATATGTACCAGTCGCTCCACACGACGGTCATGGGCCCGGGACACGAGAGGATCGAGATCCAGATCCGGACCCACGAGATGCACCGCGTCGCGGAGCGCGGGATCGCGGCCCACTGGAAGTACAAGGAGCGCGGGGGCGGCATCGCAGACCAGGACGCGCAGCGCTTCTCGTGGTTGCGGCAGCTGCTCGAGTGGCAGAAGGAGCTGAAAGATCCGGCCGAGTTCCTCGAGACCGTCAAGGTCGATCTGTTCCAGGACGAGGTCTACGTCTTCACGCCGAAGGGCGACGTTCGAGTCTTCCCGCGGGGCGCGACGCCGGTCGACTTCGCGTATCAGATCCACACGCAGCTCGGCGACCACGTCACGGGCGCGCGGGTGAACGGCAAGATGGAGCCCTTGCGCTACAAGCTGCGCAACGGGGACATCATCGAGGTCCTGACGAGCCAGCACCAGCATCCGAACAAGGACTGGCTCGACTTCGTCGGCACCACGCGGGCCCGCTCCAAGATCCGCAATCACCTGAGGCAGGACCAGCGCGACAAGAGCAAGCGGCTGGGCGAGGAGCTCCTCGAACGGGGCCTGCACGACGCCGGGATCAGCGCGAGCAAGCTCCTGAAGAGCGACGCCGAGCTCCGGCGCGTGTTCGACGCGGTCAAGGTGCAGAACCTCGAGGAGCTCTACGTCGGCATCGGGTACGGCAAGATCGACCCCGAGGAGATCATCAAGCTCCTCGCGCCCCCCGACGAGAACGGCGCCGACAGTCGCCCGCCGGCGTCGCTGCGCGAGGGGCGGCTCGCCGGCTTGGTGCGCAAGGTCATCAAGCGCGACGAAGGCGGGATCCGCATCAACGGGATCGACGACGTCCTGGTTCGCTACGCCAAGTGCTGCAACCCACTTCCCGGCGACGACATCCTCGGGTTCATCACGCGCGGGCGCGGGGTCACGATTCATCGGCGGGGATGCCCCAAGGCCTTCGACACGGATCCGGAGCGACGCGTGGAGATCACGTGGGACAGCGGCGCGCGCATCAACCGCAGCGTGCAGCTTCGCGTCGTGACCGCGAACCTGCCGGGGATCTTGGCGAACGTCGGTCAGACGTTCATGGCGCTGGGGATCAACATCAGTGAAGCGAACTGTCGCGCGAGCGACGACGGGCGGGCGATCAATCTCTTCTCGTTCGTTTGCCAGGACCTGCAGCAGCTCAAGTCCGTCATGAAGGCCCTGCAGCGTGTGAAAGGGGTCGTCGGGGTCGAACGGGCTTAGACGGCTGTCCAGCGCCAAAACGAAGAGCCCGCCGCGCTTCTTTTTTCTTCGCCGGCCCTTGCAACGCACCCGCATCGTGGTGCATCCATGCCGGCGATGGACCACCGGTTCGCCGTCTGCGTCATGCTGGGTGCCCTCGTCGTCGCCGCCTGCGGAGGCGGCCAGGCCGAGCCCACCCAACCAGCCAACCCCGCCCCGTCCGCCGCACCGGCCCCGACCGAGGCGCCCGTCGCGAGCGCCGCTCCGGCCCCGACGGAGGCTCCCGCGGCCAGCGCGGCGCCGGCCGCCTCGGCGACCGCGCCCTCCGGACCGCCCGGCCCCGGCGATTGGGACAAGTGGTCGCACGACCAGAAGCTCGCTTACATGAAGTCGACGGTGCTGCCCAAGATGGGGGCGCTGTTCCACGACTTCGACGCGAAGACGTACGCCGAGCCAAAATGCGTCCTTTGCCACGGCAGCGGCGCGAAGGACGGCAGCTTCAAGATGCCGAATCCCGAGCTCCCGAAGCTCGACTTGACCCCGGCCGGCATCAAGAAGATGCACGAGGGCAAGAAGAAGGCGGTCGCGGAGTTCATGGGCAAGCAGGTCCTGCCGACGATGGCGCAGCTCGTCGGCGAGGATCCGTACGACCCGAAGACCCAGAAGGGCTTCGGATGTCTCGAGTGCCACACCAAGAAGTAGGGGGCCTCGCGCCGTTCGCAGGCTTTCTCAAGGCCCCGCTGCTCGCGTCGCGAAGATCGCGGCGGCGACGAGGGCGATGACGCCGCCCGACGCCACCGTGGCGGGCGCCCCGAAGGAGGCCGCAGCCGCTCCGGCGACGAGCGCGCCGAGGGGCGCCATGCCCATGAACGTCATCGCGTAGACGGCCATGACGCGGCCGCGCAGGGGATCCGGCGTCATCGTCTGGACGACGGTGTTGGACGCCGCCATTTGCACCATCATCCCGGCGCCCACGGGCACGAGGAGCACGAGCGACGACCCCAGCCAATGCGACCGGGAGAACAGCACGAGCGCAGCGCCGAACACCGCGGCCGCTACCGCAATCCAACGGCGAATCCCGGCGATGGCCAGGCGTGACGCGAGGGCGAGCCCCCCGAGGAGAGCGCCGACCCCGGACGCGCCCATGAGCAGGCCGAGGGCGCGCGCGCCGGAGTGAAGCACCCGGTCGGCGAAGATGGGCATGAGGACCGTGTACGGCATGCCGACGAGACTCGTCGTCGCCAGGAGGAGCAAGACGGACCGCACCGCGCGCGTGTTCCAGACGAAGCGAAACCCCTCCGCGGCGTGGGCCAAGGCCTGGGCGGGCGGGGCCGCGATGGGGCGCCGGGCGACGCGGATCATGAGCAAGCTGACGATCACCGCGACGAAGCTCAGGCCGTTCGCGAAGAAGCACCACCCCTCGCCGATGGCCGCCACGACCACGCCGGCTACGGCCGGTCCGAGCGTGCGCGCGGCGTTGAACATGATCGAGTTGAGCGCAATCGCGTTGCCCAAATCCTCCCGGCCCACCATCTCGACGACGAAGGACTGCCGGGTCGGGATGTCGAACGCGTTCACCGAGCCGAGGGCCGCGGCGAGGACGAAGATCTCCCAGACCCGTGCCACTCCGCCGAGCTCGAGGCCCGCGAGGGCGAACGCGAGCAACATCGACACCGTTTGCGTCAGGACGAGGAGCTCGCGCCGCTGGCGGCGATCGGCCACGGCGCCCCCGACGGTGGCGAGAAAGAAGATGGGAGCTTGCCCCGCGAAGCCCACCAGTCCAAGAAGAAGGGGGGACCTCGTCATCTTGTAGACGAGCCACGACAGGGCGACGTTTTGCATCCACGTCCCGACGAGCGACACCAGCTGCCCGCCGAAGAAGAGGCGAAAGTTCCGGTGCCGCAGGGCCCGGAAAGTCGCGCCCGCCATTCGCGCTTGAGTAGCAGGGTCCGGCGCTCACGCCAGGCCGCCAGGCCAATCCAGCGCGCCGCGCGCGTGTAGACTCTCCCGGGTCCGCAAGCTCGAGCGAAGCGAGAGTTCGGACGACACACTGGAAGCAGGGACCCCGCCGCTCATGCTTGGACCGATCCCCGATCTCTTGTCCGCCGACGCGCGCGTGCGCATCGAGCTCGGTTCGTTTCGTCAAGCGCTGGTCTTCGCCTTTGCCGCGGGCGGTTCGGTGATCGCCTTCGACGATCTCGTCGCGTCGGCGTCGCTGCCGACGACGTCCTGGAACCGGGACGCCTTCGCGCGAGACCTCTATCTCGACGCGATCGTCGAAAAGTGCCTGACCGTTCGGGTGGCCGGCAAGGCCTTCACGCCCTCGATCCGGTACCTGACGCGCGTCCTGACCGAGCCGCCCCTCGACCGGCGGGACGTCGAGGCGAGGCGCGCCGTCCTGACCGAGCTCGCCGCGAACGCGACGATGCGCGCCGCGCTCGAGCGCGTCTACGTCGGCATCGATCGGCTGCGCGCCCTGCTCTGCGCGGCCCGTCAGCCTGCCCCGCGCGTGCGCCGAATGGAGATCCTGCGCGCCGCCCGCGAGGTCTTCGAGCTGCTCGCCGCCTCGTTCGAGGGAGCTCGGTCGGGCCTCTCCCGCCTTCGTCAGTTCGGCGCCGCGGTGGTGGCGGGCGAGCCGTACAAGCGGCTGGTCGGGCTCCTCGACCACGACGAGAACCTCGCGTCGCTCGATCTGCGGGTCCGGGTCGGCGCGGACGGCGAGGTGCGCGCGATGGAGATCGTCGCGGTCCGCGAGAACCGGGGGAACCCGTTCTACGCTTCTCTGTGGCGCCGGCTCGTCGTCCGATTCGTTCTCATGTTTCGCGGGTACCGCACCACGAGCGGCGAGGTCGCCGAGCGGCTCCTCTCCGAAGTGTTCAGCGGCATCGAGGACGAAGTGGCCGTTCTCTTTCAGCTGCTCGGCGATGCGGAGGTGTACCTGGGCGCGCTCGGCCTTCGCGACCGCGCGAGGGAGAAGGGCCTCGCCGTGGAGCTCCCGGAGCTCTCGGAGGCGCGAGGGCCCCTGCGACTCGACGGCCTCTTCAACCCGCTGCTCCTCGCGGCCGCGGACGCCCCGACCCCCTGCGACTTGCACGTCGGGCCGCAGGCCCTCGTCATCGTGACGGGTCCGAACTCGGGCGGCAAGACGCGGCTCTTGCAGGCGGTGGCGATCACGCAGGTGCTCGCCGAGGCCGGCCTCTTCGCGCCGGCGCGCTCGGGGCTGATCCCCCGGGCCTCGGGGCTCTTCGCGTCGCTCTTCGAGGAGGCCCGCGCCGATCAACCCGAAGGGCACCTCGGAATGGAGCTACTGCGCATTCGGCGGCTCTTCGAGGAGCTCGGTCCGGGTGCGCTCGTGGTCCTCGACGAGCTGTGCTCGGGGACCAATCCTTCCGAGGGCGAAGAGATCGCGCGCCTCGTCCTGTCGCTCTTGCCCGAGCTCGGCGTTCGCGCCTTCGTGACGACCCACCTGCTTCAGTTCGCGGCGCGGCTCGAGAAGGAGCGGGTCAGCTCGAACCTCGAGTTTTTGCAAGTGGAGCTGGACGACGCCGAGCGCTCCACGTACCGGTTCGTCCCGGGCGTCGCCCGTACGTCCCTGGCCCACCGGACGGCGGCCCGCCTCGGCGTCACCCGCGAAGAGCTCCTCGCGCGCATCGCGTCCAAGACCAGGCGCGCGGCAGGTTGAGACGTCGAGCGTGCGGACTATGACTCGGTGCTGTAGTCCGAACTCTCGCTTCGCTCGAGCGTGCGGACTACGCTGCGCACTCGCCGGCGCCGATGGCCACCTGGAAGCCGCCCTCTTCGCCGACGTCGACTTCCTCGCCCGATTTGGGTGCGGCCGTGGCCAAGTCCCCCAGCACGGCGACCACGCGCTTCGGGTCGACGCGGCGGAAGAACTCCGACGGCGTCTCCCCCTCGCCGTGCTCGGCGTCGAAGAGCTTCAGGAGCATCGCGACGGCGTCCGGCAATCGGCGGGCGACCACCTTGACGACTTGCCGGCCGAATCGGGCGCCGCTCGCGTCCACCCCGCCCCCCAGGTGAAGCTGATACATCGGGTAGGCGACGCCGTTGACGTTCTTAACCGCGCCGTGCCACCCGATGTCCGCGACGTGATGCTGCCCGCAGGAGTTCGGGCAGCCGCTGATCTTGATGCTCGTGTCCGCGATGGCCGCCGAGCCGTTGACGTCCGGCAGCTCGAGCCGCTCCGAGATGGCCTGCGCGACGTTGCGCGAGGAGGTGACGGCGAGGTTGCAGGACTCGGCTCCCGGGCAAGAGAGCACGTCACGGGCCGTGTGCACGTCGGTCTTCGCGAGGTCGATCTCGCGCAGAGCCACGTAGAGCGACGGCAGCGACCGCCGGTCGACCCAGGGGATGAGCAGGTTCTGGTCGATCGTGAGGCGCACCGTTCCGTCGCCGTAGCGGGGGAGGATCTGAGCCAGCGCTCGCAGCTGCGCGCTCGTGATGTCCCCGAGGAAGAGACGCACGTAGACGGCCGCGTAGCCGTCCTGACGCTGATCGACCACCGAGGTGGACCGCCACGCCAGGTACCCGGGGGGCTGCGCGGGAGCTCCGTCGGTGACGGGCGGCGCCGGCTCGTTGTTGCGCGCCGGGGGAAGGGTCAATTCAGCGGCGGCCTCCGCGTCCACCTCGGCCCGGTACTGGGCGTATTTGGCCTTGAACTGCTCCTCCCCCAGCTTGCGCAGGACGTACTTCATGCGCGCTCGGCTCTTGTTGTCGCGATTGCCCAGCGCGTGAAATAGGCGGATGAGCGCTTCGCCCACGCGCCCGATCTCGGCGGCTGGGACGAAGTCGTGCAGCGTGATCGCGGCCTGAGGCGTGGTGGAGAGGCCGCCCGCCGCATAGACCTTGAAGCCGCGCTGGCCGTCACGAACCTGCGCGACGAACCCGATGTCGTGGATGGCGCCGAAGGCGCAGTCCGTCCCGCACCCGCTGAAGGCGATCTTGAACTTGCGCGGCAAGCTCGCCGAGAGGGGGCCGCGGAGGAAGAGACGCACGATCGCCTCCGCGTACGGCGTCACGTCGAAGGCGGCGTCGCGGCAAACCTCGGCGAGCTCGCACGCCGTCACGTTGCGAACCGAGTTGCCGCACGCCTCGCGCGTGGTGAGGCCGGCCTCCCCCAGGCGCTGCATGACGGCCTCGCAATCCGACAGCTTGAGGAAGTGCAGCTGGATGTTCTGCCGCGTGGTCACGTGGCCGAACCCGCGCGAGTACTTGTCCGCTACCTCGGCGACGGCGACCAGCTGCTCCGGCCCGAGCAGGCCGAAGGGGATCTTGATGCGGAACATCTGCACGTCCGACTGCCGCTGCCCGTAGACGCCGCGGAGGAGGCGAAACGAGCGAAACTGCTCGGCGTTTATCTCGCCGCGCTCGAAGGAGGCGAGCTTCTCGACGAACTCGTCGATGTCCCGCGTGTCCGAGAACTTGGGCAGGAATACTTGCCTTGTCATGGTGCGTCTCCAGCGCCGTGGGGGCCCCTTCGTAACGCCGGCGCGGGTGCCCGCGCCAGCGTGGCGCGCGATTGTTTGCTCTCCGAATTGTTCGTTCGTTATAATGGAGGATGAAGTGGTTGCGCGCAAGGCCATTAGGCCCCTCGCAGGACCGGGGGACGACGTCGGCGCCGCGGAGCTCGGGCGGCGCGTGGCGGAGAACCTGCGGCAGCGGAGAAAAGCCCGCGGGCTCTCGCTCGACGACCTCGCCCGGTCGTCTGGGGTGAGCCGCGCGGCGCTCTCGCAAATCGAAACGTCCAAGAGCAACCCCACGGTCGGCGTCCTCTGGAAGATCGCGGTGGGCCTCGGCGTTCCCTTCGCCGAGCTCATTGGCGCTCCTCGATCGGGGGCCGTCGTGCTCCGGCGCGGTGACGCCCAGGTGCTTCGTTCTTCCGATGGGAAGTTCGAGAGCCGGCCCCTCACGCCGGCCGGCGCGTCCCCTCTCCTCGAGCTCTACGAGCTGCGCCTCGCCGCGCGGGCCACGCACGCCTCGGAGGCGCACGCGCCCGGCACGCACGAGGTCCTCGTCGTCCTCAGCGGGCTCTTGAAAATGCACGTGGGGACGGAGACGTTCGACCTCGGGGCGGGGGACTCGGTCGCGTTCGCCGCGGACCGGCCCCATACGTACGAAAATCCAGGCGGTTCCGACGCCCGCTATCACAACCTGATCGTCTACGAGCGATGACGCTCCGAGGACGGTCGCCACGGGGCGGGCGAGGTTTGACGGGTCCTCGTCCGTTCGTTATAACGACCAAGTGTTCGCATTCGCGAAGGCGTGGGGTCAGACGAGCGCCGTGACGTCGGAGGTACGGCCGAACTCGGTTCCCCCGCCTCAGCGTTCCGGCGCCAGCATCGCCCTCGAAGACGTGTCCTTGCGGGTCGTTGCCCGCGACGAGGTCGTCGTCGAGATCCTGCGCAACGCGTCCCTTCGGGTGTCGGCGGGGGAGTTCGTGTGCTTGCTCGGGCCTTCGGGGAGCGGCAAGTCGACCCTTCTGAACCTCGTCGCCGGCTTTGCGCGGCCGACGTCGGGCCGCGTGCGCAAGGACGAACGCGACATCGTGGGCCCGGGGCCCGACCGGGCGGTGGTCTTCCAGGACGCGGCGCTCTTTCCGTGGCTCACGCTCCAGCACAACATCGAGTTCCCGCTCAAGCTGCAGGGGCTCGACGCCGCCCTGCGCGCGTCGCGGAGCGAGGAGCTCTTGCGTCTCGTTCACCTTTGGCGCTTTCGCGACCGGTACCCACACGAGCTGTCGGGCGGCATGCGGCAGCGGGGGGCGATTGCCCGCGCGCTCGCGACCGATCCAGCCGTCCTGCTGATGGACGAGCCGTTTGCGGCGCTCGACGCCCAGACGCGCGAGATTCTCCAGGGGGAGCTCGAGCGCATTTGGAGCGCGACTCGCAAGAGCATCATCTTCGTCACCCACAACGTTCGCGAGGCGGTCCGCCTGGCCGATCGCGTCGTTCTCATGGGGACCCGCCCCGGGCGAATCTTGCACGACGAGGTGGTCGACCTTCCGCGGCCGCGGGCGGCGAACGATTCTCGCGTCGCCGTCCTTTCGACCGCGATCGGCCGGAGGATCGCGAGCGAGGTAGAGAAGGTCGCCCGGGAAGAGGCCGACGACGCGTGGGTCGTCCCCGGTGGACGGAGCCACGGCGATCCGCGGCGCCAGCTGGGGCGCGGCATTTGACCGGCGCTGGCCTGTGCGGGGCGGGACGCTAAGATGCCGGAGGGTCGTCAGGAGGCGGTATGAGCTCCGGGGTCGAAGGGGTCCGCGTCATTCGTCGGGGGAAGGTCTGGCTGGTCGGCGCGGGGCCGGGAGACCCCGGCCTCCTCACGGTGCGGGCTCATGAGCTGCTCGCACGAGCCGACGTGGTCGCTTACGACGAGCTGGTCTCCGCCGAGATCCTTCGCATCGCACCGTCCGCCGCAGAGCTCGTCGCGGTGGGGCGTCGCGCGAGCGGGTGCCGTCATCACGAGGCCCGCATTCATCCCCTGGTGCTCGAGCGTGCCCTCGAGGGGCGGGACGTCGTCCGCCTCAAGGGCGGGGACCCGTTCGTCTTCGGCCGCGGCGGCGAGGAGGCCGAAGAGCTGGCCGCCGCGCGCATCCCGTTCGAGGTCGTCCCGGGGATTTCGGCGGCCCTGGGGGCGGCCGCGCGGGCGGGATTCCCACTGACCCACCGCGAGTGCGCGGCCAGCGTGACCCTCCTGACCGCGCACGCCGCGCAGGGGGACCCCCACCTGACGGCGAACATCACGCGCGAGGGGACCCTCGTTTTTTACATGGGGCTGAGCCGCGTCGAGGAGACGTGCGCCGTCCTGGTCGCCGCCGGGCGATCTCCCGCCACCCCGGCGGCCGTGGTCGCGCGCGCCACGCTCCCGCAAGAGAGGACGATCGTGGGCACGATCGCCGACATCGCCCAGCGGACACGAGACGGCGGGGTCGAAGCGCCGGCTCTCTTGGTCGTGGGGGACGTGGTCGCCCGCCGTGTCGAGAGCCCGCCCGTCCAAGAGCCGGCCTTGCCCTTGGCCCGCCTGAAGCCCGAAGCCTGAAGCCCTAAGCTCACGCTGTAGCCGGACGGCGTCGCGTCGGTACCATGCGGACGGTGTCGCTTCGCATCTCGTCTCGCGCCGTCGCCGACAGCGTCGTCCTCGCCGTCGTCTACGCGCTCGTGGCCAAGATGGGCCTCGCGCTCGACGCGGTCGGCGGCTTCGCCACGCTCGTCTGGCCGGCGACGGGGATCGCGCTCGCGGCGGTCCTCCTGCGCGGGTACGGCGTCTGGCCGGGGGTGGCCCTCGGAGCGTTCGCGGCGAACCTGTGGACGGGCGCTCCGGTGGCCGTCGCCGTGGGCATCGCCGTCGGCAACACGGCGGAGGCGGTGCTCGGAGCCTGGGCGCTCCGGCGCGTCGCGCGCTTCCGTCCTTCGCTCGAGCGGGTCCGAGACGTCCTGGCGCTCATCAGCCTGGCGGCCGTCGCCAGCACCTGCGTCAGCGCGACCCTCGGGGTCGCCAGCCTTCGTCTCGGCGGTGTCGTCGAGCAAGCGGCGCTGGGGGAGACGTGGCGCGCGTGGTGGGTGGGCGATCTGGTCGGGGACCTCGTCTTCGCGCCGATCCTGCTCGTCTTCCTGTCCCCGAGCGAGACCGGGCCGGAGGCGCCGTCGGTGGATCGCAGCCGACGTGGGATCGAGCTGACCGCGCTCGCGGCGGTGTTCGTCGGCTCGAGCGCGCTCGTCTTCTGGTGGGATCGACCCGATCGTCCGGCCTTCTTCGCGCACGCGTACGCGATCTTTCCCTTCCTCATCTGGGCGGCGCTCCGGTTCGGTCCGCGCGGCGCGGCCGTCGCGGGCGTGGCCGTCTCCGGCGCTGCGGTCGTGGGCGCCGTCGGCGGTCGGGGTCCCTTCACCGGCGCGAGGCTGTCGGACGCCCTCCTGCAGGTCCAGGCGTTCATGGTGGTGGCCGTCTCGACGACGCTCATCCTCGGTTCCATCGCCGCCGAGAGGCGGCGGGCCCTCGGCCTGCGCGATTCGATCGTCTCGCTGGCCGCGCACGAGCTGCGGACGCCGCTCACGTCGCTTCTGCTGCGGTCCCAGATGGTCGGAAGGGCCGCGCGCGCCGGCGCCACGGGGACGGACGCGCTCGTGCGCGATGCGGAGGCGGTCGAGCGGCTCGTGCGCAGGCTCGGTCGGCTCGTGGACGATCTGCTCGACGTCTCGCGTCTGGCGGCGGGGCAGCTGCGCCTGAGCGTCGAGTCCGTGGACCTGGCGGCCCTCGCGCGGGAGGTCGTCGACCGGCTGCAAGAGCGCGAGCGAGCCCTCGTGTCGATCGCGTCGAGGGGCGAGCCCATCGTCGGGCGCTGGGACCGTCTGCGCGTGGATCAGATCCTGACCAACCTCGTGTCGAACGCCATCAAATACGGCGACGACAAGCCCGTGGAGGTGATGATCGAGCAGGCCGGCGCGCGCGCGCGGATCGTGGTTCGCGATCGCGGCGGCGGGATCGCGGAGGCCGATCTCGCGCGCATCTTCGGGCGATTCGAGCGAGCGACGTCCAAGAGCGTGGGCGGCTTCGGGCTGGGGCTATGGATCGTGCAGCACGTGACGGCCGCGCTCGGCGGAACGATCACGGTGGACAGCCGGGTCGGCGCCGGGTCCACGTTCGTCGTCGAGCTCCCGCTCGGCTCGTCCGTTCGAGCGGACTAAGGCCACCGCACGAGTCCGCACGCTCGAGCGAAGCGAGACATCGGACCGCGCGAGTGGTCAGGATCCCGCTTTGTCCCGCAGTTTGAGCTCGCGCACGAGCTCTCCAAATCGCTGCTCCGGCGGCGTCCGCGAGGCCAACCACCTGGCTCGGAGCGCTTTCGCGTGCTCGACCCAGTCTTCGCCCGGGAGAACCTGCTCGACGATCTCGCGGACCAGCCGGGTGAGGGCAGGGGTCGCCCCCGAGGAAGAGATGGCCAGCGTGAAGGGGGGCCGCCGGACCACCGACCCCGAGTACGCGCTCGCGTGGAGCGGGTCGTCCACGGCGATGACGAACGCACGACGCCTCTCCGCGGCCTCGGCGACCGTCGCTTCGACCGTCGGGTCCCCGGTCGCGGCCACGACGAGCCACGCGCCGTCCGCGTCGGGGTCCTCGAACCGTCGACCGAGCCACACGACCGCTCCGCTCCCCGACCACTCCCGGATCCGGTCGGTCGCGCGCGGGGCGACGACGCGCACGGCGGCTCCGCATTCGAGCAAGACCGTGATCTTGCGCTCGGCCACCGGGCCCGCGCCGACGACGAGCACGTCGCGCCCCCGGAGCTTGAGGAAGAGCGGGTAGAGGGCCGGGTCGTCCGTCGCCGACATCACGCCGATTGTAGCCGCAGGTCGAAGGCCACGCCTTCGCGCCGGAGGCGCCGCGAGGCCGTCTCGATCGCGAGGGCGCCGACGTCGCAACCGACGAACGTACGCCCCGTCCGCGCCGCCGCGACGAGCGTCGTCCCGGAGCCGCAGAAGGGATCCAAGACCAGGCCACCGGCGTGGGAGGAGGCGCGCACGATCCGATCGATCAACTTGAGCGGCTTTTGTGTCGGATAGCCGGTCGCCTCTTCGAGCAGGGGGGTGTTGGCGGCCATGGAAGGGCAATCGGTCCACACGCTGCCGATCGCGCGCCCCTCGTCGGCGTAGTAGCGGTACGTCTTGCCGCCGATCGTCCGTTCACGGTAGAGGCGCCCGGAGCGGTCCGACCGGGTGAAGTGCATCGCGAGGCTCGTCGGGGCGAAGGGTTCGCGCAGCTGGGGGTCGCGAGCATTCCAGATGAAGCGGCGCCCGGCGGCGAAGATCAGCAGCGTCTGATGGGTGATGCCCGGACCCTTGCGGACACCACGCGCTCCGTTGCCGGTGAGCCAGATGACTTCGCCCAGGAAGGCCCTGGGGCCGAACACGCGATCGCACGCCGTCTTGGCTTCGTGGACGGCGCGGTGGTCGAGGTGCAGCCACATCGTCCCATCCGCCGCGAGGCATTCGCGGACGGCGGCGAGACGGGGCTCGAGCCAGCCGAGGTAGGCGACCATCGACGTCCACCGGTCCTCGTACGCAATGCGTCCGCGGGCACGTTCGCCTCCCGACCTCGGGCGAGCCCCGAAACGCGCCCCGATTCCGAACGGGGGATCGAGGTAGCCGAGCTGCGCGGACCCGCGGGCGACGTGGTCCGGCAGCTCGATCGCGTCGCAGCGAACGAGCAGGCTCACGGCGTGCGTTCGGGGCGCTCGGACGCGTCCACCGGGTTGGCGAGGGCAAGCGCGAGGCTCGCGATGTCGTCGTCCGGGGCGGCGGCGTCGTACGTCATCCAAGGACGCCGTGGACCGATCCCCACGCACCCGTCGGACCTCTCTTCGGGCGAGCAAGCGGTTCGCGCGTGGATGTGGTCGTCGTGAACCCCGCCGGGCTTGGGCTGGAGCATGACTGCGCGCGCGCGTGCCAGGACTTCGACCCCCTCTCCACGAGCGACGGCCCACTCGAGGAGCATGGCGTGGACCACATCGCTGACGAAGAGCCACTCGACGCGCGCGTACGGGTCGAGCAAGAGAGCCCTCACGAGGAGCCACTCGCGCTCGACGTCCAGCCGCAGCCATCGGTGGTGCGCGTCGTCCCAGGCGAGGCCGTCCGCGCCGACGTGGACGAACCCGGGACTCTGGACCGGGGCCCCGTCCACCGTTGTCACGTAGTAGAGAAGGTCGGCGTCGACCCCCGAACGGTGCGAAAAGTGGGGGGACAGCGGTCCGCCCCCGGATCGCGTCGACAGGTCACCGACGAGCAGCGGCGGTCCGGGTCTCTCCCGAGCGACCTCCGCGGACGCGCGCTCGATCGCGTCGACGAAGCGCGGTAGCGCCCAGTGCCGGTCGTTGGCGCGGAGCCACCGGAATCCGGGAGCGTCGCGCGGCAACTCCGCTCCGCCCGCCAGCACCCCGCGATTGGGCGTGCCGATGGCCCCGCCCCACCCGGGCACGAGGGGAGATGGCGCGCGCGCGCAGCCCAGAGCGCATGCCGCTGTGATCGCGCCGATGGCGGCGATCTGCACCTTTGCGCCCGCCGCGGTCATCGCCCGCTAGCTTGGGAGGTCCCGGGTCACTCGTCCAGCGCGAACCGATAGTGTGCGGACGCGCCGTCGGCGACGTTCACGCTCGCCGTCTTCGCCTTGCCGCTCGGCGCCACGCAGTCGAGGCGATGGGAGCCCACCGAGAGATCGAAGAACTGCACGGGGGTGACTCCCTTGCCCACGCCGTCGACCGACACCGAGCACCACCCGGGGCTGGCGACCACCGACAGACGGCCGCTCCCCTTCGAGGGCGCCGCGGTCGGACGCATCGCCGCCACCGGGAGCGAGTCGACCGAGATGAGCGGGACGCCTCCCGACGGCTCCGGACGAGAAGGCGGCGCCGGCGTCGCGGTCGGCGTGATCTTGGGAACCAGCGCCGTGGCGCCCGACGTGGCGGACACGACCGAGCCCTCGATGGCCGCATGGGACCCGGCCTGATCCGTCTTGGTGAAGGCGGCGGCGATGCCGATGGCCAGGCCCACCACGGCGACGCCCGCCAGGCCGGCGGCCACCACCGCGGTCGTCGGGCTGAGCCTGCGGAAGGCGAGGCGCGCGCGCTGCGAGAGGTTCAAGAGGTTCTGCACCGGCGGCGTGATCACCGTCGGTTCGGCGAGGGCGCTCGAGGTGCCGCCGTCGTCCGGGGGCGGATAGACGCTCGCGGGTCGGCTCGCCTCGGCGGCCCGCGCGAGGGCCGCCTGCGACCCGGCGTCCGGGGGCGGGCGATCGCTTCGGCGAACGCTGGTCGCCATCGCGTCGGACGCCTCCGGATCCCCCCTGTGGGTGAGCGGGAGGAGAAGGTCGCCGCCCAGTAGATCGGGGAGCATCTCGTCCAGCCGATCGACGATGCGATCGAAGGACTCGAGCCGCTTGGTCTTGTCGGTGACCAGGCAATCTCGAATGAGCGACCGCAGCGGCGCGGGCAGGTGAGGGGCCGCCTCGTCGATCGGCCGGGGCTGCGTCGTCGCGATCGTCACGATGAGCGCGTTGAAGTTGGGCGCGTCGTACGCGCGCTGCCCCGAGAGCGCCTCGAACAAGATGGCGCCGAAGGCGAAGACGTCCGTTCGCCCGTCGATCCCCTCGGCCCCCATGGCCTGCTCGGGACTCATGTAGAGCGGCGACCCGAGCACCGTCCCGACGACGGTCAACGCGGTGTTGTTCTCTTCCTCGAGGATCTTGCTCACGCCAAAGTCGAGGATCTTCGGCACCATCCGGCCATCGCGGTCATTGTGCAGGAAGATGTTCGTCGGCTTGAGGTCCCGGTGGACGACCCCGCTCCGGTGCGCCGCCGCCAGCGCCTGGGCGACGTCGCGCATGAAGAGGATGAACTCCTTCACGGGCATGGGCGGCTTCTGCCGGCGGACAACCACGTCGAGCGAGTGGCCCGTCAGGAGCTCCATCACGAGAAAGAGGGAGCCGTCCTCTGCCTGGCCGACGTCGATGACCTCGATGATGTTCGGATGGTTGATCCGCGCGCTGACCTTGGCTTCGAGCAGAAAGCGCCGCGCCGCCTCGGGCGTCCGCGCCACCTGAGGGAGCATGAACTTCATCGCGAACTCGCGCTCGGTGAAGACGTTGGTCGCAGACCAGACGGACGCCATCCCGCCCGTTCCGAGCAAGCGGTTCAGGCGGTACTTGCCCGCGATGGTCTGACCAGCCTCCATTCCTGCTCCCCGCCCGGGCCCGACCGAGCCCGCTCGCGGCCTAACCGATCGTCAGCCCTCCGTCGATCACGAGCGTGTGGCCGGTCAGGAAACTGGCCGCATCGCTCGCAAGGTACAACGCGCCGCCCGCTATCTCGTCCGGAACACCGTATCGAGCGAGTGGCGTTTGCGCGATGACGCGCTTCAGCAAATCGTCGTTCTTCAGGATGGCGCTTGCCAGGCGCGTGTCGACGAAGCCGGGGGCGATGGCGTTGACCCGGATCCGAGAGGGACCGAGCTCGACGGCGAGCGTCTTCGTGAGAGAGATCACCGCCGCCTTCGTCATCGAGTACACGCCCTGCATGGGCGAGCCGACCAATCCGGCGATGCTCGCCACGCTGATGATCGATCCGGGAGCCTCGCGCGCGACGCAATGCCGCGCGACCTCGCGGGCACACCAGAAGTACCCCTTCAGGTTGACCTCGAACGTCTTGTCCCAGGCGCTGTTCTCTGCGGCGATCATCGGCCCGAAGTAGGGGTTCGTTCCCGCGTTGTTGACGAGAATGTCGACCCGTCCGAACCGAGCGATCGCGTCGGCGATCAGCCGAACGCACTCGTCCTCTTTGCCCGTGTGGGCGGCGAAGGCGGCCACACGGTCGGCCCCGTGCTCGGCGGCGATG
>DATGJA010000440.1:0-5390 GCA_035295445.1 Polyangiaceae bacterium | reverse complement strand
CCGCCCGGCGGGGTCGACCGCTTCGTACACGGCAGACGTGGCCCCGCGGCCCAGCAGCCGTGACAGCCGGTACGGGCCCAGCCGAGATCCGTCGTGGATACGAAGCGTCTGCAAGCCGGTCCCCCACCACGTCGGATCCCGCGCGTTTTGCGCGCACCACTTTACCAGTCCTGCCTTGCGTGTCATCTCTCTCGTCGGGAGCCCAGTGCCGGCTCGATCGGGCGCCCGCAGAGGCGGAGCGTAGTTCATTCTCTGCGCGTGCCGGTCCGCGCCTGCGAACGACGCGACCAACGAGGACACGTGGACGGACTCAAACTCGTCACCGCCGGCCACCACGCTGGACGTTTCACTCCGGCGGTTCTTCGTGGCACTCGAGTGCATGCGACCGGCCGCACCGCGACGGCCCCGAGACTCGAGGCTCGTCGCAAGCGTGACGGGCGCCCCTGAATGCGCACCCCCGACCTCGAACGTGCCGATCGGGGTCCCCTTGATGGTGGCGCCCAAGAGGTGCTCGCCGCCTAGCAGAACGATCCGACGGCGGTCGCCGTAGACAATAGCGCCGTCTATTGGACGGACGTGAGCGTGAGCCCCGGCCTTGCCGGTGGCAATCGGGCGCTGATGAAGCTCGTCAAGTGAGGTTCGGTAGGGGCGTTCTTTGTGTCGGAGACTCGGTCATTGAAGCGGCCACAAGGTCGCGGGAGTGTGCATGTAGGCATCACCGAGGCTCGCGAAAATGCTGGCTCGAGCACAAGGCCGCTGTGACCCGCACCACTACCGCGCCCTACACGCGCTCGGCGCAACGATCTTCTTAACGAGATTGTTACAAGAAATATCCGAATACCCATTTTCACGGAGTCGCCTCAGGCCGTAACTTGATGGATTGATGGCAGCACAAGCAACACACGTGGCCCCGCAGGTGGCGGCCGACTTCGCCCCGTTGCGTCTCTTCGCGACGACGGATGACCTTCACATCGAGTCATCAGAGACGTGGGAAAGCCTCGCGCAACGCATCGAGACCGTACCGACCGAGGCGAAGGTTCGTGGAATGTTCCTCAGCGAGGTGCACCGCCTCGTGCCGCGGCTCGTCACCTCCCGGCCGAGATACGTCCCTTTCACGCTGTACCCGGTGCGCGAGTACATGCAGCTCCTCGTACGAGCCGCTCGGGCCCGCCATCCGAGCAAGCCGGCGGCTTCGGCGCTCCTCGAGCTCGCGTTCGGCGTGTACGGCTTGTTCGCGTCGAGCCTGGCCGGCACGGCGATCATGGCGGCCGCCGGTTCCGACTTCCTCCGCGTCTGCAAGGCGGGTCCGAAGGCGTACGCGGTGACGCTGAGCCCGGGCGAGATCCGGCTCGGTGAGCTTTCTGCGAACGAGGCGACGATCCGCCTTCGCGACGTCTGGGTTTTCCCGGAGATCTTCCACACCGGAATCTGGCTCGGCGCCATGCGCGCGTGCAAGCAACGCGGCAGCATCGAGGTGACGCAGGTGTCTCTCTGTGATGTCGACTACCACATGCGCTGGGAGAAGCGCTAACAGGGCTGTCCGATGGAGCCGCTGGCTTTCTCGGCACCCTGTTACGCCCTCTGGCGGCCCGGGGCTTCGTCGGGAGCCTCGGAGGCCGCCCGCGTGGTGCGGATGTAACTCCTCGAGACAGCCTTGCCGCGGGCGGGGTCGTACGCGGCGATGTAGTCCCCGCCGATGGGCGCCTCGAGCAGGGAGTTCGGCACGCCGAAGGCCTCGGTCAAGAGCGGCGCGTCCGCATAGAGCTGCGCGGCGAGCCTCGTCCGCTCCGGCTCGATGTCGCGGGCGAGGTCGTCGGTCAGCACGTCGTCCACCAATAGCTCCGTCGAGAACCTCGCGATCTCCTGCAGCGCGAACAGGCGGAGCAGCCGTTCGAGGACGGTTCGTGCGGTCGAGTCCTCGGTGGCGTCGAGAGCACGATTGAAGCACTCGAGCGCGATGCGCGTCGCATGCACGGAGGCAAGCTCCGTCGCTTCGCAGAGCTGCGCGTTCCACGACTCAAACATCGGGCTCCCCTTCGCACCCTGCAGCTTGGAGGCGAGCGCCGACTGGAGGCGTCTCTCGCGCTCCTTCACCAGGTGGATTAGGAAGTCCGCCGACTCGAGCATGGGCGCCATCCCGTCCGACACGGCGGGCGACTCGTAGTCGAGCCCGACGATCAACTCGCGAGCGATGCGCGAGAGGAGCACCTCGTTGTCGCCCTCGGCGGTGACGATGCCGTTCGAATAGATCCAGTACGTGATGATCCGGTTGGCAGAGAATAACCCCTGCGCACCGACGCGCTCGCGCACTCCGCTGATGATCTGCCTTGCACGTGCCGAGACGAAGACCTTGCCGAGCGCGAGGAGACGATTCATCTCGGGGTCGTCGACCCGGGAGCCCGCGCGGTAGCGCGTCGTTACGTGCTCGAGCAGAAACGCGCACGCGTACGTCACCGAGACGGCCTCGAACACCGCGCGCTGGTAGGTCCGGTAGTGGAGGATCGCCACTTCCCCCTTGCCGACGCCGAACGTCTTTCGTTGCTGTGAGTACTGCAGCGCCAACTGCAGCGCGCCACACGCAGAAGACAGCGCAGCGACGCCCAGACATAGCTTCCCCGTCTGGACGCGGTCCATGGCGCGCAAGAACCGCCGGCCCCTTGACGCGATCGTGCTGGCGAACGAGCCATCGTCCCGGATGCGGCTATCCGGCCCGGAGAGCCAGCAATGCCTGGGAATCGTGACCCTGTCGAACGCGGTGATGGCGTTGTCGAGGGGATAGTCTGGCTTGTCCCCGAGGAGCGCGACCTTCACGCCGGGACACAGCCGGCTGTCCGTGCGAATGCGCACGATGAACGGGAACACGCCGCAATCGCGACCTTGCACCTTGAGGCGAGCCAAGACGACCGCGAGCTTGGCCACCCCGTCCGCGCCCGTGTTCGGCATGAACTTTTGGGCACGCGGCGACGGCGTGTGGAGCACGAATTCGTCCGCGGTCGGATCGTATACCGCCTCGGTCTCGAGCGATTGTACGTTGTTTCCGTAAGCGAGCTCGGTCGCCATGAACGCCCCGATGGTATCCATCGTTTCGAGCTCATTCAGGTACGTGCGAAGCTCGCTCCGGCCCTCACCGTGTTGCAGAATGCTACCGATGCAAAGATTGTAGTGGATGGTGAGCAGCGTCGTCAGCGTGCCGTCGACCAATGTGACCCAATGATGGAGCGCGAGGAGATGATCGATATTCGAAAATAGATCATCAATCCGAAGGCCCATTCGATCATTGAGATACCGCATCCGCTCGTACGAGAGCGCGCACTGCTCGGAGGTGCGTATGTCATCGACACGACGAAAGATGTCGTCGTGCAGGACGTCCACCAGGCGCCGCTCGAAAGAGCCGAGGCGCCGCCCCCGGAGCGCGCGACCCAGGATGCGAGCGGGCGACTCGTCATCTTCAACCGCGACAGAAAAGTCCTTCATGGACGGATCTTCTTGTTAAGGCACCGGAGTCCGGCCGGCGCGAGCGAGCTTACGGCCGGTATGGCCGCACGCTTAAGGGGCAATTTACAAAGAAAAAGGTCCAAGGATGCGACGCGACGGTTTCCACGGCGAGACATGCGCGTCCTGCGGGGTGAAAAGGCCGATTTCAAGAGCTCATCGCGATCGCTCATCTTCTTTCCGGACGCCGAAGCCGTTTTCGACAGAGATTCGAGCCCCTCGTGCACGTCGGTCAGCCCTAGGAAACGCGCGGGAAAGATTCGCCCGTCCGCCATACTGAGCCCCCCCCGGGCTTGAGGCGCCTCGAGCAGCGCAGGACGTCGCGCATGGTGCCGGACTCCGTGAGCTCGTGGAGGCCTGAGGCGGGTAACGCGTCGGACCACGCCTCGGCGGCGGTGGAGGCGGCTGCCGAAGACGCGCTCCACCTCGTTCCCGAACGCCGCTCGTAACCGCGGTCTTCGCGCGCCTCTTGCTCCACGGCGAAAGACAAGTCCCGGTGTCGGGGCAAACGCATCGCGCCTCGCCTTCGTTGCTGGCGCGCCCCCCCCGCGCCGTGACGCTTCAGGTAACGGTCTCGCAAAATCACCTAATAAGGGCCGGACAATCTTCGGGCTGCTGCGGAATCTTGTAGCCAGACCGTTTGTCTCTTGGCACGTCGAACCCGAGCTTCAGGAGAGCCTACGCTGCTGACCTGTTCGGACGCCGGGGCCCTCGCAGCACCAAGGAGCAGCCGCACGTACTCGCGAACGGCGACCCGTCACTTGCTATTTGTGCCCCCGCCGGCCTGGAGCCAGGCGAGCGCCGTACCCTCGTCGGAGCGCGTCGGGCACATCGGCAAAACGTGGCTCCACGCCCCAAGGTCTTGATCATACCGCCGCGATCGTGGACAAGTTTCCGGACCGGCTCCAAAACAACCGGCGGCGAACAAGCACCCCCTTCCGTTCCAAGTCATGGAGAACCGCTTTTAGGCTACCTTTCCTGCCACTTGAATTCGAACACGCATGCCGGATCGCCCCGCAAGACGCACTTGGGGTGTTTTGCGATGCAATTCAGGGCGTGGGCCTTCACGAGAACCGCTTCGATCGAGTACTGGATGAATCGGTCGTAGTTTGGGCGCAACGAGGGAAAGTCCTGCACCTCGACGCTGGCACGCCCCTTTGCGGCAGTGGACACCATCCGTCCGCGAGAATAGTACTTGCGCCATACCTGGTCCGAGCGGGCGACCATGAAGCTCGGTGAACCGATCTTGAAGATAGCGCGGAAGATGAGGTTCGTGGCGTAATTCAGGCTGAAGGCCGCGAGGTCGCGCAGCAAGCGAGGCGTCCCGATGGCGACGAGCGCATCCGCCGCATCGAGCGCGACGGAAAACGGATACCATGCCGTCGCGACAAAGGGCGTCTCGAACTCCTTGGCGGACTCTCTCGGCAGCCGCGAAAGCAACAGCGCGCGGCCTTGAGACCCCAGCGTCTGATCGATAAATGGCAGAAGCGGAACCAGACCGGTCCCACGGATGCGAGGGCTGCCAAAGGGTGAGGGGCTCGGTTGCTCGTGCGCTAAAGCGGGTTGAGACCGGCGCGCGTCGCGCGTCGGTAGGATAGATTCCAGTCGTCGCTCTCGTCGTGCCTCCTCCGTTAGACCCTCCAGGGCGGCGGCGAAGTCGGAGACGGAGTCGAAGCGGTCATCGGGAGTTGGCCGCATCGCGCGCGTGAGCACGTCGTCGAGCCCCGCCGGCAGCGACGCGGCGATGGACGAGGGAGGCGCTACGCGTCCAGCCACCGCGGATCGCATCGTCTCGTAGGTCGATGACCTTCCGAACGGCCGCTGGCCCGTCACGCATTCGTAGAACGTCGCGGCCAGCGAGTATTGATCGCTCCGTTCGGACGCGGCCGTTGCACCGA
>DATGJA010000439.1:0-5487 GCA_035295445.1 Polyangiaceae bacterium | reverse complement strand
TGCTCCACGGCACGACGAACACGCCGCACCGCTCGATCTGGACCCTCGCCATCCTGTCGGCTGTGATCGGCATGATCACGGTCGCGGTCTACCTCGGCGGGACGACGCCGGCGCCGCTCGACCCGAAGTACCACAACATCTGGTACAGCTTCGGCATCTTCGACCCGACCCTCATCAGCAAGCTGCCTAACACGCTCGTCATCGTGACGCTCGTCAGCAACTTCGGCACGTTCATGCTCTACATGTTGACGTGCATCATCGCGATCGTCGCGTTCCGCGAGCACCACACGTTCCACGGCTTCAAGCACTTCGTGGTGCCGCTGTTCGGGCTCGTCGCGAACCTCGCGTGCATGCTCTTTTACCTCGTCGGCCCCTTCATGGTCAGCGGCATGAGCCTCAAAGAGCCGTACATCGCGCTCGGCGTCTGCGCGATGTGGGGAATCTACGGCGGCATCTACTTCATGCGCGCCAGCAAGGCGAAGGCGAAGCCCGTTCTCCTCACGGAGAAGCCGGTGACGTCCTGAGCGGGTTCACCGAAGGCTGACGACGCGTTCGTGGGGAGGACGCGGGGACGCGGGCTGCCATCGTGGCGGCCCGCGTTTTTTTTGTGCGCTGCCCTTCCAGGTGGAGGCGCGGCTCTCCCCGCGACGCCGGAGCAATGCGAAACATGTACGAAACATACGACGGACATTTTCGCCTGATTCGGTGCAAATAAATACGTCGGGGAAACATGCGCGAAAAAACCGGCAGGGTACGAGACGGGGCGACTTCTTGAGGTCGCCGCCTCGGCACGTGGGCTCGTTTCCACGCGCACGGGCGGCGTCTGCCCGGAGGATCCCCGATGAGACGATCGTCGATTGTTGCCCTCGTGTTTTTGGCCGCCATGACGGAGGGCCTGACTGCGGCCGCCCAAACGCCCCCGCCCCCACCGGCGGCCGGGGCGCCGGGTACGCCACCCCCAGCGGCGGCGCCTCCCGCGCCGGCGGCTCCACCCCCCGCCGCACCGCCACCCGCGGCGGCACCGGCACCGGCGCCAGCGCCCGCGCCAGTACCGGCAGCTCCCGCGCCGGCGCCCGCGGCCGCACCTGCACCCGCGGCGCCGGGCGCAGCTCCCGCGCCCGGAGCGGCGCCAGCCCCCGCGACGACCTCCGTCCTCGACAAGGTCACCGCCGACGCGTTCGTCGACGCGTACGGGAGCTACAACGTCAACGGCCCGAAGCCGCAGGGCCCCATCGCGATCGGCACCCCCGGGGGCGGCAACACGTTCCGCGCCTTCGACGTGGCCGAGGGCTTCGCCGTCAACTGGGCCGGCGTCAACGCGACCTACGCCGCCGACCCCATCGGCGGGACCATCGGCCTCCGTATGGGACCGGGCGCGATCATCTACCACGCCGGCACCTCGGACGCGGTCGCGGGCCTTCAGTTCGTCAAGCAGGCGTACGCGACGTGGAAGCCGGTCGACAAGCTCACCCTCGACTTGGGCAAGTGGGACCAGCCCTACGGGTCCGAGGTCGCCGACTCGCAGCTCAACATGAACTACTCGCGCAGCATGCTGTTCTGGTACGCGCAGCCGCTCTGGTTCACGGGCCTGCGGCTGGACTACGCGCCGGTGGACATGCTTGACCTCAAGCTCTTCGTCGCGAACGGCTGGAACAACACCATCGACAACAACCGCGGCAAGTCGTTCGGCGCGCAGGTCATGGTCAAGCCCGCCGACCAGGCCATCTTCTACCTTGGCTACGTGACCGGCCCCGAGCAGGCCGATTTCGGCCCGGGTGCTCCGCCCGTCGGCGGGGCGCCGGCCACGCCGGGCGGCGACGTACCGGACGCCAACGAGCCGAAGAACTGGCGGCACCTCGTCGACTTCGTGGCGGACATCAACCCGACCAGCGCGCTGCGGTTCCTGCTGAACGCCGACTACCGCACCGAGGGGTTCGGCACGCACAACGCGAGCGTCTACGGCGCGAACCTCGTCATCAAGTACGCCTTCACCGACGCGTTCGCCGCGGCGCTGCGCGGGGAGTACTTCCACGACGAGCACGGCGACACGCTGTTCCCGGTCGCGCCCATCAACACGTCGTTCGACGTCGAGGACGGTACGCTCACGCTCCTCTATGGCGTGGGCAGCCACCTGAACTTCATGCTCGACGGCCGATACGACCACTCGAACCAGTCCATCTTCCAGAAGAACGTATCCGGCAACACCGACAGCCAGTTCACCGTCACGCTCGGCGTCATCGCCAGCACCAAGTAGTCATCCTTAAGCAGGTCCCGGAGGGGGAGGCCGCCCGCGCGGTCCTCCCCTTTCGGCTTTGGGGGGCTCGGGTAAGCTGCCCGACGATGCGCGACCTCATCGCGGGCGATCGCCTCGATCAATACGAGCTGACCGAGTTCCTCGCCCGCAGCGGGATGGCGTCGATCTTCAAGGCCATCGACCACTCGAGCGGGGCGATCGTCGCGCTCAAGGTGCCTCACCTGCACTACGAGAGCGACATCGCCTTCTACCAGCGCTTCGAGCGCGAGGAGAAGATCGGCCAGAAGCTCTCGCACCCGAACGTCGTCCGGGTCCTCAAGCCCGAGAAGAAGAGCCGGATGTACCTCGTGATGGAGTTCGCGGAGGGCCGGTCCCTGCGCGCCATCATGAAGGAACGAAAGCGCGTCCCGGTGGACGAGGCGATCGCGCTCGCGCGCCAGATCTGCAGCGCGGTCGTCTATCTCCACGGCGAGGGGATCGTCCACCGCGACCTCAAGCCCGACAACGTCATCGTCGGCAAGGACGGGACGATCAAGCTCCTCGACTTCGGCATCGCCATGGACGAATCGGCCCGGCGGCTCACCTGGTTCGGCTTCACGCCCCCCGTCGGCACGCCCGATTACATGGCGCCCGAGCAGGTGCGGGGCCGCCGAGGCGACGCGCGGACCGACGTCTACGCGATCGGAACGATGCTCTACGAGATGATCACGGGGGACCTGCCCATCGCGGCCGGCAGCGCCCACGCGATGCTGCGCGCCAAGCTGAACGAGGACCCAAGACCTCCGCGCGAGCTCTTGCCGGACCTCGATCCGAAGGTCGAAGAGATCATCCTGCGATCCATCGAGCGCTCGCCGCGCGAGCGGTACGCCACCGCGAAGGAAATGCTCGACGACCTCGAGAACCCCTCGCAGGTCGTCCTGCGGGACCGCTCCGACCGCAAGGACAGGCCGCTCCTCTTGCGGGTGCGCCTGCCGCGGCGCGTCGTCGGGCGGGGCCTGCTGGCGCTCGTCATCGGCGGGCTCCTCGTGCTCACGTGGGCCATGGGACGGACGGACGCGCGCCGCCGCGCCGTCCCCGCACCGGCGACAAGCGCGCCCTCGCACGTGGGCCGCTGACATGAGCGAGACGTCGCTGAACCTCGCGTGGGTGCTCATCGCCTCGTTCCTCGTGATGTTCATGCAGCTCGGCTTCGCCATGGTCGAGACGGGCTTCACGCGCACCAAGAACGCCGTGCACACGATGGCGATGAACCTCGTCATCTACCCCGTCGGCCTCGTGGGCTTCTGGCTCGTCGGCTACGGGATATCGATGGGGGGGGTCGCCGGGTGGTCGTCGCTCGGCCCGGCGGCCGGTGGCCATCTCGAGATCGGCCTTCACGCGGGCGAGCACTTCCTCGGCCTCTTGGGCGGCTCGAAGTTCGCCCTCCTCAGCGTCGCGCACGACCCGCCCAACCTCGCCATGTTCCTCTTCTCGGCCGTCTTCATGGACACCGCGGCCACGATCCCGACGGGCGCGCTCGCCGAGCGGTGGAAGTTCTCGGCCTTCATGGTCTACGCGGCGTTCGTCTCGACGATCCTCTATCCGCTCTTCGCCAACTGGGTCTGGGGCGGCGGGTGGCTGTCGACGCTCGGGCAGAACTTCGGGCTCGGCCACGGTCACGTCGACTTCGCCGGCTCGTCGGTCGTCCACATGACGGGCGGGCTCACCGCGCTCGCAGGCGTCCTCGTCGTCGGCCCGCGCATGGGCAAGTTCCGCAAGGACGGCACGATCGGCATGATCCAGGGGCACAACCTGCCCATGGTCGTCACCGGGACGTTCGTCCTCGCCTTCGGCTGGTTCGGGTTCAACGCCGGATCGACGCTCGCCGCCACCGAACCCCGCATCGCCGAGATCGCGACGAACACCGCGCTCGCGTCCGCATGCGGGGCGCTCACCGCCCTCTTCTACGTCTGGCAGCGTCATCGCCGTCCCGACGTCGCGATGGCGTGCAACGGTCTGCTCGGCGGCCTGGTCGCGGTCACCGCCCCCTGCGCGTTCATCGCCCCCGCCGCCGCGGCGCTCATCGGGGTGGTCGCCGGGCTCCTCGTCGCGGTGACCGTTCGCGTGTTCGAGGAGCGCCTCGGCATCGACGACCCGGTGAGCGCGATCGCGGTGCACGGCGCGTGCGGCGCGTGGGGCGCGCTCAGCGTGGGAGTCTTCGCGGACGGCAGCTTCGGAGACGGCTGGAACGGCGTGGCGGGGCCCGTGCGGGGGCTGCTCTTCGGGGACGCGAGCCAGCTCGCCGCGCAGGCCGTCGGCGTCGTGACCAACGTCGTCGTGGTCTTCGGCCTCGCGTACGCGTTCTTCCGCGCCTCGGACCGCCTCGTCGGGAACCGCGTTCTGCCGGAGGTGGAGTCGACGGGCCTCGACGAGCTCGAGATGGGCTCGGACGCCTACCCGCGGGATTGAGTAGGATGACGCTTCTCCGACGGAGCTACGCGACCGAAGAACCGCGCGATACGCTCGGCGAGCGCCCCCCCGAGCATGGCGTTGACGCCGAACAAGACCCCGGCCGTCACCAGCATCGCAACGTTCTCCCAAGCCATTCGGACCTCCCTGCTTCCCTCGTGGATCCGTGAAACATCATAGAATTCCGTCGTTTCACGTACGTTTCTGCGTGAGGTCTGGGCCATGTTTCTTACGTCCGTCGGGCCCTCGTTCTGTTTCGTGCACGATGCGCGACGCGACGAAGGCCCACTTTGAAAGACGCGGTCGCTCCGACTAGAGCTGTCCCGACCCACGGAGAGCAAAGATGTGGAAGAGGATTCGCGCGCTCCTCGTAGGTGCGCCCAAGGACGTTCATTCGGAGCACACGTTCCACAGCATCTCGCTCGTGGCGATGCTCGCCTGGGTCGGGCTCGGGGCCGACGGGCTCTCGTCGTCCGCGTACGGTCCGGAGGCGGCCTTCCGCGAGCTCGTCGCGGGCGGCCGGGACTACACGTCGCTCGCCGTGGGACTCGCGTTCGGCACGGCGCTCACGGTCTTCATCATCTCGTACGCCTATTCCCGCATCATCGAGCACTTTCCCTCCGGCGGCGGCGGCTACGTCGTCGCCACCAAGCTGCTCGGACCCCGCTTCGGCGTCGTCAGCGGCAGCGCGCTGCTCGTCGACTACGTCCTCACCATCACGGTGTCCATCGCCTCCGGTGGGGACGCGGTATTCAGCATGATCCCGCGCTCGCTCTTCGGCGGGG
>DATGJA010000438.1:0-2889 GCA_035295445.1 Polyangiaceae bacterium | reverse complement strand
GTCGACGCCGGGACACCCGGCCCGCCGGTGACCGACAGCGGCAGCATGTCAGCGGCGTATTCGATGGTGTTCCCCGTCGTCTTCACCGTCGACCTGAGGGCACGGACGGTCGACGCCGAGTCGCCGACGTCCGGCGTCGAGGGCGCGATGCCGTCGTCGAGCGGAAGCGGCACCGATTCGTTCACCCTCACGACCGTCCAAGGCGACCAGACGAACACCTGCAGCATCCCCGCGAACACCGCCTTCAACGCGAGCGGATCGTTGTCGGACGCGTGGGGCGGCGGCCCCGACCCGAAGAGCTACCAGGCCGGCAAGCTGCTCTTCACGCTCTCCGGAAACACCGACACATCCGACCGCTATCCATGCAGTCCCACCACTGTCGGCGCGATCACGGTCAACCAAAACACCGTTCCGGGCTTCTCGTTGAACCCGGACGGCTATCCGGGATGCAGCGCCGGCAACGCTCGATCGATTCCGGTCCCGCTCTCCGAACTTGGTCAGCGGCACGTCGTCACGACATTCGATCCAGGGCCGCTCGCCTGCCAAACCACCGACCTGGATGCGAACTACACGGCCCACCTCGAGTACACGATCACGCTCGACCTGAAGACAACGCAGGCCGACGCGTCGATGCGCTGAAGCCAGCGTCGTGGCTACGGCTGTCGGGTCGCCGTTGAAAGCAGCGCCTGCATCTGCATATCGTTCGGGAGTTCCGGGGTGCGGGGAGGCACCCGTCAACTGCGGCGGCGGCGAAAGCCGTCTGAAAGGCGGTCAACTACATGAGGGGAAGGCTTCTACGGCGTCGTGCGGTCGCGCGCGCGCTTGTTCTGACGGTTCTCGTCGTTGGCGCGGTGCTCGCGTTTGCGCCGCCCGTTCTCGCGTCCGGCCCGACGACTCTCGGACGGACGGGCTGGCAGGTCTCTCGGCCGTACGACCCCGTCTATACGCCGTTCTTCCCGGATCACGGCGACCCCGGGTTCTACAACTACATCCCCGGGCCGATCCCGGGCGCGACCGACGCTTCCTGGTCCGACTGCGGGCCGGCGAACGCGCTTTGCCAGGACGCGGACACCGTCGACATGTACATGCCGTACGGGTCCAGGCTCTACGGCTACCCATGCCTGAGCTCTGCGGACTTCACGTTCTTCCAGAGCCTCGTGAGCATCCCCGACGGCACTGATATCACGCAGTTCAGCGTGAACATGAGCGGCGCCGACGACGGAGCGCGCGTGTCCATCTACAACTCGAGCTACCCGGACGGCCTCATCCTGGCCGGCAGCTACATCCAGCTCGTCGGCGGTACGGGCTCCACGACCGATCTCTCGCCGTACATGGTCGCGGGCGAAGTGAACCGCGTGCTGATCACACAGGTCGACGACTGCGCTGTCGGCAACAACCTCCAGTACGCGCAGATCTTCCTCAACGGGACCGTCATCCCGCCCGCGCCGACGGACACGACGCCGCCGGTCGACGCTCCGGTCGTCACGCCGGCCGCGAACGGCAACGGCTGGAACAACTCGGATGTGACCGTCAATTGGCACTGGACGGACAGCGGCTCGGGCATCGACCCGGCGCACTGCGTCCAGTCGAGCACCTCCGCGGGCGAGGGCGCGCTCACGCTCTCGTCGACCTGCCAGGACCTCGCGGGCAACTCGGCCTCCGACTCGGTGACGGTGAACGTCGACAAGACCGCGCCGGTCGTGAGCTATTCCGGCAACGCGGGGACGTACTCGCTCACGCAGTCGGTGTCCATCACGTGCTCGGCGAGCGACGCGCTCTCGGGTGTCGTCTCCAACACGTGCGCCAACGTCTCGGGGCCGGCATGGTCGTTCGGTCCGGGCATCCACACCGTGTCGGCGAGCGCCACCGACGCCGCCGGAAACACGGGCTCGGGCTCGACGTCGTTCACGGTGGCGGTCGACGCAACGGGCCTGTGCGGACTCGTGCAGGAGTTCGTCGCCAATCACGGCATCGCGAACAGCCTGTGCGTGAAGCTCGACGCCGCAGCGACCGCAGCCGCGCGCGGACAGTCGAAGACGAAGGCGAACGACCTGAACGCGTTCGACAACGAGGTTCAAGCCCAGTCCGGCAAGGCGCTGACCGCTGGCCAGGCGGCGCTCCTCGTTCAGTTCGCGGCGCTGCTCTAGCGCAGGAAAGGAGCGAGAGGGGGCCGGTTTCGGTGCGGCCCCCTCCGCCGCTTCCCGGTCGCCGCTGAAGCATGCGATCATCGCGGCAGTGGCCGCGAAGCGCCGGACGACGGAGGAGGAAGCCAGGCGGGTCGGCGACGCGATCGGCGTCGACTGGAGCCGCTTCGACCTCGAGCAGTTCCGCGCCGGCATGGACGTCGAGTTCGAGCACGGTTCACACGACCCGCAGACGGACGTCACGCACGACGACCCCATCGTCACGGGCAAGATCGCGCTCGCGCACATGAAGGAGTTTCCGGACTACTACGAGCGGCTCCAGCGGATGGAGGCAGAAGCCGACCGCGAGTGGGCCGCGAAGCGTTCCTGAGCGCGCCTCTCGCCCGCAACCTCGGGCTCGCTACGAGTGCGCTCGAGTCGTGTGTCAGATCTGAGTCACGTGGCGGCCTGCTACTCGGCCACCCGTGCCTATCCGTCACGAAAAGGCCTGTTTCCAGGCCCTTTTCTCATGGAACTAAGCGGGGCACTCTCGAACCCTCGACTCAAGGTTGAGCTCCAGGGGTTACCGGACTGTTCGAGCCTCTATGCCGGAAAGCCGCCAGAGTCCGCGCCCCCCGTCAAGCCGCGGGCAACACCAATCATCTCAACGGTATTGCAGGTGTTGAAGCTAGGAGATAGCGAGCCTATGAAGCTCAAAGACATCCACTCCGCGTGTTCCAGTCTGCTCAACACGAACGTGTCCTAT
>DATGJA010000437.1:0-3648 GCA_035295445.1 Polyangiaceae bacterium | reverse complement strand
CGGATCTCGATCCAGGGCCGCGTGAATGCCGCGGTCCGGCCCGAGCTGATGCCGCCCGGGGCGCCGCAGGTCGCCGGCTTCCAGTTCGTTCTCTCGCAGACCGACGACATCGGATCGAACGCCGGCGCGACGGTCACCGGCTCGATGCAGGTCGCAGCCCTCGCCTACATCAAGAAGGTGAAGGTTCTCGCCGTCTTCGTCCGCTCGATCTCTGTCCCGCTCAGCTGAAAGGGTCCCGAAGATGCCCGGTCCCGTCATCCCCTTCGTCCGCCTGAACGGACAGCCCTACTCGTGGAACTCCACCATGACGCGCTTCAACGGCACGCCGTGGCCTGGGGTCATCGAGTTCGCCTGGGGGGAGACCCTCGAGGTCGAGGACGTGTACAGCCAGACGCAGGACGGCAAGCCCATCGGCGGCACGGCGGGCCAGTACAAGGTCGAGACCTTCACGTGCAAGATGCTCGAGGAGGACGCCGACGCGCTCACCGACTCGATCTCGCTGATGCCGCCCTACGTGGGGTCGATCGGCCGTACCGAGTTCAACGTGGAGTGCCAGGCGTCGGAGCCGCTCGCCATCGGAGCGAAGCCGATCATGCTGATGAGCGAGCGCACGCGCATCGTCGGCATGAGCCACACGCGCGTCGCCGGCATCGAGAAGCTCGTTCGCGAGTTCAAGTTCTGGAGCAACGGCCTGCGCATCAACGGAAAGACCCTCTGGACGCCCGCGATTCCGGGTGTGGGGAGCATCTGAGCCATGAGCGCGGAGAGCACCACGAACGTCGAGGACGCGCGCGCCAAACGCAAGGCGGAGCTTCTCCGCGAGAAGGCCGAGCGCGAGAAACAGACGCAAGCCGAGGCCGAAGATCACGAGATGCTCTGTCTCGAGCTCGAAGCGAAGTACACGAGCGAGCTCGGCTCGCGCGGGGTCTTCTTCGAGATCGTGAACGAGGAGAACTCGCTCGGGGTCGGCCCGATCGTGGTGAAGGGCGCCGACGACGTCGCGCTGAAGTCGTGGGAGCTCAACGAGGAGACCCCGGAGACGCGCGCGAAGTTGGCGACGGCCTGCGTCGTGCACCCGGCGAACTTCACCGAGGTGACGCGGAACCGTCCGATCCTAGTGAAGCGCTGCGTGCTCGCGATCATCGCGCTCGCCGGCGCCAGATCGGGCCCGCGCACGGGAAAATACTAGGGGCGGCCCGCCAGGCCAGTCGGGATCCCATGCTGGCGGCGAAGGCGCTTGCGGCGCTCTTTCGGTCCGCCAACCCGGAAGCCCCCGAGGACCCGCAGGCGGTCGCGGGGGCGTATCTGCTGGTGATGCGGTTCGGCCTAGCGGCGGAGGGCTCCGATGCCTGAGGGAAAAACCGCCACCTACGGCCTGAACCTCGATTCCAACGCGGCGGAGACGGCGCGCGCGGCGGCCAAGGGCCTCGATGAATTCGAGGTCGCGCTCGAGAAGTCGTCGAAGTCGGTCAAGGACATGTCGACCGTCCTTCGCGCCCTGAAGGGCTCGAGCGACGAGACGAAGGAGGCCCGTAAGAAGCTCAAGGCGGCGATCGACGAGGAGCGGGGCGCGGTCTCGGCGGGGACGCTCGCCTTGCTCAAGAACGGCGCGTCGCTCAAGGGCCTAGCCGAAGCCCAGCGCAAGGCCTCGGCGGCCACCAAAGAGGCCAGCGGGCCCATCGCCGACGCGAAGGCGAAGGTCAACGAGCTGACCGAGTCGCTGAGCACCGGTACCGGTCGGATGAACCTCGCGGCCGCCGGGGCAATCGCACTTGGCGGCGCGATCGTCTACCTGGGCGTGAAGGCCCTCGAGGGCGCGTACAGCCTCGGGAAGTTCCTGGTCACGAACGCCGACCTGGCGCGCAACATGGGGCTAGCGCGCGAGGCCGCAGCGGGCGGGGCCGAGAACGCGAAGAACCTGGGCGAGCAGATCGACCAGCTCGCCGCGAAGATCCCGACGTCGACGGAGGAGCTCAACAAGCTCGCCATCTCGATCACCAAGTCGATGTCCGGCGGCACCTCGCGCGCGAACGGCCAGACGATCGTCGACACGCTGAACGCGGTCGCGGAGGCGGCCGCCGCCGCCGACGAGGAGACCGGGCGCGCGCTTCAGGACATCATCACGCGCGGGCAACGCGTCGGGCGGATCAGCCTCAATCCCTTCGAGCTTCAGGGCAAATACAATACGGGCTTCGAGGACATCTCGAAGGCGCTCGCCAAGAACATGAAGGTGGGCGTCGACCAGGCGAAGATCGCGCTGGCGACCGGCCGCGTCACGCTCGACCAGGGCGCGAAGGCCATCCGGGATGCGGTCGAGGGGCGCTTCGGGGAGATCAACGCCAAGAAGCTCATCTCGCTCGATTCGCTGTCGACGAAGCTGCACGACAACTGGGTGAACCTGACGAAGGGCGTGGACCTCGAGGGGATGCTTCGCCCGCTGTCCAAGGTCGTCGACATGTTCAGCGTGACCCAGTATGAGGGCTACGCGATCCGGGAGCTCTTCACGGGGCTCGGGAAGGACCTCGGCAAGAGCCTCGATGGCGGCGCCGACCTTGCCCGGGTGGCCATCGACTCGATCATCGATGTCGCGCTCGACCTCGAATACGAGTGGCTGAGCAACAAGAAGTCGATCAAGGAGCTCATCGCGTCGACGGGGGGGCTCGACGAGTGGAAGAAGAAGATCTCCGTCCTGGTCGACGACGCTCACGACCTGGCCGACGCCGTGATGTCGGTGGTCCACGCCATCCAAGGGGCCGCGGGGGCGGTGGGGTGGGTGTCCGACAAGCTGGGCAAGGGCATCGGCGCGGCGGTCTTCGCGGTGTCGGACCGGGCCGCGAACGTCGAGGCGAAGCGGCAGGCCTACGGCCGGGAGCACGGCTTCGAAGCGGGCGACGACATGGCGGCCGGGATGGCCGCGGGGATGCGCGCTGGCGCGCCTGCCGTGGCCGCTGCAGGCGCCGCAGCGGCGGCGGCGGGGGTCGCAGGGGCCCGGGGCCCTGCGGGGCTGGACGCCCATTCCCCGAGCCGCAAGGGCATCAAGGCGGGCCAGGACTTCGACGAGGGGGTAGCCATCGGCGCCGGTGGCGGGGCGGCGGCGGCGGCCATGACGGCGGCGGCGACGCCTCCCCGGGGCGCGGCGGCGGCGTCCGTCTCCGCAACGTCGGGCAGCGGCGAGATCCACATACACTTCCACGTCGACGGCGGCCGCCACGCGGAAGAGAACGTCGCTGCCCTGCAGGCGCCCAGCTTCATGTCGGAGATGACGCGGGCGGTGCGCCACGTCCTCCAATCGCAGGGCATCCCCACGCAACAACCGGGGACCCCATGACGAACCCGCTCGGTCCGCTCTCCCCCGCCGTCGACACCATCACGATCAACGGCGTGCAGGCCCCTGGGCAGTGGGTCCTTCAGCCGGGCGGCAAGGTCTACGGCTGGCAGCAACAGAAGGGCTACGCGCTCTCCGGGGCGACGCTGAACCCGACCTGCGACGAGCTGATCGAAGCACCGTTCCTCGTGAGGCTCTGGGACACCGCGTTTCCGCTGGGGGGGACCGACGGCGGGCTGCAGTATCAGAAGTTTTGCCAGTTCCGTGCGCAGTTCTTGAAAAAGGCCGTCTTCGGAATTCCCGGGGGCCTAGCGGCCTACGCG
>DATGJA010000436.1:0-10841 GCA_035295445.1 Polyangiaceae bacterium | reverse complement strand
GACTGCGTGCGAGCCCGGATGATCGTAGGCTGGATGAGCGCGAAGATCCTCGTCACGAGCGGGTCGAGGTCCTCGTGCGCGATCCGCGTCGCCCAGTCTTCCTCGTTCAGCACGTCCTGCGCGACGGCGGCTTCCTCGGTCCGGTGACGGCGGTAGAAGCGCTCCTCGTCCGGCTCGGCGAGGTTGAGGACACAGAGGGCCTGGCACAAGCACCATGCGGGATCCGGCCGCCGTGCCTCGGTGTAGAGCCGGCGCAGGAGCTTGTAGCCCTCGGTCCTGTAGGGGTCGTTGCGGAGCATCTGGGCCTGCGCCCGCACCGCCTTGTCGAGGTATTGCGAGACATCGCTGGCGTAGAGGTCCGCCAGGACCTCGCCGCGCTCCTTGCCTTCGGGATCGAACGCCTGCGCGGCTTCGTACGCGTCGATCGCGAGCTCCGTCTCCTGGAGCGAGTTCTTGTACAGTTCGCCCATTCGGTCCAGGACGCTGACGATCTTGTCCTTGTCCTGGACGTTCTTGGCCTGTTCGAGCTCGGCCTTGAGCATCTTCTCGATGCCCTCGAAATCGCGCTTCTGTCGCCGAAGCTCGATGGCTTCGTCGCGCGCCTTGCTGAGCGTCGGGTCGAACTCGAGCGCAAGATCGTAGAACGCCAGCGATTGGTCGACCTCGCCGAGCTGCCGCGCGCTGACGATCGCCGCGGTGTGCATGTACTTCGCACGCTGCTTGGGGTCTTCGACCCACTCGGCCAGGCGCAAGACCACCTCGACGAGGCTCGCCCAGTCCTTCTCCTCCGAGTAGAGCTGCATGAGCTTCGTCAAAAGCTTGCGATCGTCCGGCCGCTCTTCGAGCGCCGCGACGTAGGTCTTCCCCGCGCGCCCGCGATCCTTGAGCTTCTGGAACTCGACGTCGCCGATCTCGAGGAGAAGATCGAACCGCTCGCCGGGCACCGCCATCTCGAGGCGACGCCGCTTGGTTCGCACGAACTCTTCCCAGTCCTGGGTCTGCTCGTACACCCGCGCGAGAGCGTTGAGCGGCGACTGGTTGGAGGGATCCGTGTCCGTCGCCTCCCGCAGCAGGTCCACCGCGCGATCGAGCTCCCCCAACCGCCGCAGCGACTCGCCGAGCCGCCACTGAGCCTCGGCGCGCTCGGAGATCGTCAGCTCCGCGCCGTGCCGATCGAGCAGCCGTTCGTAGGCGCGCCGGGCGGCCTGTACGTCGTTGCTGTCGAACATCACGCGCGCGACCCGTGAGAGCGCCTCCGCGTCGTCGGGCGCGATCTCGTCCAGCGTCTCGACCGCCGCCGCGAGGCGCGGGTGGGACTCGATGATCGACTGCACGCCCGACTCGCGCCGCTCGGTGAGCGCGGGCGACGACGCGACCGCTAAGCTCTTGCCGAACGCTTCGACGAAACGCACGAGAACGCGCACCGCGTCCTCTCGCCCCAAGTTTCGCGCGCGCGCGACCACGGGCTCGAGCAGCTTCCCGGCCTCGCCGTAGCGCTCGGCTTCGTAGGCGAGATCGCCGAGGACGAGAAGGCCGTCGACGTTCGTCGCATCGAGTTCGATCGCGGTTCTGGCGTGCTTCTCCGCGTCCTCGGCCTCGAAGAGCTTCTCGCGCAATACCCGGGCGAGCTCCCCGTGGAGCTTCGCCTTGGCGAGGTTTCCCTCGGCGTTCGCGAGCTCGCGTTCAAGGATGATGACGACGCTGGCGGAGTCGCCGCGCGCCGCGTACGCGGCCCGAAGCGCCTTCGTCGCGGAGGCGTCCGTCGGGTCGGCCTCCAGCGCTCGCTTGTATCGCTCGATCGCCCCGTCGCGATCGCCCGACGCCTCGAGCAGGCGCGCGGCGCGCAGCCAGTGCTCGGCCCGTCCCTCGGGGCTCGCCGCGTTCTCTGCGAGCGTTTCGATCGCGACGAGCGCCGCCTTCGCGTCCCCCGCCTGCTCGCGCAACCGCGCGAGCGCCTCGAGGGCCCCCTCGTGACCCGGCGCCATCTTGAGCACGCGCTCGTAGACCCGCGTCGCGCGCTCCGGGGAGCCGATGTTGTCGGCGAGCACCTTCGCACGCAGGACGAGCAGCTCCACCCGACGCGCGTCGTCGCCCGTCGCGCTCGAGTGCTGCTCGTAGAGCTCCTCCAGCTGCTCCCAGCGACCGAGGGCGCGGTAGTGGCGCGGCAATCGCGTCAGCGCCGCGTCGTTCTCGGGATCGATCCCGAGGACCTTCTCCAGACAGTCCGCCGCGCTCCCGTGGTCGAGGAATTCCTCCTCGTGGAGCGCCGCCATCCGCTCGTAGAGGTTGATCTGCTGCCGCGGCGTGGCCGCGCCCTCCGCCTGCCGCTCGAGGTTGGCGAGCAGCTCGCGATACTGGCCGGTCCGGTTGTAGACGCGGTCGAGCCCCTTGAGCGCGCGGACCTCGTTCGGGTCGATCGCGAGCACCGCCTCGTACCGGCGCTTGGCCTCGTTCAGATCCTCGAGCAGATCTTCGTACACCTCGGCGACCTTGAGCAGCGCGGCCGTCTTCTCCGGGCCGCGGCGCGCCTCGGCGCGTCGTTCGAGGATCCCGACGAGAGTCTTGTGGTCGCCGGTGCGTTCGGCGATCCGCGCCATCCCGTCGCCCGCCTTGACGTGCCCCGGGTCGTCCGCGAGCACGCGCGAGTAGAGCTCCCCGGCGCGCGTCGCGTCGTTCAGCTGCATCTCGAAGAGCTCCGCGGCCTCGGCCCGCAGGTCGCGCGCGCGGGGCGACGAGCCGACCGCGTCGGCGCGCGCCGTCAGCACGCCGACGAGCTCCGGCCACTGCTGCGCGCGGCGATAGATGCGTGTGAGGCCCTCGTAGGCGTCCTCGCTCGCCGGATCCGCCGACAGCATCTGCCGGTACGCCATGAGCGCGAGGTCGGGCCGGTTCAGCCGGTCCGCGTACCAGCTCGCAGCGTAGTTGAGCAGCGTGTTGCGTTCGGCCGTCGAGAGCGCCTCCGACTGGAGGCCCTCGGTGATGGTGGCGAGCACTTCGTTCCACAGCGGCGGCTTCCCCTCCGCCAAGCGCTCGATGCGCGCCGCGACGTCCGCGTCGCCCGGCGTCTCGCAGAGTGCGCTCGCGTACGCGAGGATTCCTTGATCCGGATCCTCGAGCTCCGACGCGCAGATCCTCCCGATCTCCGAGAAGATCCGTGCGCGCGCCGCCCCGGGGGAGGCCCCCTCGCTCCGTGCGATGAGCGACTCGACGACCTCGGAGTACTTGCCCAGCGCCTTGCGCACGGCGTCCAGCGCGTTCAGGGCAATCTCGTCCTCTGCGTCGAGCTGGACGATCTCCGTGTAGGCCGCCTCCGCGCGTCGCTTGTCTCGCGCCGCGTTGTCGAACGTGCGCGCCGCCCGATAGAGAAGCGACTTCTTGACCTCCATCGAGTCGGGGTCGCTCGCGTCGACGGCCTTGGCCGCGACGTCGAACGCCTCGGCAACGACCACCGCGTCCGCGCCCTCGTCGATCGCCTTCTCGAGCGCCATCGCGGCGTCGTTGTCGTCCGGCGTCGCGATGAGAGTGTCCACCATGCCGGTGAGCTTGTCCTCGGGGAAGTCTCCGAAGGCGATGAACCCGGCGCCCGACGCGCGGCCGAGCGACTCGAGGTCGTCGATGACGTGGCTCACGTCGCGTCGACGCTTCTCGGGCTCCTTCGAGAGCAGGTGCAGGACGAAGTCGTCCACCTCGCTCGCGATCCAACCTCGCGGCGCCTTGGTGCTCGGCGGCTCCGGCTTGGTCGCCAAGTGCGCGAACGCCGCGTCGGTCGCAGTCTTGTAGGCAAACACGGGCTTGCCCGACAAGAGCTCGTACATCATCGCGCCGAACGCGTAGAGATCGGTCGCGGGCTCGGCCCGGAGGCCGCGAACCTGCTCGGGGGCGATCGTCTTCGGCGACCCGTAGACGACGAGAACGCCGGTGTGCCCGTTGGCGACGGTGGCGCGCTGGCGCAGCCGATCCGTCCCGAAGTCGATGAGGGTCACGGCGCTGCCCGCGTCGGCGTGGCCGACGAGGACGTTCTCGAGCTTGAGGTCGCCGTGCGAGATGCGAGCCTTGTGCAGCGCGGCGAGCGCCTCGAGGATCCCCATGAGGATTCCGCGCAGCTCGTTGATGTGCGACGGACCGGTCCGCGCGAACCGCGCGCTCAGGGGCTCGGCGTCGATGGCCCGATACGAGATCCAGTACCTGCCCTCGTGTTCGCCGGCGTCGAGGTCGCGCGGCAATCCCGGGTGGTCGATGGCGCCCACCATGCGGTTGGCGGTGAGCAGGCGCTGTACGGCGCGCCGGTCGCGGCACGACTCGCGGCGAAGCACCTTGAGCACGCGATCCTCGCCCCCGCGCTGCGCGGCGTAGACGATGGACATCGGGCTCTCACCGAGCTTTCGCGACACGGTGAAGGGCCCGAGCGTCGCGTGCGGCGAGAGCTCTTCCCGCCCGAAGAGCTCCGCCGCGTCGCGCACGCGCGGGTCCACGCCTTGACGGGAGACCAGCACGACGTCGATGAGCGCGTCGAGCCTGTCGCCGTCGACGCACCGCTCGGTGAGGGCGCGCGCGAACGTCGCCTTGGCGCCCGCGCCGCCCACCTCGCCCGGGTCGAGTCCGAGCAGGCGCTGACTCATCGAGGTCATCTCGTCGAGCGAGAAGAGTCGCTCGAGCTCAGCCCGGAGAATTTCGATCGTCGTCGGATTCATGGTGCACCCGTACCGCCGTGAGCCGCAATCGTAACGGGACCGCGACCCCCGAGGATCCTACTAGCGACCCGGGCGAACGCTTGCCATTTCCAGAGGCGAGAAGGCGTCGCGAGTAAGTCTCAAGGTCTCGCGCGCCCCCCCCGGGCGGGCAACCTCAGTGCGGGCCGTGCTCGCGTGTCACGCCGGGATGCGTCGCCTCGCCCGGCTCGTGCCGGGGGTTTTGAGTCTCGAACGACCCGTCGCGCCCCTCGAACGACAAGAGCAAGTCCCGCTCGTAGACGAACTGCTCGCGCGAGTCGTACGGCACGGCGTGCACGCCCGTATCCATCCGGATGGCGTCGCAGGGGCACGCCTCGACGCAGTACCCGCAAAAGATGCAGCGGAGCTCGTCCACCACGAACTTGACGGGGAAGCGCTCGTACCCGCGGCGCGGGTCGCCGGGCTCGTATTCGCCCGCCTCGATGAAGATGCACTGCGCCGGGCAGGCGGTGGAGCAGCAGAGGCACGCGACGCAGCGCATGCTCCCGTCGGCGCGCGTCGTGAGCCGGTGGACGCCGCGGAAGCGCTCGGGGTACGGGCGCTTCTGTTCCGGGTACGAAATGGTGGTGATGCCGTCGTCGAAGCGATCGAGCACCGGGTCGGGCCGCTGGCCCCGGATCATCTCCCGGGTGTTCTCGAAAAAGTGCTTCATCGAGACCCCGACGCCGCGAAAGATCTCCGGCAGATAGCTCTCGACCGCGAGTCCACCGCGGGGGACGTACGTCACCGGCGTCGCGTTTAGCTTCGCCTTCTTCTTGGGGAACGTGGGGCTACCCATGACTCACCTCGAGCCTCATGCCTGCATCGCTTCCGTCTTGGTGCCACCGCGCTTGGCGGCCTGCTCGGCGGACGAGCCGAGGAGCGTTCGCTGGTGCTTCACCGGCCCGAGGAAGCGGACGACGCCCACGAGGACGAGGATCGTGACGACGGCCGCGACCAGACCTTGCGTGACGTCCGCCGCGAGCTTCAATCCGCCCGCGACGCCCGCGCCGGCCTGATCGAAGGCGAGCCAGACGACGCCGGTCAACATGATGTTCGCGAGCGAGGCGGGCAATAGGAGCTTCCACCCGAGCTTCATCAGCTGGTCGTACCGGAAGCGAGGCAGCGACCACCGCACGAAGCATTGCACCCAGCAGACGACCACGACCTTGGTGAAGAACACGAGGACGCCGAGGACGGTCATCCACACGTGCGCAACCGGCGCGTAGAGAAGCCGCATCGTCCCGAACGCGATCGTCAGCCCGTCGCGGTGGAAGAACGGCAGGGCCCAGCCGCCGAGGAAGATCGTCACGATGAGCATCGAGCCCGTCACGATCTCCGCGTACTCGGCGAAGTAGAACATCCCGAACTTCATCCCGGCGTATTCGGTGAAGTAGCCGGACACGAGCTCGCTCTCGGCCTCGGGCAAGTCGAACGGGATGCGCTTGTTCTCCGCCACGGACGCTGCAAAAAAGAGGAAGAAGGCCAGCGGCTGGACGAAGATCCCCCACGCGTTCTCGCCCTGCCAGCGGACCATGTCGTCGAGGCGAACGGTGTTGTAAATCATCATCGCCCCGATGAGCGACATCCCGAGCGTGACCTCGTACGAGACCATCTGGCTCGCCGCGCGAAGGGCGCCCATCAGACTGAACTTGTTGTCGCTCGACCACCCGGCGATCGCGGCGCCGATGATCCCCTGCCCGGCCATGGCGAAGATGAAGAGGATGCCCACGCCCAGGGGGGCCACGGTCAGCTCGATGGGGCTATAGCCGTTCTTGGCGTCGAACGCGCAGGTGCCGTAGCGCGGGACCGCGTCGCCGACGAAGATGTTCGGCCAGTGGAGCTTGAACTCGTGCAGGCAGACGGTGTCGCCGAACGGGATCGCCGCGAGCAGCGCGAAAACGGTCCCCATGGCGACCATCGGCGCCATGATGAAGAGGAGCCGGTCCGCGTTGGGCGGCATGAAGTCTTCCTTCGTGAAGAACTTGATGCCGTCCGCGGCCGTGTGAAGCAGACCCAGAACACGGATCTCCTTGCCGAACACCTTGATGACCGCCCGGTTGGGCCCGATCCGGTGCTGGATCATCGCGCTCTGACGCCGGTCGGCCCACGTCAGGATGCCGGCCAGGTTCAGGACGAACCCGACCATGATGGCGATTTTGATCAACGTCCAGATGAACTGCGTCGCGGTCATCGCTCTACTCCGCGCTCGCGGCGCGCGCGTTCGAGAGGGCCGGGGTGGACGAGGCGGCGCCCGTCCCGATGAGGTTCGTTCGGATCTGCCTGAGCTTCGACCACGTCGCTTCGAAGCCGAGCGCCGCTGCCACGTCCGCGAGCTGGCGCCAGGCCGGCTTGCTCGCGCCCTGCGGCTCGAGGGCCTTCTCGCTGCCCTGGCGAATGCCCTTGGCGTTCACGTAGGTGCCCGAAGCCTCCGCCCACGACGCGGCGGGCAGCGCCACCGTCGCGATGGACGTGAGCGGGCCCTCGTGCGCGGCGACCGTCACGACCTTCAGCGAACGCAGGTCGCCGACGTCGGACGGAGCCGCGCCGCCGAGCGCGAGGACGTGCGTGAGCCCGGCCTTCGCGTCCGCGACGAGCGCCGAGAGCGGCTTGGCGTTGGGCGCGAGCTCCATCACGCCGCGCGTGTTCGAGTTCTTGTCGCGATGAATGAGGATGTCGTCCGCATATCCGTCCGGGCGACCGCTGACGTACACGTGCTTGGCTCCGAGGAGCACGGTCCCGAGCTCGAGCAGGGCCCAGTTGTCCTCGAGCGAGTGGGAAGCCGAAAGGACTATCGCGACGACGTCCTTGGGGACCCCGGCGAAGAGGGACTTGATCTCCTCGAGCGCCTTCGCGGTCGGCATCGCGACCCCGCGTACCTTGGGCTCGAGGAGGCGACCCTCGTGCGCCTCTTTGTACGAGAGCATCCCCTCGTCGCACATCCAGTACTTGTTGACCTTCTCGTTGTCGCGCGGTCGGTACCGGTACACCTTGCTGTACCTGGGGTCGTAGTCGAGGTGGGCATTGCAGCCCGTGGCGCAGCCCTGGCAGATCGCGGGCGCGGTCTTCAAGAACCAGACGCGCGCCTTGAAGCGGAAGTCCTTCGTCGTGAGCGCGCCGACCGGACACACGTGCTCGGTCATGAACGTGTAGTGCCCGTCGAGCTGTCGACCCGGCGCCACGAAGATCTCGTTCAGGTTGCCGCGCTCGCGCATGTCGAGCACGGGATCCTTGGCCACCTCCGCCATGAAGCGGGTGCACCGAGTGCACATGACGCAGCGCTCGCCGTCGTAGACGATCGTCGGACCGAAGACGACGCCCTTGGGCTTGTGCACGGGCTCGTCGCGCATCCGCTTTTGGTACTGGCCGTACTCGAGCCAGTAGTCCTGCAGCTTGCACTCTCCCGACTGGTCGCAGATAGGACAGTCCACCGGGTGATTGAGGAGCAGGAACTCCTGGACGTCGTGGCGCGCCTTGCGCGCGTGCTCGCTCGTGTCGCCCCGCACGTCCATGCCGTCGGCCGCCGCGGTGTAGCAGGCGGGCTGGAGCTTGGGCTTCTGCGTCGTGCGGTACGCGCCCGCGCGCGCGTCCCACTGGAGCACGTCGAGCATGAGCGGCCGCGCGCCCGGCTTGGGCAAGATCTCGACGAGGCACATCCGGCAGTTGGCCGGCGCCGAAAGCCCCGGATGCCAGCAGTAGTGGGGGATCTCGATCCCCTCCCGATAGGCGGCCTGGATGATCGTGTCGCCCGGTTCGAAGGGGATCGTCTTGCCGTCGAGTTTGAATGTCGGCATGGGCTGAACGGGCTCGAAAAGGGTGAAGGGATGATCCGATGCGTTGGGTGGGTCGTCCGAACTCTCGCTTCGCTCGAGCGTGCGGACGTCAGTGGTCGCACTCGCCGCCGATCATGTTCAGCGACCCGAACGTCGGGACGATGTCGGCGAGCATCCTGCCCTCGAGGAGACGGTGCAAGCCGCCGGTGACCTGGAAGCACGGGGGCCGAATCCGCACGCGATACGGCGTGCCCGTTCCGTCGGAGACGAGGTAGTAGCCGAGTTCGCCGTTGCCGCCCTCGGTGTACGAGTAGACCTCGCCCTTGGGGACCTTGGCGCCCTCCATGATGAGCTTGAAGTGCTGAATCGTCGCCTCGATGGTCGTGTAGACGTCCGTCTTGTCCGGGAGAACGACGCGCGGGTCGTCGCAGTTGACGGGGCCCTCGTCGGCCATGCGGTCGATGCTCTGCTCGATGATTCGCTTCGCCTGGCGGATCTCGGCGAGCCGGACGAGAAACCGGTCGAGGGTGTCGCCCTTCGTCCCGATCGGGACGTCGAAGTCGACCTCGTCGTACTTGAGGTACGGGTGCGCCTTGCGAATGTCGTAGGGGACGCCCGTCGCGCGCAGACAAGGGCCCGTCCAGCCGAGGGCCGTCGCCTCGGCCGCGCTGATCGCGCCGACGTTCTCCAGGCGGTCGATGAAGATGCGATTCTTGAGGAGCATCTTCTCGCCCTCTTCGACCAGTCCGAGAATCTTCGGCAGCGCCGCGCGGCACAGGCCCTTGAAGTCCGGCGACGGCGCCTTGGCCATCCCGCCGACCCGCCCGAACGAGTGGGTCAGCCGCGCGCCCGTTTCCTCCTCGAGGATGTCCCAGACCATCTCGCGCGCTTTGACGAACCAGAGAAACGGCGTGAAGGCGCCGAGCTCCATCGCCATCGCCCCGTTGCAGGTCAGGTGGTCGCTGAGCCGCGCGAGCTCGCCGAGCGCCATCCGGTACCATTGGCAGCGGTCGGGGACGACGAGGCCGCAGAGCTTCTCGACGGCCAGCGCGTAGCCGACGTTGTTGAGCATCGGCGACACGTAGTTGAGGCGGTCGACGTACGGGAAGACCTGCGCCCAGGTGCCGCGTTCGCACATCTTTTCGAAGCCGCGGTGCAGGTAGCCGATCTGCACGTCGGCTTTGACGATCGTCTCGCCCGAGAGCTCGAGGACGATCCGCACGGTGCCGTGCATCGCGGGATGCGACGGCCCCATGTTGAGGTGCATCGGCTCTGCGGGGAGCTCGAGCTCGCCTTCCTCGAGATCGACGTCTAACGCTTCCATTCGGCCATGACCTTGGGGGGTTCGATTGGGACAGCGGGGCGCGGCGCGGTCAGACGTCGTCCGGCTGGGGGGTCGATTGACGGCCGAACGGCATGCCTTCGTCCGCACCGAACGGCGCGATCTTGTTGAGCGGCAGCCCGGCCTCCTCCTCCGTGCGGTACGGCACGAGGGGTTGGGTGCGGTCCGCCGGGTAGGTCCTCTGCAGGGGGTGCCCCTCGAACTCCGGGTACATCAGGATACGCCGCAGGTCCGGGTGTCCGCGGAAGCGCACGCCGCTCATGTCCCAGACCTCGCGCTCGAGCCAGTTGAGCCCGGGCCAGACCGACGTCGCGCTGTCGATCTCCGCCCCTTCCATGTCCTCGTCGCCCACGCGGGCCTTGATCCGGACGCGGTGACCCTTGCCGACCGAGTAGAGGTGCATGACGACCTCCATCCGCGGGAGCGCGGGCGGGCGCCCCGGGTAGTCCACGCCGCACAGATCGATCGGCATGTCGAAATCGAGGGACGGATCGTCGCGCAAGAACTCGCAGACGGCCTTCCAGTGGTCGGGCGAGACGACGGCCGTGTCGTCCCCGAAGTCCGAGTGGGTCTCGAGGATGGCGGTGCCGAAGCGCTCACGGAGCTTCTGGAGCACTAGCTCGCTCACTTGACGTCCCCCCGCGCCAAGGCCTGCTCGCGCGCCATGGCGGGAAGCACCTCCCGCGGGTCCCTGGCGGACCGCCGGATCTGCACGAGCGACTCGGCGTGCTCGACCGGATCGAAGCGCGGCTTGACGACGGCCGGCCGCCGCTCGCCTCGCGCGATCTTGTCCTGGAGCAGCATGAGACCGTCGAGAACCGCCTCGGGACGCGGCGGACAGCCCGGGATGTAGACGTCCGTCGGAACGAGTTTGTCGATCCCGGGGACCGTCGTGTAGTTGTCGTAAAAGCCGCCGCTCGCCGCGCAGGTCCCGAAGGCGAGCACCCACTTGGGTTCCATCATCTGCTCGTAGATTCGCTTGAGCACGGGCGCTTGCCGCTGGCTGATCGTCCCGAC
>DATGJA010000435.1:0-12059 GCA_035295445.1 Polyangiaceae bacterium | reverse complement strand
CCCCCGTCCCCGGGCGCCGAGGGTCTCGCCCACGTCGGGCCCATCGCCGTCGCGCGCGCGTCGGTCAAGAACCTCCAGGCCGCGCTGGCCGGCCTCGTCGTCCTCGTGGCCGCTCTCGCCGGGGCCAGCGTGCTGCTCTATGCCCGGCTCGTGCAAGCGCGCGCCGCGGCCCGCGACGCACCTCCGTGATTCGTCTGCGCGGCATCGGCAAGTCCGTTCACAAGCCGGGGGAGCCGCCGCGCTCGCTCCTCCGCGACGTGAACCTCGACGTCCCGCAGGGATGTCTCTACGGCCTCATCGGCCCGGGAGCGAGCGGCAAGAGCGTGCTCCTCAAGGTCATCACCGGCCTGCTCAAGCCCGACCGCGGCAGCGTCCACATCGGCGAGGACGACGTCACGAGCGCGTCCGAATCGGCGCTGCAGGAGATCCGCAAGCGCGTCGGCATGCTCTTCCAGAACAACGCGCTCTTCGATCACCTCACCGTCTTCGACAACGTTGCGTTTCCGCTGCGGCGTCTCTACCACCCGTCCGAGGCGGAGGTGCGCGAGCGCGTCGCCGAGCGGCTCTCGTGCGTCTCGCTCGCGGGCTTCGAGCCGCGCATGCCGGCAGGCTTGAGCGGCGGCCAGCGCAAGCGGGTCGGCGTCGCGCGCGCCACGGTGACCCGAGCCCCCATCGTGCTCTACGACGAGCCCGCGGCAGGGCTCGATCCGGTGACATCCCAGAAGATCTTCGACCTCTTGCGCTCCGAGCAGATCGCGACGCACGCTACCGTCGTCATGGTGTCGAGCGATCTCGATCGGCTGCTCACCGTCACTGACCGCGTCGGCATGATGCACCGCGGGGAGGTCGTGTTCGACGGGACGACGGCGGAGGCGCGTGCTTGCGAGCAGCCCCTGGTTCGCCAGTTCGTCCACGGCCTCACGGAGGGGCCGCTGTGAAGGTCGCGGTCGCGTGGGTCGGCCTCGCCGCCATGGCCTTCGCATGCTCCAAAGTGCGATCGGCCGCGGAGCGGTCCGACGGGTCCGTCGCGACCGTCCTCGCGGCAGCACCCTCCCGCGCGACCGCGGCCGGCGAACCACCCGGGCTGCCGATGGCGACCGTCAAGCTGATCGACGCGGGCAAGGCGCCGCGCCGGAAGCTGCGGTACGCATGGCGCCCGGGCGGGCGCGAGCAGCTCGTGATGGACCTGCTGACGACGGTGTCCGCCCGATCCGACGACGCCACGCAGCCAGAGATCCCCCTGCCCGCCGTGCACGTCGTCGTCGGCATCGAGCCGGGCACCGTTTCGACGGACGGCGAGATGCAGTACGCGTGGCGCATCGAGTCGACCGACGTGCCCACCTCGGACCCCAAGGTGCCCCGGCGGGTGGCCGACGGGATGAAGACAGAGGTCTCGATGATCGAGCGGCTGTCCGGATCGGTCACGGTGACGGCCCAGGGGATCGCCAAGGACATCGCGATCGCGCCGGAGTCGGTCAGCGACGGCGGCGGCACCGGACAGATGGTCGAGCAGATGCGCCAGACGCTCCGCGACCTGGCCGCCCCGTTCCCGCAAGAGGAAGTCGGCGTCGGCGCCAAGTGGCAGAAGCTCTCGGCTTTGGCCGGCAAGGACTCGCGGGTCAACCAGAGCGAGACGTTCACGCTCGAGGAGCTGGCAGGGACGCGCGGCGCGCTCGACGACGTTCTGGCGCAGACGGCTCCGCCACAGCTCCTCCGGGGGCCGACGGCGCCTCTGGGCGCACAGCCGCGAATGGAGTCGATGCTCGCGTCGGGCGACGCGAAGATCCGGTTCGACCTGGCCCACCTCGTCCCGCAGACGACCTTCGACGGGATGACGACGATGATCGTGTCGGGGCAGTCGCCCGACGACACCGGGCGGCGGATGACGATGGTGATGCGCATGGGGATCATCCTGTCCGGGTCGGCGCGGTGAGTCCGCACGCTCGAGCAAAGCGAGAGCTCGGACGACGCACCCGACCATCTCCGCACGCTCGAGCAAAGCGAGAGTTCGGACGACGAGACCAAACGTGACGCCCGGCAACCTCGAGCTTGTCCAGATCATCGCGTCGTGGACGGTGACGCTCCCGGCGACGTGGGCGATCGTCCTTTTTGACGAGCGGCGCCTCTCGGGCAAGGCCCTCGAGCGCGCCTGGCCGCCGTCCTCGCGCGACGCGGCCGTCTTCGCCCTATGGAACCTCGGGATTCAGCACTTCGTCGTTCTCTTGCACTTCACGAGGACGCGCCGCACTATCGACGGCTTCGCGCTCGGCCTGCGCGCGTTCCTCGTCGTCGGGCTGCTCGACGACGGGTCGCAGCTCGCGGCGGCAGCGGTGATCGACTGGCTCGGAATGTAGTATCGTCGGTCGAGCCATGTCCGCTCAGGCGGTGCCGCCCCCGCGAGTCGCGCCGGGCCCCGTTGTAGGCGTCGCAGAGGCAGCGGGGGCGGCGTTCCTGTCGATCGCACGGACCGTGGGGGGGATGGCCATCCTCTTCGCGCGCGTCCTGCGGCGCCTCTTCGCGCTGCCGCCGGTCATCGACTCGGCAGAGCTGGTCCGAAGCCTCTACAAGATGGCGGTCAAGTCGGTCTCGATCGTCGTGGTCACGGCGCTCTTCACCGGAGCCATCATGGTGATCCAGGCGGCGCCCATCGTGAAGCGCTACGGCGCCCAGGGCTTGCTCGGGTGGGGCGCCGGCTTCGGGACCCTGCGCGAGGTGGCGCCCCTGCTCACGGCGCTGATGATTTCCGGCCGCGTCGGCGCCAACAACACGGCCGAGATCGGGACGATGGTCGTCACGGAGCAGATCGACGCGATGCGGGTGCTGGCGATCGATCCGATCGCGTTCCTAGTCCTGCCGCGCTTCATCGGGATCGTGTCGACGCTCTTCATGATGACGCTGTTCGCCGACGCGCTCGCTTTGTTCGGCGCCGCGTGGACGGGCTACGCGCTCCTGCAGATCGAGCCGCAGACGTTCTACAACGGGCTGACGGGCGGCCTCCTGGGCTTCGCCGACGTCGCGAACGGTCTCGTCAAGAGCCTCTCGTTCGGCCTGGTCATCGCGCTCTCGAGCTGCCACTTCGGGCTGTCGACGACGGGGGGTGCCCCGGGCGTCGGACGGAGCGTCAACGCGACGGTGGTGGCCAGCGCGGCCGGGGTGTTCGTCCTCGACTACTTCATGAGTTTCATCCTCGGATGACCGCGCAAGCCTCTCCCCCCGCGGCCGGCCTCGTATCGTCCCTTGGCGCGACGTCGATCGAACTCTTCGTGGGTGGTCGCGATCTTTACTCCGTCTTCGTACGCGTCCTCGTCGGCGTCGCCCGCCGCCGATGGGAACGGCGCGCCGTCGTCGAGCAGATGTTCGAGATCGGCAACCGGTCCATGTTCTTCGTGTCGATCACGCTCGGCTTCCTCGGCATGATCCTCGTCTACCAAAGCGGACTTCAAATCCGCCGCGTGGTCCCCGACTTCACCATGCTTGGCGCGACGTACCTGCAGCTCCTCGTTCGCGACATCGCCGCCTCGCTCGGAGGGCTGATGTTGGCGACGCGCGTCGGGGCGGGCATAGCCGCCGAGATCGGATCCATGGTCGTGACCGAGCAGGTCGACGCGTTGCGGATGTGCGCCGCGGATCCGGTCGACTTCCTCGTCGTGCCGCGGTTCCTGGCGAGCATCGTCATGAGCGGCGCGCTCGTCGTGTGGGCAGGCCTCGTCGCGTTCTCCACCGGCGCGCTCACCGCGCACTTCGCGTTCGACGTATCGCTTCGCACGTTCTGCAACGTGTCGCTCGTGTCCTGGTCGGACGTCGTGACGGGCATGTCGAAGAGCGTGGCCTATGGCGCGGCCATTCCGATCGTGAGCGGTCACTGCGGCCTGTCGACCTTCGGCGGCAGCGAGGGCGTCGGCTGGGCAACTACCCGGGCCGTCGTGAACTCTTCGCTCGCCATCATCATCCTGAACGCACTGATTTCCACGGCCGCGTTGCTGGCGTTCGGCGCGAAGTGATATACGCCCCGCCATGAAGCCCACCTTGACGCTGCTCGCCGCCGGCGCACTCGCGCTCGCCGCGTGCTCGAAGCACGAGCCGGAGCCCGGCGAGGCGACGGAGAACGCGGCGGCCGCCGCCACGGCCACCGTGGCCTCGACCCTCACGACCCCGCCCCCCGGCGCCGCGGCACCCGCCACGCCGACGCCCCCCGCGCCCCCGGCCGCGCCCAAGGAGGCGGGCCCCCTCGCCTCGGTGCTGCACCCCGCCCTGCTCGACCCGTCCAAGGCGAAGGAGAAGGCGCCCGACCTCTACAAGGCCAAGTTCACGACCTCCAAGGGGGACTTCGTGGTCGAGGTGCACCGCGACTGGGCGCCCAACGGGGCGGATCGCTTCTACAACCTCGTCAAGGTCGGCTTCTTCGACGACACCCGCTGCTTCCGGGCGATCGAAGGCTTCATGGTACAGTTCGGGATCAGCGGAGACCCGGCCGTGAACGCGAAGTGGCAGGAGATGGGCATCCCGGACGATCCGATCAAGCAGTCGAACAAGCGTGGGTACGTGACCTTCGCGCAGCGGCCTACGCCAAATTCGAGGTCGACGCAGGTCTTCGTGAACTACTCGGACAGCAACTCGCGGCTCGACAACAGCTTCGCGCCCTTCGGCCGCGTGGTGCAGGGGATGGATGTGGTCGACGGGTTCTACAAGGGCTACGGCGAATCTCCCAATCAGGGGCTGATCCAGGCGCAGGGCAACACCTACCTCGACGCGCAGTTCCCGAAGCTCGACGCGATCAAGCACGCCGAGATCGTCAAGTAGAGCGGGTGATCCAGTTCAAGAACATCCACAAGGCTTTCGGCAGCAAGGCTGTGCTGCACGACGTCTCGTTCGAGGTTCGCGACGGCGAAGTGCTCTTTATCGTCGGCGCCTCGGGCGTGGGCAAGAGCGTCCTCATCAAGCACCTCGTGGGGCTGCTGTCGCCGGACGCCGGCGAGATTTGGCTCGACGGCGAGGACATCGCGCGCAAAACCGAGCGCGAGATGGCGGCCATCCGCAAGAAGTGCGCGATGGTCTTCCAGCACTCGACTCTGTTCGACTCGATGACCTGCGTCGAGAACGTGGCGCTGCCGCTGCGCAAGCACAAGGCACTCTCCAAACGCGCCGCGCTCGACGAAGCACGCAAGCGGCTGGAGCTCGTGCGGATGCACGAATTCGGCGACCGCTACCCCTCCGAGCTCGGCGACGGGATGCGCAAGCGCGTGGCGATCGCGCGGGCCCTCACGCTCGACCCGCGTTACGTCCTCTTCGACGAGCCGACGACGTCGCTCGACCCGGTCAGCGCGCGGCGCGTCGATGCCCTCATTCACGAGCTCTCGGTCAAGCTGGGCGTGACGTCCATCGTCGTGAGCCACGACCTCGCAAGCATCTTCTCGATCGCTCACCGAATCGTCATGCTCTACAAGGGCCGTGTGCACCTCAAGGGTACGCGCGAGGACTTCCATTCGAGCACCGACGGCGTCGTGCGGCAGTTCATCCGCGGCGAGGCCCACGGCCCAATGGATCTGTGAAGTCCCTTCATCGCCTGATTCGCGGGTCGTTTTTGATGTAACTTTTCCACACGCATGGCGCAGGAGAGGTCCGTCGAGGCCAAGGTCGGCGCGCTCATCCTGCTGTCGCTCCTCATCCTGGGGGGATTCGTCCTCGTCATGGGGGGCCTGAGCTTCGAGAAGACGTACCGGGTCTACGTCGATTTCGACAACCCCGGCGGCCTGCAGTCCGGGGCGGCCGTGCGCATCGGCGGCGTCAAGGTCGGCAGCGTCAAGGAGCTCGCGTTCCTGGGCGGCAAGGTCGACCCCAAGACCGGACGCCGCGTGGTCGTTCGCTCGACCCTCGCCATCGAGGAGCGCGTCAAGGACGCGATCCACACGGACGCCGATTTCTACGTGACCACGCAGGGGGTGCTCGGCGAGCAGTTTCTCGCGATCGACCCGGGCAGCCCCGAGAAGCCGCTGCTCGGAGAGGAAGCGGAGGTCAAGGGCATCGACCCGCCGCGGCTCGACCTCTTCTTCGCCAAGGCCTACGAGCTGCTCGATACGACGATGACCGCCATCCGGAACAACCGCGACACCCTCTCGGACATCGCGGTCAACACGGCGGGCTTGTTGCGAGGGCTCAACGTGATCGTGAGCGGCAATCGGGAGCGAATCGATCGAATCATCGCGAACGTCGAAGAGGCCACGGCCGAGGCCCGAGACCTCGCCCACGACGCGCGAGTCAACTACGTCGACAACCCGCGCGTCGCCCGGATCGTCGACAACCTCGACCACCTGACGACCCAGATTCGAGAGGACTCCGGGCCGATGCTCAAGGACGCCCGCGAGGCGCTCGCGAACCTCGACCGCCTCTCAGACACCGTGGGCAACCCGGACGAGCAGCAGAAGATCCGCAAGACGCTCACCGACGTGGCACAGCTCGCCGAGCGCGCCAACGCCACCGCGGCCGACGCTCAGGCGATCGTCCAGCACATCAAGAAGGGCGAGGGCACCATCGGCGGCCTCGTCATGGACGAGGAAATCTACGACGACATGCAAGAGATGGTGCGCGACCTCAAGCACAACCCATGGAAGTTTCTCTGGCGCGAGTGAGCTACGTTACTCAGCCGGACCGTCCGCGGGCGGCTGCCCGGCGTCCGTAGCTCCCGAGTCCATCGTCGGCGCCGGCGCGTCGTCCGGCAGAGCGGCGTCGTCGATCGGTGCGTCGGCGGCCGGAACGTCCGTGGCGGCGTCACCCGGGGCGTCGGCCTTGGCTGCGGCGTCTTCCACGTGAACGAGCGAGTTCAGGTCGTTCGAGCAGACACCGGCGTCGAGGAGGCAGACGAGACCCATCCGGCAGTCGTCGGTGGTCAGGCACGCCCCGCCCTGCCCCTGCAGCTTGGCGGCGCTGCTGCAAGCAGCAAGACCGGTCACGCCGGCCCAAAGGCCAGCCCTCACCCCGATCAGACCCCACTTCACCCGGCCATATTATCGCGATCAGCGATGGATTGCGCGATGTCGGGAATCCAGCCGCTTGCGCGGCGCGCGCGTCTCACTCGAGCGTCAGAAGGGTCTCGCCTTCATCGACCGCCTGGCCCTCCTTGACGAGCACCTTCTCGACCTTGCCCGCACGCGGAGCCTCGACGGGCATCTCCATCTTCATCGACTCGAGGATGACGCAGACTTGCCCCTCCGCGACCGGATCGCCCGCCTTGATCTCGATTTTCCACACCGTTCCGGTGATGTGCGCATTGACGCTCTCGGCCATGACCGGCCACGGTAGCACGGCGAAGTTGGGGGCTTGGGGGGAGAGGATCTCCCCCCAAGACCTGCGTCGTGAAGGCGCGCCGCGGCGTTTGCGAACGCCGTCACAAATCGGTACGTTTACTCGTGCGGCAGGCGGGCGCTAGAGTGCGCCCCAACGCGTTCTCGGCGCGCGCTCGCGCGGCCGGGATCCTGCAGCGCGCGTTGAGGAAGAGAGCAACATGGCAGAACGGCAAGAAACCTCGGTGATGGTCTCCATCCAGGAAATCTTGCGCGACGCGCAAAGCCGCGAAGAGCAAGAGAAGGTCGAGGCCGAGCGTCGAGCGCGTGAGGAAGAGCAGCGACGGGTCGACGAGATCCGACGGCGCCAGGAGGAAGAGCAGGCGCGCCTTCGGGCCGAGGAGGACGACAAGCAACGCCGCGTCTTTGAGGAGGAGAAGCGCAAGGCGGAGCTCCAGGCGGTCCAAGACGCCGCGATCCAGCGCGCGAAGACCGAGGCCGAAGCCAAGGCCCGCCTCGCGGAGATGACCGCCCGTCAGGAGCACGAGCGGCAGCTCCACGCGATGAGCCAGGACAAGCACAAGAAGCGGCTTCAGTTCTTCTTGGTCGGCCTGGGCATCCTGCTCTTCGGAGGCGCCATCGGAGGTGGGGTCCTCATTAAGCAGAACATCGACAAGGCCAACCTCGCCGCGGCTCGCGCCAACGAGCTCCAAGCGGCGATGGACCAGGCCGAGGCGCAAAAGCGCGCCCTCCAGTCGGAGCTCGAGAACACCAAGGATCCCGAAAAAATCGCGGCCCTGCAGGCGCAGCTCGCGGAGCAGCAGCAAAAGCTCACGAGCCTGCAGAGCCAGCGGAACGAGCCGCGCCGCGCGGTGGGCGGAGGCGGCGGGGCTCCGGCGGCGAAACCGCCTGGCGGTGGCGGCGGCGGAGCGGGCAAGCCCTGCAACTGCACGCCCGGCGATCCGCTTTGTTCCTGCTTGTAGATCCGCTCGCGGCGGCCCTTGAGCGCGCGCCTCATCTGCGGCCTCCAGCCCGTGCGCGAAGCCATCCGCGCGCACGGGGGCGCGTTGGCGCGCGTCGTCATCGAGACCGACGGCGCTCGCCCGACGCCCCAGCTCGACGCCCTCGCGCGCTACGCCCACGACCGCGGCGCACGGGTGGAACGTGCGCAGCGTGCGGAGCTCGACCGCATGGCGCGCGGAGTTCGCCATCAGGGGGCCATCGCGTTCGCGAGCGAGCTGCGCTTCGAGCCGCTCGATCGACTGAACGCGGACCAGGGGGCGCTCGTCGTCGCCCTCGATGAGGTTCAAGACCCCCAAAACTTCGGCGCGGTCATTCGATCGGCGGTCGGAATGGGCGCGACGGCCGTGGTCTGGCCGGAGCACCGATCAGCCCCGCTGTCGCCCGCGACGTTCCGCGCGTCGGCCGGGGCCGTCGAGCACGCGACGCTGTGTCGCGTCCCATCCCTCCCCCCGGCCCTCCAAGATCTTCGCGCGCGGGGCCTCTTCGTCGTCGGGCTCGACATGGGAGGCCCGGCGTCGATCGACCGCGTCGACCTCGCGCGCGGCGTAGTGCTCGTGGTGGGCGCCGAGGGCAAGGGCCTTCGCAAGACGGTGAAGCGCGCGTGCGAGGCTCTCGTGCGCGTTCCCATGGCGGACCCGCTCGGGTCGCTCAACGCGTCCGTCGCCGTGGCCATCGGTCTCTACGAGGTCCTCCGCCAGAGAGGACGTGCCGACGGGGGGCCGCACGCGTGAAGCGGCCGATCGGACCCGTCTACGGATTCGCGCTCCTCGGTTGGACGTTCGACTTCTACGACCTCGTCCTCCTCGGCTACATCGTGCAGGACGTCGCCAGAGACCTCGGTCTGTCGCACAGCGCCAAGGCATGGTTGCTCGGCGTGGCGCTGCTGACTTCCGGCTTCGGCGGAATCGTCGCCGGCGGGTTGGCCGACCGGTTCGGCAAGCGCACGATGCTCGCGTGGACCGTCCTCATCTACTCGGCCGGCTCGCTCTTCTGCGGCCTCGCCCCGACCACCACCGCCTTCGTGGCGGGACGTGCCATCGTCGGGTTAGGGGTCGGCGGCGAGTGGGCGATCGGCCACGCGATGGTGGCCGAGGCGGCCGAACCGACGCAACGCGGCCGTTGGTCGGCCGCCTTGCAGGCCGGCGAGCCTCTGGGGGCGGCGATCGCGGCAATCGCCGGCTACGTCTTCTTGCCGCGCTTCGGTTGGCGCAATGTCCTGCTCGCGTCGAGCCTCACCGCGCTCATCGCGCTCGTGGCGCGCCGGTCGGTCCATCTGCCGGACCAGCCGGCGATGCGGTCGAACGTCGCCGTCGGTGAGCTGCGTCGCGCGCGAGTGGGATCGCGCATGCTGCTCGCGTGGGTGCTCGGAGTCTTCAAGCTGGGCACTTACTGGAGCTGCTACATATGGCTGCCTGGCTTCTTGCGCGACGAGATGCACCAGGGGCTCGGTCGGTCGCTCACGTGGATGCTGACGGCGCAGGTCGGCCAGTTCCTCGGGATGATGTCCTTCGGGGCCGTCTCCGATCGGTTCGGGCGGCGCCCCGCCTTCGCGGCGTATTCAGTCCTCACCGCGTGCGCGCTGGCGCCGCTGGCGCTCGCCTGGCCGTGGCTCTCGGCGCATCCGCCCTTCTTCTGGGCGACGATGTTCTGCCTGGGCATCGGCTCGGGGTGCACCGCAGGCTTCGGCGCCCTGCTGGCCGAGCTCTTCCCGAGCGAGGTGCGGGCGACGGCGATGGGGACCACCTACAACATGGCGCGCGCCGCACAGGTGCTGGCGCCGATCCTCGTGGACGCAGCCGTAGTGCGCGCGGGCCTCGCAGGAGGCCTCGGGGTGCCGCTCGTGCTGGCGCTCGCGACGGCGTCGTGGGTGTGGCTGCTCCCCGAGACGAAGGGGATCACCCTCCATAGGCTCGCCGACGACCGCGCGCCGTCATAGCCCCGGCGACGCGCGGTTGGACCAAGGGCGAGCTTCTTCGAGCTGCGCCGCGAGGCGAAAGAGGGTCGCCTCGTCCCCGTATCGACCCGTGAACATCACGCCGACGGGCAAGCCCGCGGCGTTCCAGAACAGGGGGACGGACATGGAGGGCTGCCCGGTGGCGTTCGCGAAGGGTGTGTACGGGACGAACGCGAAGATGCGCGAAGCTACTTTATCGGCCACCCACGGGATCTTCGCCAGCCGGCCGAGCTCGAGGTTCGCGACCAGCCGCTCCGCGACGGCGAGCGCCCCTCGCGAAGCGAGCGCGCCGACCGGTACCGCTGGACAGCCGAGCGTGGGCGTGAGCCACGCGTCGTAGGGCTCGGCCCAAGTCGCGACGCGCCGGGCTTCGCGCCGCAAGGTACGCACCGCGATCTGGTACTCGCCGGCCGAACACGCCTCGCCGAGGACGCGCAAGATCCACGTCGAGGTCTCGAAGTCGCGGATGCCCGCCTTGCGGCCGACGAGCGCCTCTGCGTCGCGCACCTCGGCTGCGGTCTGCCCGGCGAGCATCGTGAGCATGGCCCGGAGGAAGACGTCTCCGTTGATGGGCAGAGCGGCCTCGACGACCTCGTGTCCGAGCCGGCGAAGGAGCTCGACGGCGTCCTCGACCGCAGCGCGACATTCGGGGTGCACCGACTTTGCGAGGACCGGCTCGACGCTCACCACGACGCGCAAGCGCCCGGGCCTGGCCCCGACCTCCTGGACGAACGGACGCGCGGGCGGCGCGGCGAAATACGGCGCACCGACGTCCGGACCCGCGGTTGCGTCGAGCATCGTCGCGCTGTCTCGAACGCTGCGCGTGAGGACGTGCTCGACGGTGAATCCCTCCCAACCCTCTCCTTCGGAGGGACCGGTCGGGTTGCGGCCGCGCGTGGGCTTGAGGCCGAAGACGCCGCAGCACGCCGCGGGAATCCGGATGGATCCCCCGCCGTCCCCTCCGCTCGCCATCGGGACGAGGCGGCCTGCCACCGCGGCGGCGCTGCCCCCCGAGGACCCTCCGGCGGTGCGCGACAGGTCCCATGGGTTAGCGGTCGGTCCGAAGCGCGCCGTCTCCGTCACCGGTAGGATGCCGAGCTCCGAGGTGCTCGTCTTGCCCAGCACCACCACGCCCGCGCGCAGGAAGCGCTCGACGAGCTCGGAGTGCTCGGCCGGCGCCCACCGCCCGAAGAACCTCGAGCCGCTCGTCCGCGGCTCGCCGCGATACGCGGCCACGAGGTCCTTGAGCAAGAACGGCACCCCCCGGAAGGGGCCGTCGGGCAGAGGCCCTGCCGCCGCGGCGCGCGCCTTCTCGAACATCCGGTGGACCACCGCGCCGTACGACCTGTCGCGCCGCTCGATGCGTTCGATCGCCGCGTTCACCAGCTCGGACGCCGATACCTGCCGTCGACGGACGAGGTCCGCCAGGCCGACTGCGTCGTAGCGGTCGTACTCGGGGAACGCGAGGACCATCGGATCGCTCGAGACTACACTCGAGCCATGTCCGTTCGAACCGAGACCTCGCAGCGCGTCACCACCGTCATCCTGCACCGCCCCGCCCGCCGCAACGCGGTCGACCGAGCCACGGCCGGCGAGCTGGTGACCGCGTTCGAGCGGTTCGACGCAGACGAAGGGTCGGACGTTGCCGTCCTCTGGGGAGAAGGCGGCACGTTCTGCTCGGGCGCGGACCTGGTCGCGGCCGCAGCGGGCAGCCCCAACCGAGTCGAGGCCGACGGGCCCGGGCCGATGGGGCCGACGCGAATGATGCTGTCGAAGCCGGTCGTGGCGGCGGTGGCGGGCTACGC
>DATGJA010000434.1:0-2863 GCA_035295445.1 Polyangiaceae bacterium | reverse complement strand
GGCTACACGCTGATCATCGGCGGGGGAGTCGCCGCGGCCACCGGTTCGCTCGCGACGGCGGGGCTCGCCCTCGCGTCGAAGGGGAGCCGGCTCGCCTATGCGCTCGTGGTCGCGATGGCTGTGGGCGTCCTGGTGACCGGGATTCGCAGCTATTACGTCGGCCTCTTGAACGCGCGCGGGCGGTTCCGCGCCCACCCCTTGTGCAGCGGAGTCGGCATGGCCTTGACGTTGTCGCTCCTCTACTCGAGCCGGCGTGCGCTCGGGGTCGTCGCGATCCCGTGCGCCGTCATCGCCGGAGACACGCTGGCGATCGCGCTTCTCGCCTGGGTTGCCGCGAACGCTTTCGGGGTTCGCGCGCGCCCGAGTTTGCAACGGCTGGAGCCCGTGCAGCGCATGTTGCGCCTCGTGCGCCTCGAGGTAGCGGGTTCGCTCATCACCCGAATCAACCCGGTCGTCGACCAGCTCGTCGCCGGCCTCGCGGCCGTGGTCGGCGGCGGCACGATCCTGAGGTACGCCACCGACGTCGCGTCCCTCCCCACCTCTGTCCTGCAGGCGACCCTCTTTCCGGTGCTTCTCACGCGTCTTGCCGAAGAGACGGCGCGCCCGGCGCGCTTCCTCGCCACGACGAAGGAGACGCTGGCCGCGGTCGTCGCGATCCTGGCCGTCGCTTCGGGCGCCCTCGCCCTCGCGCGCGGGCCCCTGTGCTCGCTGCTCTTCCTCCACGGGGCGATGGATGCGTCCGGGGTCGCGCGCATCGCGAGCGTGCTCCCGTGGGCGCTCGCGGGGGTGGCCCCGTTCGGCGCCCTGCTCGTTCTCGCCCGAGCGCACGTGGCCCTTCAGAACAGCCGGATCATGCCGAGCATGGGCGTGCTCAACAGCGCCCTCAACGCAGGCCTGAACCTGCTCCTCGTCGGGCCGCTCGGCCTCGGGGGCATCGCCCTGTCGACCTCGATCACGTACGTCGTCGTCGCTTCCGTGTTCTGGTGGCGCCTCCCCGGGCCGGCCCGTGCTTGACCGCGCGCGCGCGACCGTCCTCGGCGCGTTCGCTGCCTTCCTCGCGGTGGGTTTCACGTGGGGGTTGCCGTCGTCGGAGACGTGGGCCGCCGACTCGATCTCGCCTCGCTCGTGCGGCCTGGGGGCGATCGTCGAGACGTACACTCCCGGACACTTTCACAACTATCCGCCGCTCCACATGCTGCTCTTGACCCTGCTGTCGCTCCCATGGATGGCGGTCGCCGCGAGCCGGGTGGGACTCGGAATGGACGCGCTGGCGGAAGAGCTGATTCGCCCCGTATACATGACGGGGATCGAGGTGAGCGCCCGGCTCCTCACGGCGGCCATGGCCTTCGGGATCCTCTGCGCCACCATGCGGCTCTGGACGCGCCTGGCTGGCCGATGGATCGGCGTGGTCGCGGGCGCGGCCGCCGGCGCGAACGCCACGTTCGTCTACTACGCGCGCACGGGCAACCTCGACGTCCCGAGCTTCTTCTGGGTGATCTGGACGCTCGTCGAGCTCGACCGGGTCATGGCGGGCGAGCCGCGCGAAGGGCGAGCGCTGCTCTACGCGGCGGCCGCTGCGTTGACGAAGGACCAGGCCGCCGCGGCGCTCCTGGCCCCGGTGCCGTGGGCGCTCCTGGTCGTTCCGTGGCTTACGCGGCGAGCGTCCCCTCTTCGTCCTGCCGTCGCGCGCGGCTTCGCGATCGCCGTTGTCGTCTACCTGGCGGTCTCCGGCGCGATCGTGAACCCCCTCGGCTTTCGCCGCCGGGTGGCGATGCTCTTCGGTCCCGCGAGCCAGACGTGGGCGGAATATCCGCGCGGCCTCGCGGGCGCCGTCTCGCTCACGCGGGACGCCCTCGCGAGGATTCCGTCGCTGGCGTCGTGGCCCATCGCGGCCGCCGCCGTCGTCGGCTTGACGCTCGTCCTCGTCCAGCGGCGAGACCGCCCCCGCGCGACCTTGCCGGCGGTGGCCGCGGCGTCCTTCGCCGTATGCTTCACGTACGCCGCCCGGCGCAGCGACGAACGCTTCCTGCTCCCCGAGAGCCTCCTCCTCGCCCCGTACGCCGCGATCGCGCTCGACGCTTTGCGCAAGGCCTGGGGACGACCGCCCGTCGTCGGGGCGGCCGTCGCGGGCCTGGGGCCGGCGCTCGTCGCCATGGCGTCGGTGGACGCGACGCTCGTCGCCGACCCGCGCTACGTGGCGGAGCGCTTCCTGGCGTCGTTGCCACGAGGAACGGACGTCGATGTCCTCGGGGGCCCGATCTTCCTCCCGCGCGTCCCCGACGGTCTGTCGGCCGTACGGCCGGGCGTGGAGCCGATCGATGACCGCCAGCGCATCGCCGGCATCCGCGAGCTCGTCGACCCGGCGATGGACCCGCGCCCGCGTCACCCCGACGTGATCGTCCTCGCCACGGAGCTCAGCAACGTCGAGTCCTCCGAGCCCGCGAGGCCGCACCCGTACGGCTTGATGTCGTACCGGGACCCCGTCTCGCGGAGCCTGCTGCGCGCCCTGCGCGACGGCGCGTACGGATATCGCCGCGTCCTGCGCGCCACGTGCTCGCTCCCGTGGCCCCTCGCGTGCCGAGAGATCCACGGCTCGACGGGCCGCGAAGTCTGGATCTACGCGCGAGAACCTTGAAGGGTCATCGATCTCCCGCCGCGCTCACGCGCCCTCGCCGACCCGATATACGCGTTCGTAGCCGGTGTCCGCGTTGCGGATGGTGACGCTCACGATGCCGTCCTTGTCGAGCGAGTAACGCTCGACGACGCGTGGGCCGTCGCCTGGGTGGCGCTCGATCGGAACGGACGCGAGGTCGGCGCCCTCGGCCAGGCCGCCATCGAACGGGAAGAGGACGTCGAGGCGCAG